>JANTGS010000032.1 GCA_024762795.1 Flavobacteriaceae bacterium | reverse complement strand
ACACCCAAGCTGCACATTTTTTTAGTATCGATAAAACTCAGTTTAAAAAAGGTGGTAGTTTAAGATTAGGTATTGGTTTACCCGTTTTTAAAAGAGATAATTATAATATCACTACAAATGTATTTGCCGAACATAACCATTTAGATTTAGATGGAGCAGATCCTATCTATGAATTTGAAGGGGAAGTACCAATGGGTTTAACTATAAGAGGATCTTTTGGTATTAGTTTCGGTATTCAATTTTAATTATATTGAGCTAATAATTATATTTATCAATCATTCCGTCAGGGTTTAACTATATTCATACTTGTGATAAGTTAAACGCTGACTTTTAAATCTCACTCCTTTTCAAAATACATCACAATTGCCTCTTTCATCAAAACTGTTTGTTCACCGGCTTTTAGGTTTGGTAATTCATCCAAAGATTTATAATGAGGCCATCCTTCTTCATCATAAAAATCGAATTCATAATATCCAAAAGGAACGAGTAATCTGCAAATGGCAATATGCATAATGTTCAGTTTCTCATCTTTGCTGTAATTTTTATAGCCTTTTCCCAATTCCTGAATACCAATCAGAAAAATGATACCATCCACATCTAAAATTTCACCTCCGCCAAATTTTGCTGAAATCTCCTGCTGAACCTCTTCCCAGCTTTTTTTTAATCTATTTTCTTCTGACATTTTTTTCTTTAATTTCAAGCAAAAATACAAATACATTTTGCATAAAATTTTAAATGTTTCATCTCAAATTATAAATCGTTGGATTTCCTTACTTTTGTAGTACTCAAATTTAAAATTATGTACGGAAAAATAAAAGAACATTTGCAAAACGAACTCTCTTCTATCAAAGAAGCGGGACTTTATAAAAAAGAAAGGATCATCACCTCTTCACAGGATGCTGTGATCAAAATTTCCACCGGTGAGGAAGTGATTAATTTTTGTGCCAACAACTATCTGGGCTTATCCAATAACCCGGAAGTAATTCAGGCTGCCAAAGATACTATGGACCAGCATGGTTACGGTATGTCATCGGTACGCTTTATTTGTGGAACGCAGGATATCCATAAAGAACTCGAACAAAAAATTGCCGATTTCTACCAAACCGAGAATACTATTTTATACGCTGCCGCTTTTGATGCCAACGGTGGGGTCTTTGAGCCTTTACTGAGTAAAGAAGATGCGATCATTTCTGATTCTCTTAACCATGCATCGATCATAGACGGAGTACGACTTTGTAAGGCTGCAAGATATCGTTATGAAAATAATGATATGGCCGATCTGGAAAAACAATTGATCGAAGCCAACAAACAAAATCATCGATTTAAGATCATTGTAACCGATGGTGTTTTTTCCATGGATGGAATTGTAGCACAGTTAGATAAAATATGTGATCTCGCCGATCAATACGATGCTATGGTGATGGTGGACGAATGCCATGCCGCAGGATTTATCGGGAAAACCGGAAGAGGAACTGTTGAATTGAAAAATGTAATGGGCCGGGTAGATATTATCACAGGAACTCTTGGTAAAGCCCTTGGCGGAGCTATGGGAGGTTATACTACCGGGAAAAAGGAAATTATCGAGATCCTGCGCCAAAGATCGCGTCCGTATTTATTCTCTAATTCTTTGGCTCCTGCCATTGTAGGAGGCTCTTTAAAGGTTTTTGAAATGATCGATAAAGACACTTCCTTACGGGATAAACTGGAAGAAAACACCCATTATTTCCGTAGTAAAATGGAAGCTGCCGGTTTTGACCTGGTGGGTGCAGATGCGGCTATCGTTCCGGTGATGCTCTACGATGCTAAATTATCTCAGCAAATGGCCGATATGCTTCTGAAAGAAGGAATTTATGTGATCGGATTCTTTTTCCCTGTAGTTCCTAAAGAAAAAGCAAGGATCCGGGTACAACTGAGTGCAGCACACGAAAAAGAACATCTCGATAAAGCTATTGCTGCTTTTATCAAGGTTGGAAAAGAGTTGAAAGTTATTTAAAACAATATTTTTTTAAGGTCTGCTTCCCCGTCATTGGGTAAAAGACCAATAAAAAAAGTAAAAACAGCCCTGTTCCCTTCCTTTAAAAGGAGGGAACTCAGTTGAAAACTGAGTGGGGTGGTTGAAAAAAGAATACCATGAAAAAAATTAGAATTACCAAACACTTCGATTTCGAATCGGCGCATGCTCTATACGGGTATGACGGGAAATGTAAAAATATTCACGGACATAGTTATCATCTCTATGTTACCGTGATAGGAGAGCCTATTGAAGACCCTGAAAGTCCGAAAAACGGTATGGTTATGGACTTTGGAGATCTTAAACGGATCGTAAAGAAAGAAATTGTAGATGTTTTTGATCATTCGGTGGTATTTAATGGCAATTCAGCACATAAAGAACTTGCCAATACGATTAAAGACAATGCACACCGAATTATTCTAGTGCCTTATCAGCCCACCAGTGAAAATATGCTATTTGATTTTGCCAAAAGGATCAAGGTTCATTTACCCCCAAAAGTTAGTTTACATTCCTTAAAATTATATGAAACTGCTAACTCTTATGCTGAATGGTTTGCCGGCGACCAGGAATAGTATAAAAGGTATTAAACCTCAGGGCAAGCCCTGAACCCTTTAATAGGAATCGACCTAAAGGTCGAGGTAATAACCCAAGATCCCGCTAGAAAAAAGTGGGATTAGTTCGACTAACTAAAAAATTGAAATTAATTTTTTAGAGTCTCACGAATAAATTAACGAAATTGCTTCCACGAAAGTAATAACCATCGAAAATATTCTGATGAATAAAAACAAAAAAATCTATTTTGCTTCCGATCAGCACTTTGGAGCTCCAACGAGAGCTGAAAGTCTGGTTCGTGAAAAAATATTTATTCTTTGGCTGGATCGGGTTAAAACTGATGCGGAAGCTATTTTTTTGCTGGGAGATTTGTTCGATTTCTGGTTTGAATACAAAACAGTAATTCCCAAAGGATTTATCCGTGTTCTGGGTAAACTTGCCGAGATCAGAGACAGTGGAATTCCTATTTATTTCTTTATCGGAAATCACGATCTGTGGATGCTGGATTATTTTGAAACAGAACTCAATATTCCCACTTATGATCAGCCGAAAGAATTTACTTTTAACGATAAAACCTTCCTGATTGGTCATGGCGATGGTTTAGGCCCCGGCGATAAAGGCTATAAACGAATGAAAAGGGTATTTACCAATCCGTTTGCAAAATGGTTGTATAAATGGCTGCATCCTGATATCGGGATGAGTCTGGCGCAATATCTGTCCACTAAGAACAAACTGATCTCCGGAGAAGAAGATGTGAAATTTCTTGGAGAAGATAAAGAATGGTTAGTACAATATGCCAAAAGAAAACTCGAAGCCAAACACTATGACTTCTTTATTTTTGGACATCGGCATTATCCTATGGAAATTCAGGTTGGAAATAACAGTACTTACATCAATACCGGCGACTGGGTAAACCATTTTACCTATGCTGTTTTTGATGGGGAAAAGATGAGATTGGAAAAGTTTAAAGATGAGTAGTTCTCAACTGCGCCTGTCTACCAAAAGGCAGGCTTGAAATAACACAAGAAATACTCAAATTGATATATGCTCGTAATCATTAAAAGTAAATTTCTGTCATCTCGAGCGCAGTCGAGAGATATTTATGAACTTAAAGAACCTTTACAATTATTCTATGAAAACCTACTATATTTACATCTTAAAGTGTTCTGATGGATTATTATATACGGGGCTTACAAATAATCTGGAAAGACGTATTATGGAACATCAGGAAGGGAGAAACAAACGAGCTTTTACATACTCAAGAATACCTGTTGAATTAATTTTCTATTAGGATTTTAATGATATAAATCAAGCTATTTATTTTGAAAAGAAGATTAAAAAATGGAGTGCACAGAAAAAAATAGTTTTGGCAAATGGTGATTATGATATGTTACAAATTTTATCAGAATGCAGAAATGCTACACACTATAAGTATAAACCAGATTGAGTAGTTCTCGACTGCGCTCGAACTGACAACCCGACTGCGCCTGTCTGCCGAAAGGCAGGCTCGAACTGACAACTCAAATGCGCTTTTCTGTTGAAAGCTGAACTTGAACTAACACAAACAAACAACAAAACACAGAACAACAAAAATCTCTATCCAATGGCTAAAACAAAAACTACTTTTTACTGTCAGAATTGTGGCGCTCAATTCCCAAAATGGGTGGGGAAATGTAATGTATGCGGAGAGTGGAATACTGTTGTAGAAGAGGTTATTGAAAAAGAAGAAAAACGTAACTGGAAACAAAAGAACACTTCAAAAAGGACCAACATACCACTTAAAATAAGAGATATTTCTGTTACTCAGGAAGACAGGATCAATACCAATAACCATGAACTAAATCGTGTTCTCGGAGGAGGGCTGGTCAATGGATCGGTGGTTTTACTGGGCGGTGAACCCGGAATCGGGAAATCCACATTGATACTTCAGATCGCTTTACTGATGCAATATAAGGTACTCTATGTTTCAGGGGAAGAAAGTCAGTCGCAAATTAAATTAAGAGCCGAACGCCTTACCGGAAACAATGATCATTGTTTGATCCTTACCGAAACCAAAACCCAGAATATCTTTAAAAATATTGAAGAGATCGTGCCGGATGTAGTAGTAATCGATTCTGTTCAGACCTTACATACCGACTATATCGAAGCCTCTCCGGGAAGTATTTCCCAGATCAGGGAAACCACTGCCGAGCTGATCAAATTTGCCAAGGAAACCAATACTCCGGTAATACTTATCGGCCATATTACCAAAGAAGGAGCCATTGCCGGACCTAAAATACTGGAACATATGGTAGATGTGGTATTGCAATTTGAAGGCGACAGAAATCATACGTATCGTATTTTAAGAGCTCAAAAGAACCGTTTTGGCTCTACTGCAGAACTCGGTATTTACGAAATGCTCAATACAGGCTTAAGGGAAGTGAGCAACCCTTCGGAAATACTGATCTCTGAAAAAGATTCCGATCTTACCGGAACAGCTATCGCAGCCACACTGGAAGGGATGCGCCCTTTGATGATAGAAGTTCAGGCACTGGTAAGTTCAGCGGTTTATGGTACTCCTCAGCGATCGGCAACGGGTTATAATATCAAACGCTTGAACATGTTGCTGGCTGTATTGGAAAAACGTGCTGGTTTCAGGCTGGGAGCCAAAGATGTTTTTTTAAATATTGCGGGCGGACTTAAAGTGGAAGATCCTGCCATTGATCTGGCCGTAGTTTGTGCCATCCTATCCTCCAATGAAGAAATTGCCATCGCTCAAAATATCAGTTTTGCTGCCGAAATAGGCCTTGCCGGAGAGATAAGAGCAGTAAACCGTATTGAACAGCGAATTATCGAAGCTGAAAAGCTTGGTTTTGACAAGATCATCCTGTCAAAATTTAATAAGATCAGTCAGAAATCTTTCAATATTAAAATTATAAAAGTATCTAAAATAGAGGAAGTTGTAGGAATATTATTTTCTTAAAAATGATCCTGATCTAAAAAAGAATCCGGTTTTTCAATCGATTTATGATCTAAACTTATACGGTTGTTACGTTAATAATAGATAAAATAAAGTGTTTTCTTTTTATGATAAATTTTCATAATCCTCTTGCTACCTTATCTAAACTGCCGGATTATCCTTAATATCATCGTAAAAAACTGCCGTAGTCACATGGGTATATGGAATCAGCCAAAAGAAACCAATTCCAAGGGTAAGAATACAAAGTAAACCCAGCCCAAAATATCTTAAAACCAGATAAAACAATTTGAGTTTATGGCCTTCCATCATTTTTTTACTTTTTTTAAGTGCTTCCATAGGTTCTATGGATTCATCATCAGCAATAATATAAAACGTCATTGAGTAAGATAATGCTGCTATGATCCCGGGAATGATAAGCAAAAGAGCCCATAAAAATACAAACAACACTACGAGTAAATACGCTGCCAGAGAAGTTACATAATTTCTGAATCCGTCAAAGATCTGTTCAAAACGGGCTTCTCTTCTTCTTGAGATATTTAAAGAAAAAACCGATACTCCTACAAGCAACGGACCGGCAACCGCCAAAATAAGGATCGAAGTATAAGGATAATCTTCTCCGGTTCTTTCAAAGGCTCCTAAAATAATTTCATATACGAGAAAAGTACCTATGGCCACCGGCCATCTTCCTTGTAAAGATTCCTTTCCGGATCTCATGATCTCTGATAAACTCTTATTCATTTCTTTCTATTTAGTCTCTGTAATGCAAATTTACTGATCGATATTTATTCTTTAACGATCATTTCAGCGCCCCAGCCATCATACAATCCGTTATCGGCTTTAACCATAAAATTAAGCAGTTTTGTAACGCTTTCGATAGACCGAGGATAGATCTTTTCTTTTCTGTAAACCTGAACCTCGTACGGATAAGCCTGATCCTTTTTAATATTTAAAAAATCCACTTTAAAATCGAGTTTCTTAATTTTACTTACAAAACTATTTCTTCTTTTTTCATTTTTAAAATAGGTCCAGTGTTTAACATTTCTTTCCGTGGAAAGATCATCACCGGCAGAAACGAGTTTATAAAGAATTTCCTGATCATAAATAAAATCTTCCGTATAAATCGGCGGGAAAAGCTTTTGATAATAGTAATCCCATCTTTTATCTTTTCTGATGACAATATATTTTGGGTAATGAGGATAATTTTTCGTTAGTAAAGTATCTATCTCTTTCCGGATCTCCAGCGTATCTTTTACATAAAAAACATCAAAGATCAAACACTGATAAGAGATCATACCCACTTTTCGGTTCTTTGTAATTTTATTCAACCTAAGAGCAACAGAATCTGAAAATACATCAGAGTAGCTTATTCCTTCCTCATTAGGGAAACCATTCTTATAACAGCCTTTTGCCTTGGTTCCTACAATAAGGACATTGTGTAATTTTGGTTTTTTAAAATCAGGTTCCAGATCAACAGAAACAGCCAGGATCCCTTTTTTCTCTTTTTTAACATAGCTGATCCAGTCGGCCTGAGAAAAACCAAAAAAAGGTAATAATAATGCGGCTATTATCGATCTATACATGTATCACCTATCATCTATTTTACAGCTTTTCCAAAAGCTTCCTTACCGCCCACTACGGGTAAAACCAGTTTTGTTCCTTCCAGATCAATGGTCAGTTCTGTTCCCGGCTTTGGATGAATGGTAAAATCCTTATCGCTGGAGAAGATCATCAGGGCAATTTTTTGCCCTTTCGGGATAATCTGATCATCCGGCATGAGATCAAAACTTATCTCATAGAATTTACCCGGTTTTAAGGGTTCTCCTTTTCTTATCGATTTATAATTCTGCGGATCAGCCCAGCCCCGGTTAATGATATTATCGGTTATTTTTACTCTTCTGCCCACATTCCACGGAAGTGAAACCATCCATACAGAAAGATTTGCTGCCGGTTTACTGCTGGCCAGTTTTATGGTAATTCTCGGCACTCCTGAAATATGAACATCTTCTTTTAATTCGGGCGTTACATAGATCAATCTGTGCTCTGTGATCTCAGCCTGGGCCAAAGAAGTACCGGAGAAAGAATAGTTATCTACAAGTGTTTCTTTTCCTTTACTCCCTGATTTATCCGTACTTAATTTTCCGGCCTTTGGAGCTCCCGGTTTTAAATATAAGCTTACAGGAGCAGCTTCCGGATTTGGATAATCTGCATAAGGTGTGGGTTGATCTCTTTTATCGTTTTCACGAACGATCCATGCTCCGGGTTCTTTTTCTACTCCGTTCTCTATTCCGAAAAGGTAACGGGTAAACCAACGGTTCATCATCCGCATTGGCGGCGGACCTCCATGTCCGTTTTGATGGTAATAGATCATCACAGGCAATCCTTTTTCTTTTGCCGCTTTATAAATACGGTAGCTGTGTTCCGGCATTACATTCCAGTCGTTAAAACCATGCGACATCAAAAGAGCTGCTTTCATAGGTTTCATATCGTTCAGGTAATCGCGTCCTGCCCAAAAATCGTTATAATCTCCGGTAATCCGGTCCATACCATTTTTCATTTCGGTATCCCGGATCACTTTATTGCTGTAAGCCCTTTTTGATTCGTCACCACTGTGGATAAAATCGTAAAGTACATCTACATCTTCTCCTAAATATCCTCCCGGGGATCTTACCAAACCGTTAGAACGATAATAATGATAATAAGATGTGTTGGGAGAGATAGGAATAATCGCCTCCAGTCCATCAACTCCGGTTGTGGCTGCGGCCAGAGGAAGGGTTCCGTTGTAAGAAGTTCCGGTCATTCCTACTTTTCCTGTTGACCAGTAGGCTTTTACTTTTTCATTTCCGTTGATCGATGTATATCCGGGCCTTCTTCCGCAAAGCCATTCGATCACCGCTTTGGGTGCCAGAGATTCATTGTCGCCACCAACAGTGGGCGATCCCTGTGAGAGTCCGGTACCCGGTGAAGAAGAATGAACCACAATATATCCACGTGGTACCCAGGTTTTGATATGAGAGCTGGAAATGATGGGTCTTTTTCCTCTTCTGATAACTTCAGGATGTGCTCTTTCGTGTGGCGCAGGCTCTCCCAGTTCATGATTCACATCCCAGTTTAAACCCGGAACATCCGGAGCTACCCCTGCAAAATAAGGACTAGAAATATAAATTACAGGTAATTTTAAACCTTCTGTTTCTGTTTGCGCAGGTCTCGTAACATCTACATGCATCCGGTCTAATTTACCATCGCCATCCGTATCAAAATCGGTTTCTACCCAAAGATCTGTCCTGATCCATTTTTCAGGATCGCTGAATTCCGGTACAATCTGTGCTTCACCATCTTTAAAAACAGGAACTGCTTTTTTGGTAGTTTGAGCCTGAATTCCGGGCAATGAAATAAAAAATATAAATAATCCTAAAAATAACCTGTAAGTGTTTTTCATCTTGATGTTTTGAAAAATTATGACTGTAAATTTAAGGTTTTTTGCAAGAGAATAAAGACTAATAAAGAATTCTTTTTAATTTACAGAGCGTACTGATTGATAAAATGTTGGTTCATTTTCCATCTTTAGTCTTCTTAAAGAAATCGAGAATATGTTGTGGGATCTTTATCCCTTTTTTCAGATCTTTTTCCGGAACAGGATATTCACTAATGGTTTTAACAGGAATAGTTCCTGCCCAGTAATCGAGTTCTTTGTCTGACTTATTATCATTTAAAGGGCCATCTGCTATCTTTGCCGAAGCAGATTCGATTTTAATTTCTATAACTCTTGTTGCTTTGAGCTCTATCTGATCAGGTTTTCGGCAATACTCCCATCTGTTGGGAACAAAATGGTTGATAATCGTTTTTAAACCCTGTAATTTTTCCTGATTGGTTTTTAATTCTTTAACCTTTCCAAACACAACCACTGAACGATAGTTTACAGAATGATGAAAGGCCGATCTTGAAATTTTCATACTATCAAGAATCATTACGCTTAAACTCACTTTCCCCGCTTCGATCAAAGCATTGGTCATTCTGTTTTTTAAAGATCCGTGTAAATAAATATATTCTCCGGATCTGCCAAAGTTAATCGGCTGAACAACCGCCTGATTTTTGTAAATAAATGCGATATTACAAATCTCTGAAGCATCTAAAATATTATGAATTACTTCTTTATCATAACTGGCTTTTGAAGCACCTCTTTTAACTTTGTTTTTCTCTGTTCTTTTATATTCCATTTTTTAATAGAGTTAAAAACTATTTTTAGTAAATAAATAATAATCTTAAAATATTTATCAATCATAACGCCCTAATCTGATCAATATATGTTTTATTGAAAGATACCCATAGTGGGAAACTCTGTAACGGGATAGCCAACAATAGTATTCATCTCTGGGCTATCGCTGAGACGAATACTTAGTTGCTGAAAGTTGGTTTTAATGTATCCATTCCCCAATTGTTTTCTTAATTTCCCATTTTCCATATTTATATTCCAATATTAGCGTTTTTCCAGCAACACCATTCCCTATTCTCACATACGCTAAGTCCAGTCTTTCATTGAATATCGGTTTTGTAATTGAGAAAAGTCCGTATGAATTCTTTCCCTTATTCAAACTGTCAATTTCCCTTTCAACAACCTTAAAAGGGAAAACATTTTCTAAAAAATGGTGCCTTAAATCATATATTCGAAAACCATAGTCAGAAAGCATATAGCATATTAAGGTCTAAAGTTTTGTTAGACTTAAATTGTTTTTTAACAAATAAAGTGTCAATATTTAAAATATTGGCTATAAATTCAGCCTCGTTAACCGTTTTAAAAGGATTTTTGGTATCAATTGATAAATGAGGAGGTGGTAAAAAGTTTTTGTTTGAAATTAACTGTTCTTTTGATAAAATAATTTTCAAATTTATAGTGTCTGAAAGAATTTGACTCAAGTAATCTTTTTTGGGCGTTATTTTATTTCTTTTTATATTCTGATTTTAATTTTGAAAAGACCAACGTATTACGAAAATCGTTAAAATGTTCACTAAAAGCATTTTCTCTAAATTTTCCTTCATACTTATAACCGCATTTCTTGGCCAATCCTGAAGAAGCTTCATTTTTTTCATCACATTTTATTTGTATTCTATTTAATTTCAATTTCTCAAAAGCTTCTATTTCTAGAATTTTTACTGCTTCTGTCATATAGCCTTTTCTAGTATGAAAAGAAGATAGCCAGTAACCAATCTCTGCAGATTTCTTTTTTTCATTAATATCGAAAAGAGAAATATTGCCTATATATTCATTCTTGATAAAGAGACCATATTCAACTTTTTTCCCTTTTTCTGTTTCTTCCTCTTTATCAAATAAATATTTCATACTATCTTCTACCTTTTGTGTTAATTTTGGCCAAGGAAACCAAGGTTCTAGATGTTTACGATTTTCGTCTATAACTTTGAACATAGATTCAGCCATCTTCAAGGTTGGCTTTGTTCTTCTCAAAGTTAATCTCTTTCCTTTAAGTTGGTTTTTGAATTTTAATGCCATAATTTAATAAGATTTATCATAATATAAAAAGTTTTGTATCTAAGACCCAAAAAGATTATTTCATATAACTGCCTGATAACATCAATTCTATCAAAAACGATATCCAAATGAAGTGGCAAAACGAGGGACAAATTCGGTATTATAATCATTATTACTGCTAAAGATATTTCTTCCAACTCCTGCAAGAAATTCAAAGGCAAAGCCTCTTTTACTTACAAACTTAGCCCCCAGCGAAATTCCCAGTGCAAAGTTATTTGTATCCTGATCAGAGGAATTTGCAGTATATCCACCATCAGGTTCAACTATATCATATTCGTAATAAAAACTCTGTTGCTTATTATACATACCAAAACCCTCCATAAAAAAGCCCTGGGCATATTTTTTACTAAAATACCTTCTGTAAAAGGGGGTAAAAGCAAAAGTTTCGTTGTAATAGGGCCCGTCAGTATCCTCATCGTTCAAATTGAACAGTATAGAAGTACCCACAGAGGATTCTTCATTGATAAGATATTCGTAGGAGAGATCGATCGTTTTAAAAATAAGTACATTAAATGCATTGATCTTTACTTCGTGGTATTTGGCAAACTGATTCTCCTCTTCCTGTGAAAAAACAGTGATCGTAATTAAAAATAACAATAGGGTAAATATCTTTTTCATAATAATTTTTAAAGTTTTTAATTTAGGTAAATATATGAATATCCAAACGATTTAATTTGTAGTTGCTTAAACTTCTACTGTGTTATATCTATCCTTTCTTGTCATCAGTTAAGATCTTTTTTAAATACTTTGTCGTATTTTCCTGTTCTTTTACAGAATAATTAAAATTCAGATCTTCGGCTATTTGTTTTGCATAAGAGCTGAATATTTCAAACATAAGGAATAAAGCACTTTTGATATTCTCTGTATGATAATCCGGATAGGTTTTTAAAACCTGCCTGTAATCCTCCGGCGAAAGATACTCATCAATAAACCTGCCGCTTTTACCCGAAGAAACAGAAAAATTAGTCTGACATCCAATATACCAGGCTATTATTTTTAGAAACATCTTCCTTACGGGATCTTCCATCATGTCTTTGGCATAGACAATCTCATTACGTAAAATTCCTTTGGCTACATAGGTTGAAACCCACCAGAATTCATTACAGGTATCTAAAAATTCTTTTTCGGAAGGCTTTTTAATAATATAATCTGCATCTGATGGCGGTTGTATATCTGTAAAAAGAGCATCCTTATCAAGCCAAACCTTCGTTAAGCTGTCTTTTTTAAAGTGATCTTTCAGCTTTTCTGCGGGGAAAAGTGTCAGATCGATACGGTTACCCTCCTCAAAAAGCATCAGATAAGTAAAACATACTCTTTGTTCATCATTACCAAAAACCATTTCATCCGGCAGTTGCCATATCAGTTTTTTACCAAAAACCTCTGTCCAGTTATGATCTGAAATAAAAGATTTCATCTCTTCCACCACAAAAACGATATCATAATCCTGATACGGATCTGTTTTGATTTTCGGATTTGCCCTTGAGCCGTTGAGTAAAACAGCTCTGACCCTTTTATCGGATTGGGCAAAATCAATGATTAGATGTTTTATTTCTTTAAATGTTTTCAATTATTTTTTCCAGGTAAGGATTTTTTCAATAGGCCTTCGGGTCTTGGGCCCGGGATTGTTTGCCCGGTAACCAAAAGCAATCATATAAGAAATTCCATATTTATCTGTATCCACTCCAAAATCATTCTTTAAAATCTTATCGGTAGTTTCTCTGTTAAAACCTTCTATCGGGCAAGAATCAATCCCTAACATTGCAGCTGTAGTTAACATATTACCCAAAGCAATATAACATTGTTTTGAAGCCCAATCGAATATTTTTCTTTCATCTGTCAAATCAAAATCTCTGGTCTGAAAATTCTCCATCATTTTTCTTCTGGCTTGAGCAACCTCTTCCGGATGATGCTGTACATTCTTCATAAAATCAGCCACATACGGACTGTCATATTTCATATAACTGCTTTTCAAGGTAAGACAAACCACAAAATGACTTGCCGTTTCCAATTTAAGTGTTGCTCCCCAGGCTCCCTCTTTAAGTTTGCTTCTTAGTTCCTTATTTTGAACCTCTATAAAATGCCAGGGTTCAAGTCCTAAAGAACTCGGTGAGAGCCTTGCCGTTTCTATAATAAAACTAAAATCTTCATCGCTGATGATCTTTTCCGGATCAAACAATTTACAAGCATGCCTGAACTGATAAGCCTTTAGAATCTCTTTTTTATCGATCATTTTACTCTTTTTAAAATATTCTCATCGGTATGATTAAAATTTCTTCCATAAATATCAAGAACCGTGGTCTGGAAATAAGATAGTTCTTCTTTACTCACTCTCAATTCCTGAGAAAATTCCAGCGTTTTAGCTTTTTGGGTCATAAATGGCGATTGTACTATTCCCCACTCTTCTCCCGGTTTGGCAAGTACTTTTAAGGTAATGTCAGAATCATTGACTTTTTCTTTATCAAATTTTCCTCCGGCCAGTACACAAAGTCCGCGGGGAATGGTAAAAGAATGCATAATTGTTTGGTTTTCTTTGTCCCAAAGCCAATATCCCACCTGATCGTGAAAAGTTTCATCATTGGATTTTCTTCTTACAGAAAGATGATATCTTACAATGACCAGTTCCTGTTCATCGGCATTATCAACATCTCCGGCACCTTCAAAAACAATGGTTTCGTAATATGGACTTATGGCATCTTCATCGGGTTCCGGAGCGAAATCAGTTCCTTTATCTCCCTCCCAGGTTCCAATTAATAATTGTAACGGACCGTAATCAGCAGTTTTTTCGTTTGGCATATTTAAAAAATTTAAATTTCAGTAAAGATAAACCTGATTATTTGTTTTTTCAACAGAAAAAGATAAAATTGTTTTTAACTATGGTCTTAGTTTCCTGAAGTAATTTGAACAGGTCTTTCTTTGATTAGATAAACAAATACCGGAAAATGATCGCTGTACCCTCCGCTAAAAGTGTTATTTTGAAAACTTCTGAAAGGATACCCTTTATATTTTCCGGTCTGAGTGATCAGATAATCAGGATTAAAAATACCGGCCTGATAAAAATGGTAACTTTTAAAATCTTTAAAAGGAGAAATAAAATGATAGCTCAGCATGATCTGATCAAAAAGGTTGAGTCTATCTCTGTGACTCAAAGTGTTATAACCTTTATGATACAAAACTTCCATTGGGTTAAAAAGTTTATTCTTATCAAGATCTTTAAAGCTTCCGGTAGTATTTAATCCGTTTTTAATACTTTGATCAACCGGATCATCATTAAAATCGCCCATTACCAAAATCTTTGACTCTTCTTCTTCTTCCCTGATCTCCTGAATGATCTTTTGTACAACATAAGCAGCTTTTTCTCTTTTGGCACTGCTTCTTAGCTGTCCGCCCCTTCGGGAAGGCCAGTGATTTACAATAATATAGATCATTTCATCATCTAAAAAACCTTTTACGGTTAAAATATCACGGGTATAAATCCTTTTTCCTGAATCGTCCCAGAGTTTTACCTCTGTAGTTTTTTGCTCCAGAGGTTTAAAGATTTGTGCCTTGTATAAAAGTGCCACATCAATTCCTCTGATATCAGGCGAATCAAAATGAATGATCTGGTAATGCTGCTTTTTTATTGATGAAGTATGTGTAAGATCCTGTAAAACCGTATCATTTTCAATTTCAGAAAGTGCAATAATTGCCGGAGAAGTTCCGGCCTTTTCTTTCCCTATCTCAGAGATTACCCGGGCAATATTATTAATTTTCTGCCGGTAAACAATTGCTGTATAATGGTTTTTTCCCTGTGGGGTAAAGTCCTCATCAAAGGTTTTAGAATTATCGATCGTGTCGAAAAGATTCTCAACATTAAAAAAGGCAATCGTTCTTATTTTGAATTGGTTGTTCTGAGAACGGGGGGCTTGAATGATGAAAAACAAAGCAAACAAAAACGATATAAACTGCCTCATTGGAATAACTTTAAACATTTATTACATCCTTTAGTGAACTGAACTGATAAAAAGTTAACCTGTTTTTTTACTTTTTTTTGTTAACTTTTCTTTTTTTCTGTCATAAAACATTACAACTCAAGCTTTATTTTATGAAAAAATTCTTCTTGTACATTGTAATTTTTTTTATGACCAAACCTTTGTTACTGGCTCAGCAGATCAATTCTGTATCCGGTAATGTTACAGATGAAATATCCGGAAATCCAATTTCAAGAGTTGAAATAAGGCTTGTTAAAACTTCTTTGGTAAATTATACTGATACCGATGGAAATTTTAAAATCTATAACCTTCCTGTTGGAGAAAATATCCTTCAGTTTATTTCAGATTCTTATCTGATAAAAAAAATTCCTGTTACCATTGATTCTTCTTCCGTTGAGATCGATCTTGGCCAGATCCGTCTGACGGAAAAAAATACCCAACAGGAAGAACATTATATTATGATCAATGAAGATGAACTATATAGTGATTCCGGAGAAGCCTCCAACAATATTACCGGAGTGCTTTCTTCTTCAAAAGATGTATTTCTCAGAACAGTGGCTTTTGAATTTAGTCAGGCATTTTTTAAACCGAGAGGCCTTGGATCAGAATTCCGTACGGTCATGCTCAATGGTACCCCCATGAACAAAATATATAACAGTAGGCCCCAATGGAGCAACTGGGGAGGATTGAATGATGTATTTAGAAATCAGGTGGATCACAATAATCTTACTGCATCAGAATTTATTTTTAGCAATCTTGCCGGATCAATAAACCTGATCACCCAAAGAAGTTCTTACCGAAAAGGTTTAAAGGCTTCTTACGCCTCTTCTAACCGGAGTTATCAAAATAGACTGATGATGACTTACAACAGCGGAGCTTTTAAAAACAACTGGTTTCTTACATTTTCAACTTCTTACCGCTTTGCAAATCAAGGATACAGGGAGGGAACCCCCTACAAAGCCTTGTCGTTTTTCACTGCCGTGGAAAAGAAATTCAACAAACATCACAGCCTGAATATTACTACTATTTATGCCAACAATTTCAGTGGGAAATCCGCTCCTTTAACTCAGGAAGTTTTGACTCTGAAAAACAAAAGATACAACTCCTACTGGGGAATGCAGGAGAGCAAGATTAGAAATTCAAGGGTAAAAAGAATTTGTGAACCTATATTTCAACTTAATCATTTCTGGGATATCAATGCTTCCTCTTCATTGCAAACCGGTCTCACGTATCAGTTTGGTAAAACGGGAAACAGCCGGCTTGATTACGGTGGCGGACGTATTGTTTATGATACTGAGGATCAGCCATACCTTATCGGTGGAGGCAAAAATCCTTATCCGGATTATTATCAGAATCTGCCCAGCTACTTTTTACGAAATCCGGAAAATCCCGATTATTCCGGAGCTTATCTCGCTGAGCAGGCCTTTTTACAAAATGGACAAGTCAACTGGGAAAATCTTTATGCGGCCAATCAAACCATCACTCTTACAGGAGGAAATTCGATTTACGCCTTATATGAGGACCGGAATGATGATCGTCAATTTACTTTCAACAGTATATTTCATAAAAAGATCAATCCTTCCTTTGATATAAATGCTGCCGTAAGATATCAAAATTTACAATCGGAGAATTTTGGGAATCTCCTTGATCTGCTGGGAGGAAAGGGCTTTTTAGATGTAGATATTTATGAAGATGATCTTGAAAAAGCACAGAATGATCTTCAAGATCCCAACCGTACTATAAAAGAAAATGAACGTTTTAAATATAATTATAAGCTCAGTGCTTCAAATCTGTACGGATTTATACAAACACAATATCACACTAAAAGAACGGATGCTTTTGTTGCTTTGAATAGTGAATACTCTAATTATCAACGCAATGGGCTTTTTGAAAATGGAGCCTATCCGGGAAATGCCTCTTTAGGGAAAAGTGAAAAAGTAAGTTTTTTTAATTTCGGTATCAAGACCGGGGTTTCCTATAAATTATCCGGTTGGCATCTTTTTAGTATGCATACGGCTTACCTTACCAAAGCTCCGGTTATTCAAAATACATTTTCCAATATTCGTGAAAACAATGAATTGGTAGAAAACCTTAATAGTGAAAAACATTTTGAGGCCGATTTAAATTATTGGTTCCGGCATCCTAAGATCAATGCAAAACTGAGTACTTATTTTATCTCGTTAAAAGATCAGACCCATATAGGTTTTTATTTTGCAGATGGACTTACAGGACTTGATTTTGCTGAAACTACGGCATTTGTTCAGGAGATCCTTACCAGAATTGATAAACAGAATTTTGGTTTGGAATTGGGAATAGAGATTCCCGTTCTAATGCAATGGAAGATCAAAGGAGTTGCAGCAATAGGGCAATCGGTGTATACAAGTAATCCTGATCTTTATCTGACTTCCGACAGCTTTCAGGGGCATCTGGATTACGGAAAATCCTTTTTAAAGAACTATTTTACTGCCAACGGACCTCAGCAAGCTTATTCAATGGGTTTTGAATATAACAGCTCAAATTATTGGTGGTTTTCGGCTACAGCCAATTATTTTAAAAATGCCTATATCAATATTGCCCCAATAACCCGGACAGCTAATTTTTATAAAAATTCCGATGGAATGCCCATCAGCAATTATGATGAAGAAATAGCAAAAGAAATGCTTCGTCAGGAAAAATTCAAAGCTTATACCCTGATCAATCTTGTTGGAGGAAAGAGCTGGAAAGTCAACAAATATTATATCGGTTTTTTTGCAAGTATCGGTAACCTTTTAAATACCGATTATAAAACCGGTGGATTTGAGCAATCGAGAAATGCCAATTACAATACTTTACTGGAAGATAAAAACAGAGAAAAACCTCTTTTCGGACCCAAATACTGGATGGGTTACGGTACAACTTATTATACATCCGTGTATTTCAGATGGTAAAGTAAAAATGTGATATTGATATATGAAGACCGTTGCAAAACTATATAGAATTATGAGATAAAGGCAATTCTTTGTCCAACTTCTTCCTTCTCTAAAATTTTAAGTCCTCATAAACATAAGTTTACTGCGGGTTAAAATTTTCTTGAGCGTCGAATTTGAACAAAGAATCACCTTTTACAACGGTCTCATATTAATGAAATGTTTCTGCGGATAACTGCGGGAAAATTAAAAATATTAAAATTAAAACTTATGAAAACCCTTAGTCTGTTTATTCTGTTCACTCTGTTCTTTTCCTGTGTACAAACCGATGATTTTAAAACCCCGGAAATAGATATTCAGGAACCTGAAATCACTTCGAATACCACTTTGAGTGCCATTAAAAAAGCTTATGATCAATCGGGGGAAAAGATCTATACTTTTAATACAGTAGATGATGCTGTTTTCGAAGCTTTTGTGGTTTCCAGTGATGAATCGGGTAATTTTTACAAAACGATGATCCTTCAGAACGCAGCTGAAAACCCCGAATCGGGAATCAGAATTCTGATCGACCAAAAATCCTATTATACCAAATATAATTTTGGAAGAAAATTGTATGTTAAAGTAGCCGGAATGAGTATCACCGCTGAAAAAGGCAATTACACTTTGGGCTATCCGGATAAAAATGAATTAACGAATATCCCAGAATCCCTTCTCGACGATTTTATCATTCGATCATCTGTAACCCAAGAGATCATTCCTAAAAAATTATCCTTCTCACAATTCAATAAAGAACATTTAAATCAGCTGATCCAAACCGAAAATGTACAATTTAAATACAATGAGATTGGGAAAACCTTTGCCGGAGAAGTTTTTGATAAATACAGTGCTGAGAGAGTGATAACACAATGTAGCGATCAGAATTTTGCTGTTTTAAGTACCAGTACCTATGCCAAATTTAAATCGGTACCTCTCCCCGAAAAAAAAGGTGAACTAACGGCAGTTCTTACAATGGATTACCAAAATAAAAAAACGGTTCTGGTAATTAATGATCCGCAGGTTATAAATTTTAAAGAGTTAAACAGATGCGATCCCGATTTTTTAGATTGTGATGGAAATACCGATGTTAAAAATATCCTTTTTTATGAAGATTTTGAAAGCATCAAAAAAACCAATGATCTGCTGGATCTTGGCTGGAAAAATATCAATATTAATGATGGGAAGGAAAAATTTAAAAAACGTAGCGTAAACGGTAATACGGTAATGAGAGTTTCGGCTTACGGATCAGGAGAAAACCCAATGGAAGTCTGGTTGATTACTCCGGAGATAGATCTGCAAAATACAACTGATGCAACATTAAGTTTTCAAACCGGAGCTTCTTATGACAATGGCACTATTTTAACTACCTGGATCACAGATGATTTTACAGGAAATACAGAAACTACTTCCTGGAAACAGATCAATGCTGATATTTCTAAAGGACCTTCGGGAAATTCTTCTTCTCCTTTTACGCCTTCGGGGAAAATCAGTCTGAGTTGTTACAGCGGAAAAATACGAATAGGTTTTAGATATCTGGGAGGAGATCCCGGAAAAACCACAAATTACGATCTGGATAATATTAAAATTACCGTAAAATAGGCTAGGAAATATTTTATTAGAATAAATCAAATATTATTAGAATTCGTGTAACTTTATCCTTAATTAACAGAATCTGATAAACACAGATCATTCACTGAAAACAAGTAAATTTTAAACCGTGAAAAAAGGAAAAACCTTTTTATCAATAATCTTCTTGTGCTTTTTAACAAATACTCATATTTATTTATTTGCACAACATTCTGAGCCAACTGAAATTCGGGCGGTAAAATTTAACGGAAAAATAAAATTTGATGGTTTTTTAAACGATTCCATCTGGAAACAAATACCACATATCAGTAATTTTACACAGCGTGATCTGAATTTTGGTGAACCCGTTACCGAACGAACTGAAGTTGCTGTAATATATAACAACAACACTTTATATCTTGGCGTTTGGTGTTACCAGAAAGATGCAAGTAAGATCGTTGCCAAGAATATGAACACCGATTTTGATTATGAGACCGATGATAATTTCCGGATTATGATCAGCCCATTTGACGACAATAGAAACGGATATCTTTTTGTTACCAATCCGAATGGAGCCCGTGCTGATATTCAGATCTATAGCGGAGAAGATGGGAATGAGGACTGGAATGCGGTATGGGATGTAAGAACAAGCAGAACTCAAGAGGGTTGGTTTGCAGAAATAGAGATCCCTTTTAACACCCTTCAATTTAAAAAAGGAAAAGTACTGGACTGGGCCATTAATTTTGAAAGAGATATAGTTTCTAAAAATGAGCAGGCGCTGTGGCAGGGCTGGTCAAGAGATTATTCTATTTTTGCAGTGGTAAATGCCGGAAAATTAACCGGAATAACCGATATTTCCTATGCCAAAAAATTTGAATTTAAGCCCTATGGTCTTGTGGGTTGGCAATACAATTCTGAAGAAGGAAATAATTATCCGTTAAAGTTCGGAGCCGATCTAAATATAAATCTTTCGCCTACTTTAAAATTAAATCTGACTACTTTTACAGATTTTGCTCAGGTAGAGGCTGATAGGATTCCGGTAAATCTTACCCGCTTTAATCTTTATTATCCGGAAAAAAGACAATTTTTTTTAGAAGGTTATGATCTATACAGTTTCCGGTTAGGTTACAGAAATAATGTTTTTTACTCCCGCACCATTGGTATCAGTGATGGAGAGGAAGTTCCCATAATAGCCGGAGCCAGATTATTTGGAAAAATAGGAAAGAATAATATTGGTTTTTTAAACATTCAGGAAGGCAAGGTCAATGATATTCCCACCACTAACAATACCGTTTTACGATATAAAAGAGATCTTGGAGCTCAATCCTATATAGGTGGCATTTTTACCAATGTGATCAACTCTGAACATTCAAATCAAGTATTCGGTTTGGATGCAAAGTACCAGACTTCTGATTTTTTTAAAGATAAGAATCTGGTGATTGAAGGAAAAATTGCCGCCAGTACGGAAGATTTTTCCCTTAATGAAAATGCCCTTTCTTACCGATTTTATATAGATTACCCTAACGATTTGATAGACAATTATATGGGTTTTAGCAGCATGGATGAAGATTTTAATCCAGAACTGGGTTTTGTACGTAGGAGAAATTACAATTCCTATGTATGGTTTTTAAGAATTTCACCCAGGTGGTTTGATAGTTGGGGAGTAAAAAGAATGTTATTTAAACCCTGGGGGTTTGTTTATTATCAAACCAAAAATACCGGAGAATTTGAAAGCTTTTCCAATGAAACGAGACCTTTGGGAGCAGTTTTTAAATCTGGAGAGAGCTTTGAAGTTAATTTCATTCAGAATTACGACCGTCTGGATGAAGATTTTGAGATTAGCGATGAAATAAGTATTCCGGTAGGGAAATACTGGATGTATAATTACGAATTTAAATTCGACACCTATCAATCGCGCAGAGTCTGGGCTAGTATAGCCTATCTTTTTGGTGGTTTTTATGGTGGAAATATCAAAACTTTTGAAAGCGAATTAGGGGTAAATATTAACAAACACCTCAATATGAGTGGAAGTTATACCTGGAATCAGGTTGACCTGCCTGACGGATCTCTAAAAACAAATGAAGTTGCTGCTTATTTAAACTATGCTTTTACCACAAGGTTAAATTTTTCACTTTTCGGACAGTATAACAATCTCGATGAAATTATGATCTATAACCTTCGCCTGCACTGGATACCTAAAATCGGTTCTGATTTTTACTTTGTTTATAATATTGGTTATGATGAACCGGTTAAAAGGATAGAATATTTAAAACCTGCTACTACAAGTGCTGTTGCAAAGCTTATTTACAGAATTACTTTTTAGATTTATTTGATGATTTTTTATCCGATAAGGATATCATAAAAGGTTTGATAAAATATCATGTAGATGATAAAATTTATTTTCTGATCATATGAATATGAGGAATCCCATCTTCAAGATAAGCCTCTCCCATTTGATTAAAACCATGTGATTCATAAAAATCTTTAAGATAGGTTTGTGCCCCTATTTTGATCTCTTTAGTTTTAAACAGACTTTCCACAGTTTCTATTGATTTTTTTATCAATTCATGCCCAAGATCCTTTCCCCGGAATTCCGGGTTAACCACTACCCTTCCGATAGCTGCCTGCTCGTAATAATCACCGGGTTTAAAAATTCTGGTATAAGCTATGATCTTTTCCGGGTCTTCTTCCGGAACAGCGAAAAAATGCCAGGCAAATTTATCTTTCTCGTCCAGCTCAGGATACGGACAATTTTGCTCCACCACAAAAACATTTACACGCAACTGCAGGATATTATGAAATTCATTTAAGCTTAAATTTTCAAAAGTTTTGGTTTTCCATTGCATTGTTTAATATTTTGTTCTTGATATTAGCAAATTCACAAATCTATTTTAATAATTTGTTATAATAGCGTTCTCGTAGTTTAAACATTTTTTCAAAGTGTTCAATTATTAGATCCCTACCAGAGAATTTTTTGAATGTTGAATGCACCCAATAAAATTATTTCCCCCTCGAATATAAAAAGGAGTAAATTTCACAGGTTTCTTTCTCCGAAAATTAGGACTTTTTTGTATAAATACTATTTCGTCTGCTAAAATTAATATGATATTGATCAATTATTGGTCCAATCTATAATTTTTAATCTCATCTTGTAGCCAAACAAAAGAGGGAATATTATAATTCCGGAATCTCTCGCTTAAAATAAATCTATAATCTTATCGAAATACCCATAAGGATAAACTCTCAAACGGGTTAGTCAACCATAGTATTCATCTCTGGGCTATCGCCGAGACGAATACTTAGTTGTTGAACTAAATCCCTCTCGGGATAGCTTATTTATCAAATATTTCATAACATAATACTGAAACGGGATCTGCCATCCCGTTAGATTAATAATAACCTAAAAATTCAGTATCATGAAAAACAAAAGATTAACAATTGTCCAGTCTGCCCTTCAAACTATCGATGGTTTTGAGCAGGTTTTCAAAGTTATCAAACAAAACACTGTCCTGCAAGGAAAAAGTTTGAGTACTTTTAATAATTATATCCGTAAAATTGCTATTATCAGTTTAGATTTTGATCGACTTCCGGAAGATATCTCAGATGATGAGCTCAAAGATTACTTAACCGATCTTGCCTTAAGTTCAGAATCACCTTCTCGTAACAGTTTTAAACATATGGTCTTTGGATTGCGTTATTATTTCCGACACATCGGACTAACCAAACGCGCTATAAATCTTCCTACACTTAGGAAAGATACCAGACTTCCTGTAATTTTAAATCGTAGTGAGCTCAGAGAATTATTTAAAGCTCCTAAACTACTTAAACATCATGTCATGCTTGCTCTTATCTATTCTGCCGGTTTGCGTTCTGCAGAAGTGAGTAAATTAGAAATTGCCGATGTTGATTTTCAGCGTAAGATCATTCATATCAAACAAAGCAAATACAAAAAAGATCGTATGGTTCCTCTTTCTGATAATATCACTATTGGCTTAAAAAAATATCTTGCTCTTGAACATCCAAACAAATGGTTGTTTAACGGCAGGTTTGTTGATAAACGATATAGTGGAGCAGGCCTGTCATGGGTCATGCGAGAAGCATTAAAAAAAACGAACATTCAAAAGCAGGTGAACCTGCATTCTCTTCGCCATAGTTATGCTACACATCTATTAGAAGATGGAGTGAATATTGTGATGATAAAAGATCTGTTGGTTCATGCTACCATTGCTACTACAATGGTCTATCTACATGTTGCTCAGCTTCCTCATGTACCACCTCATAGTCCGCTGGATACTCTGTACGCTAAAAAGTAGTGAAACATTCCGGTTATGAAGTTGCTCAGATCATTGAGCAATTTGGTGAAGCCTTTGTAAAAGAACATCATCCAAACACCTGGACAACTCGTACTTTAAATAACATCAAATGAAATGATATAATTTTTAAAACATAAAACAAAAATATTCTCTTTAAAAATTAAAGATATTCCCTTTGTCATTCCCGTGAAAACAAGAAAGGGGGATCGTCACCCCTTAAAAAACGCTATTGAAAACCCATAGAAGTTAATTGCTAAAACAACCCGGGATGTAGTTCAACATCTGCTTCATACTTGGCTTTACAAGCCGTATGAAGGCTATTTATTGTGTGCAGTTACTATTTTAATCTATATTTCGTTTTATTCTTATTTCCCATTTTTACTAAGAAATTCATTTCAATTCCTTTATTTAAATCTCTGCTTGCTGTTGCTGATGATATATTCTTAAAAACGTTCATATAATCTTTTCTTGTAAACTCTTTAATATTCTGTTCTCTAAAGTAGTATAGCCGATCTATTTGAGTTAATTTTCTGTTTCCAAAGTTTAAAGTGTATTCCAATGAATTATTAATAATCTCTAACATATATTCAATGAATATTGTTGATTTTCCTTGATTATCACTTTCTGATAAAGCCTTGTAATATTCTTTTTGAGATTTACTTATTAGTGTTTCCAATGGAATAAATTCAAAAACTTGATATTCATTTGTTAAAATTAGAGTTTGCCATAAACGTCCCATTCTTCCATTTCCATCTAAAAATGGGTGAATAAATTCCATTTCGTAATGAAATACACAACTTTTTATTAGACTCAATTCGTTTTCATCTTTCAAATATTTAAATAAGTCCTTCATCAAATACGGAACATTTTGATATGGAGGTGCAACGTGTTCTACTTTTGTTCCTTTTACAATACCGACAACTTGTTTTCTATATTTCCCAGGGTTTTTAATCAACCCTTTCATTATTGTCTTATGTGCTTTTAGGAAATCCTTTTCGTTATAATATTTTAGTTTTTCAAAATGATTGTAAACTTCAATTGTATTTAGAACCTCCTTAATATCTTTTTCAGGTCCAATCACTCTTTTATTTTCAATAATTGCTGTTACTTGTTCTTCAGTTAGCGTATTGCCTTCAATTTTCAATGAATTATGAATTGTTTTAATTCTATTTTGTTTTCTTAGTTTAGGCGAAGGTTTATCTAACAAACTTGCATTGATTTCTCCTATTTTTTCAGAAATCTGTGTTACAAACTGTAAAATCTTTGGTGTTATTTCGTATGGTGGCTTCATCAATACTATCATTTGATACTATCAAAAGTAATTTATTTTTCATAAATGAGATTGTTTTTTCGTATTTATTTAATACTGACTAACGGTAAATTTTTTATTTTAAAATTCCCCTAAAAATTTTCTCGTTAGCTTTAGAAATTATTAAATTCCTTTATGTGGGGAATTGTGCCCAACGGGTTGGTTAAGATTTTGTAGCGGAAAGAACGGCTAAAACTGTCTGAAAATATTTGTTTTTTAAATATTAACTAGATTAAAGTTAAGCTCAAAACCGCTAGGAATTTTAACTTTTGTTACCTGTAGTGCTAGGCTATTTCAAAATGTCCATCGTTCATTTCAATGCTAAATTTGATATTTGTTTTCATGGCATTGAATACTTTTAAGATGGTTTCAATTGTCACATTTCGAGTGTTATTTTCCAGCTTAGATATTTGTGATTTCTGTACTCCAACTAACTTTCCAAGTTGTTCTTGAGTTAGATGTCTTTCTTTTCTTACTGACTTAATCATATCTCCAAGAACTTCAATTTTTAAATCAAATTCATATTTATCCCTTTTAGGTGTACCAACTTTTCCGAGGTGTTTATCCTTTAGTTGGTCTAAAGTCATTTTCTTCATTTTTCCAATATCTTCCATTTCTAAAGATTTTTTTGTTTAAAGTATTCGTCCCTTATTCTTTCCGCTTTTTCAATTTCAGCTTTTGGTACTTTGCTAACTTTCTTACTTATTCCATGAGTTGATATCACCAATGTCTCTTTTGGTAATGTTTTGTCCCAAAAAGCTAAAAGTCTGTATTGATTGCCACTAAATTTTGTTCTAAATTCCCATATTTCTCCTTTTAATTTTTTCAATAATTTTGAGTCATTTATAATTTCGCCTTGTCGATATTATAGAAAATTTTTGTTCTTGTTTTGTCATCTAAATTTTCGATAAACTCAATTGCTTGTTCAAGAAATACAACGTCGAATTTTTCTTTCATCATTATTTATTAGACTACAAAGATAATTAAATGTTTCTATATATGGAAACATTGTGTTTTGAAAGATTTTGTGTGGGCATTAAAGGTAACGGCAGTTTGTCTAAAAACCACCATTATAATTTATAACTCTGGTAAATTTAAGCTGATTTACGGAACTATTGTTAAAAACCAGATATATTTCACT
>JANTGS010000031.1 GCA_024762795.1 Flavobacteriaceae bacterium | reverse complement strand
GATATTCATAATCTCGATATCAATATTTATGATCTCGATGGGAATTTATTAAGAGCCTCAAGCGAAAAATACAGTGAAGACCCCGGCCTGACCACCTTACCTATAGATTTACTGGTAAAGATAAGAACCAGTGATAAGGAAAGAATGGTTTTATTTACCAAAACGCCAGATGGGAAGCGCTTTAAATCCTCTTATTCTTACCTTGTTGATTATAATGATAAGCCTATAGCCATTATCGGGGTTCCTTATTTACAGGACAACTCTTTTCAGGATCAGGAATTGATGGAATTTTTAGGCAGATTGTCACTGGTTTATTTATTTATCTTTTTGATTGCTATTGTCTTAGCTTATTTTTTGTCAAAATATATTACAAAGCCTATAGAATATGTAAGCCGTAAAATGGAACAGACCGGTTTAGACAGGCTCAATGAGAAGATTGAGCTGAAAGATGCCAGCCAGGAGATGCATCATCTGGTGAATTCTTATAATGACATGGTAGATCAGTTGCAGGGAAGTGCTGTAAAACTGGCTCAGATAGAGAGAAAGCAGGCCTGGCGAGAAATGGCCAGGCAAGTAGCACATGAGATCAAGAATCCGTTAACGCCTATGCGACTCAGTATTCAGAGTTTTGAATACGGGTTCGATCCCAAGGATCCGGATATTGTTAAAAAAGTGAAAGATCTGAGTAAATCTTTGATCCAGCAGATAGATACCATGGATTCTATCGCTTCTGCCTTCTCAAATTTTGCACAGATGCCTACGCAGAAGAGAGAAAATTACAATGTGGTGGAGGTGATCAGGAATACTTTAAATATCTTTACAGAAGATTTTATTACATTTTCATCTGATCAGGAGCTAATTGATGCCAGGGTTGATAAAGTTCAGATAAACAGAGTGGTAACCAATCTGATCGCCAATGCTATCGATGCGACCCAAGAAGTAGAAAACCCTCATGTTGAGGTTATACTGGAAGATCATGGAGAAACGTATAAGATCATTGTAAAGGATAATGGAGAAGGGATCTCAGAAAAGGATACGGATCAGGTCTTTGAGCCAAAGTTTACAACCAAAACCAGTGGTATGGGGCTGGGTTTGCCTATGGTAAAGAATATTATAGAGGGCTATAAAGGTACCATCAGCTTTGTATCGGAAAAAGGGAAAGGAACCACTTTTACGATTACTTTACCCAAATAGAATTGAACTAAAAATTTGAATTATGAACTATAACAACATTATTATTGAAGAAGAGGATAAGATCGGAAGGATTATTATCAATCGTCCAGAAAAATTAAATGCTTTAAATAAAGAAACCATTGCAGAATTACACGATGCCTTTGATGAACTCGATCAGGACGAGGATATTAGGGTGATCATCATTACAGGTAGCGGTGAAAAAGCCTTTGTAGCCGGAGCTGATATTTCTGAATTTGCTGATTTTGATGAGAAAGAAGGGGCTGAACTTTCAAGAAAAGGTCAGGAATTACTCTTCGATTTTGTTGAAAATCTGAGTACTCCGGTCATCGCAGCCGTCAATGGTTTTGCTTTGGGGGGTGGACTCGAACTGGCTATGGCAAGTCATATCAGGGTAGCTTCTGAGAATGCAAAAATGGGACTACCCGAAGTTTCTCTGGGAGTGATTCCCGGATACGGAGGAACACAGCGTCTTTCGCAACTGGCAGGAAAAGGAAAGGCCATGGAGATGATCATGACCGCGGGAATGATCTCTGCTGAGGAAGCTCAGGAATACGGCCTCGTCAATACAGTGGTAGAAAAGAAAGAATTATTGCCTTATTGTGAAAAACTGGCCGCTAAGATCGTAAGAAATTCTGGTACAGCTATAGCTGCTGCCATTGCAGCCGTCAATGCAAGTTTAAAGGAGGGCGTAAATGGTTTTTCCGTTGAGATCGAGCAATTTGGAAAATGTTTTGGCACAGATGATTTTACAGAAGGAACCACTGCTTTCCTTGAAAAAAGAAAACCTAGATTTTAAAACTCTTAATAGAAATATTTAAGGTAGGTTTCAACTGTATTTTTGATGGAGGTATTTAAGGATTTCATCGAGTGAAAACTGGAGTGTTCCAGAGTGATGATCAACAGATCCGATTCAGGGAATTGTCGTATAGAAGTGCTAAAACCATTCCATTTTCCATTGTGATAGATCATCATTTCCTCCTCTTTATCATCAATTCTAAAGCCAAAACCATAGGGAACTTCTTTATTGTATTTGGTTTTTCCTTTGGTGTACATCAGATTGAGTGTTTCTTTTGAGATCAGTTTTCCTGAGTTCAATGCAGTAATCCATCTGAACAGATCTTCAGTGGTGGAATAAATATTCTTATCACCTGTTATGGCATCATTAACGGTACCTCCAATTTTTAAATGTCTCCAGCCCCGGTAAATTCGGTACCCGTAAAGTTGGTTTTCAGCCATATCGTCAAATCTGTACCGGTAAACAAAAGAGTCATTCATCTGTAAAGGTTTAAAAATATTGTTTTCAACAAATTCCTTATAACTTTTACCTGAAATTTTTTCTACTAAAGAAGCCAGTACAAAATAGCCCGTATTGGAATAGTCAAAACGGGAACCGGCTTTAAAGTAATGCAATAGTTTATGATCAGCAATCATTTGCATCATATCAGCATTGGCAGGTGGTAGTTCTTTATCCCACTCGTGTTCGGCAAGCCAGAAGTACTGAGGCAGGCCGGAGGTGTGATTTAACAGTTGTCTGATAGTCACTTCTTTATAAGGGAAATCAGGATAAAACCTTGTAACCGGATCATCCAGTTTCAGTAAGCCTTTTTCATAAAGTATTAAGACAGAAACGGCTGTAAACTGTTTACTTACAGAGGCCAGCTGGAAAACATCATCTTTTTTAAGTTTGATCTTTTTGCTGAAATCGGCATAACCTACCTGATCCTCAAAAAGGATCTTTCCGTTTTTTGCTACCAGAATATTTCCGTGAAAATCCTGCCTTTTGTTAAAGCGTTTCATAATAGAATCCAGTTTTCCTGAAACCTGTTTTTTTACAGCATTGTCAAATTCAGGCAAAGGAGTATTCTCATTATGATGTATTTTCGAAGGTTGTTTTTTGGAAACTTTTATTGATGAATCGGTATTTGTAATACCATGGATATTAAAGATCAAAAATACTCCCAGTATAAATATCTTAATAAGTTTGTTATTTTTGAAATTCATATTTAAATCTTGTTCTCTTTGTTATTGTTATTTCCTTAACGATAAATAGTTGATTTTATTTCATAAAGAAACTACCTGACACCCTCCCATTCTTTATAAAATTGTTCTAAGAAATCTTCCATATACCTGTGCCGGTTCTCTGCAATTCTTTTACCGGTTTTGGTATTCATTTGATCTTTTAGTAACAGCAACTTTTCATAAAAATGATTGATTGTAGGGGCGGTACTTTTTTTATAGGTTTCTTTGGTTAGGTTGGTTTGAGGTTTTATCTCAGGGTTATAGATTTCCCGGTTTTTAAAACCTCCATAATTAAAAGTCCTTGCAATTCCAATGGCGCCAATGGCATCCAGCCGGTCGGCATCCTGGATTACCTGCATTTCTTTTGAGGCAAATCTATGTTTTTTTTCTTTATCCAAGCTCGATTTATAAGAAATATTCCTGATGATATTTTCAATATGATCAATTACAGGTTTTTCTACTTTGAGACTTTTTAAAAAACCCCGGGCTTTTTCGGGACCGATATTTTCATTACCTTCATAGAATTTGGCATCAGCAATATCGTGAAGTAAGGCTCCCAGCTCTACGATAAACAGGTCAACCTCTTCTTCTTGCGCTATGTGTTTTGCATTTTTCCAGACTCTTTCAATATGGAACCAGTCGTGACCGCCCTCAGCATCTTTTAAAGTTGACTTGACAAAGTCAATGGTTTTCTCAATGATATCTTCCTCATTCATGCTGCAAAATAAAAAAATCCTCAGGAATTATAGAGGATTTTGAAGTGTTTTTTAAAGTTATAAAAGTAACCCCCGCCCTAAATAAAGAGGTAACACTGAGGAATATCAGAAATTACAGGATCTTTAATATTTTCTGGGCTAAAGATTGAAAATGGCATCAGCGTGTGATTGCTGGATCACGTAGTAAAATACTTAGTGAAACCGGAAAGTGACTAAAGGGAAATCACTCGTCTGAACTTAGTGTTTTACAAGTAAGACAAATGAGCACGCTGCAGCCTTGAATTTTTGGTTCTTTTGTTTTAAGACAAACGAACAAGCTAAAACAAGAAGTGGCAATTGTAATAATGCAAAATGTTTATTCGAGAGACTCTAAAAAATTAATTTCAATTTTTTAGTTAGTCGAACTAATCCCGCTTTTTTCTAGCGGGATCTTGGATTAATACCTCGACCCTTGGGTCGATTCCTATTAAAAAGTTCATAGCTTGCCCTGAGGTTTAATACCTTTTATGATACTAATATAATAAAAGTTACTTGTAAAAAGCTTTACACTTACCCTCCTCACATCTTACCTCTTCAGGAGGCATTACCACACTGCAATCGGAGATAATTCCGTAGTTTGCATTATATTTTCGTTCCATTTCATTGTACCTCTCTACTTTTTCAAGGAGATCTTTTTCGTTAACAGAAGTGGAATAAACCAGATAGCCCCAAACACCTCCGCAGGGTTTTGCTCCCATACCGATGTATTTACAGGTATATTCATCAGAACAGACCGAATGATCAGCCATAGCATGGATCTCTTTGGATAATTTATCGAGTTCCTGTTTATCGCGCTCCTGATCATTTTCGGTGGCATTACAATTGAACATAAGTAAGATGAGAAAAGAGAAAAGAAACTTCATTTTTCTGAAACTTTAATTAACAAAATTGTTCATAGGCTCTGGCCAGATCATTAGCGATCATATTGGGGGCTTTGCCTTCTATCTGATGTCTTTCGATCATGTGCACCAATTCTCCGTCTTTAAAAAGAGCAGCAGAAGGGGAGGAAGGTGGAAATGGGATCATAAAATCTCTAGCCTTTTGTGTGGCCTCAATGTCTACTCCTGCAAATACTGTGGCCAGCTGATCAGGTTTCTTTTCAAAGTTTAGAGATCTTACTATACCCGGTCTGGCACTTCCTGCGGCACAACCGCAAATAGAATTGATAAATACCAGTGTGGTACCTTTTGTGTTGATTACATTTTCAACATCACTTGTCGATTTTAATTCGGAAAAACCTGCAATGATCATTTCATCCCGCATAGGTTTTACGATGTTTTCTGGATACATAATTTGATTTTTTAATAGTTAGATAGTTTACAAATATAAGCAAAGCTTTATAAATCAGTCTGGGCTAAAAATTAAAAAAATGAAAAACCTTTGTTAAAAATGGGATAGATGTATCTTTGTGCTTTAAAATTTTTATGATGAATAAATTTTCTAAATGGTTAGGAGCCAGTTTAGGATGGACTTTCGGGGGTCCCATAGGCGGTATACTTGGTTTTGTTCTTGGCAGTTTTGTAGATGAATTTTCTGACGGGGAATTCTTTAAAAATATTGGAGGGTTTACTACGCAATCGCAAACCAGTTCGGGTGATTTTGAGATCAGCTTACTGGTTCTTGCAGCGGTAGTGATCAAAGCTGATGGTAATATTGACAGGCGTGAACTGGAATATGTGCGGATTAATTTTATCAACATGTACGGTAAAGAACGAGCCAATAAAGCCTTTAAGCTCTTTAAAGAGATCATTAAAGATCCGAATATCTCTGCCAGACGAATTTGTTTGCAGATCAACAAACATATGAATCACCCATCACGTATTCAACTGATTCATTTTCTTTTTGGAGTAGCCAATGCAGATGGAACGGTTACCCAAAATGAAATGTATAAAATACAGCAACTTGCCGGTTATCTGAATATCAATTCAAGAGATTTTAATTCGATCAAGGCTATGTTCTACAAAGAGGCAGACAATTCCTATGCCATACTGGGAATTGAAAAAATGGCTACTGAAATTGAGATCAAAAAAGCTTACCGGAAAATGGTAAAAAAATACCATCCCGATAAATTAAGGGGCCTGGGGAAAGAACATATCAGGGGTGCTGAAGAAAAATTCCGCCAAGTACAGGTAGCTTATGAAGTGATACAAAAGGAAAGGGGATTCTAAAACTTTCTCAGGAATTGATATATTCTTTTAAAGACTCTTCAATATCCGGATTTTTACTTATATGGTATTTAATACCAAAGCCTTCAAGGGCTTTTTTCATAAATTTACCTACCCGGCCAACGATTAGGATATCTGTGTCATTCAGTATTTCACCAATCTCTTCATGAGAGTGCTCTCCTTCTCCTTTGTCATGATCTTGTCTGCCATGGCCATGTCCGTCACCATGTTCATGTCCGCTACCATTTCCATGGCCGTGTCCGTGATCATGATGTTCATGGGTATTTTCTAAATATTCTATATTTTTGATGGTTTTATCTTCAATATCATAAACAGCAAATTCTTTGCATCTTCCAGTTCTTTTAGCTATGGTTTTTCTGTCGTTTGTTGGAAAAGTTATTTTCATAATTATTATTTTTAAACATTTGTTTTTTAGATTACATTCCCGGAAATCGGGGTATTTTATTGAGTTTTGAGTTCTTAAAATACCAGCCCCAGCCTTTTTTCATCCAGTGCCCGAAATAGGGCATAGGAAAGATCACTTCTTTTTCATGATTTCTGTAAACAAAGGCTGCTCCGTCACCACTGTCCATTACACAAAGAATGTTCAGGTGTTCTTTATATCCTTTTCTCTCATCACTTCCTTTTTCTTTTTGTGCCAGATTAAAAGCGAGATTTCGTGCCATTACTTCGGCGATATGGCCTTGTTTAGCTTTCCAGTTCGGTCCTTCCAGGGCAGCCGAATCGCCAATGGCATAAACAGAGGTTTTGCTCATTTTCTCATCATCGTCAAACTGAACTTCAAAATGTTCATTGATCTTTACAAAACCTGCTGTGCTCAGGGGCAGGTCAGAAGCATTGTAGAAAATATCATGTCCCTGTAAGGCAGGAATATACATAGTGTAATCACTGTGTAATTTGGTATTATCATTAAAAATTATACCATCTTCAACAAATTCTTTAATGGGTTTCCCAACATGCTGATCAATCTTTAGTCTTTGGTAATAATCATCCATAAAATCAGGAGCTTTTTTACCCATCTTGGCACCGGGATTAGAAACCGGAGTAAAGAAGATCAGCTTAAATTTATTTCGTTTGTGGTGTTTTTTCAGATAGCGATTCACATTAAAAAGGAGCTCGAAAGCAGGTCCGCCTCTTACTGCACTTTTATCATGAGGATTTCCTCCAAATCCCATGGCAATGGTTCCTCCGCCTTTTTTCACCAGCTCATCGAGTTTATCTCTGAGCAATTCTGCCTCGGAAGGAGCTCCGCAAATAGAAAGGAAATTCTCTCTTCCTTTGTATTTTCTTTTACCTGCTCCCAGAGCAATCACCAGGTGATCATATCCTGCTAAAGTATGTTCCTTACAGATTACTTTTCCTTCTTTGGCCCTGATCTCGGTTACTTCATCTTTTACCCAGCTGAAACCATGTGTTTTTTTAAGCGATTTCATCGGAACACAGGCATCCTTAAATTTTATTTTTTTAACCGGAATCCAGATGGATGTCGGATAAACATATAAATAATCTCTGTTACTTACCAGAGTTACATCAAAATTCTCTTTTTGTAAATAGATCGCAGCTTCCACACCGGCAAATCCGCCCCCTAAAATCAATACTCTTTTCCCCATTTAGAATCAAATTAAAACACAACAAATTTACGGAAGAATAAAGGTTTTTATTGTGTTTTTGATTACTATGGAATGTGTTATAAATCACACAAGTCAGTCGGGTTCCATGTGTATCAGTACATCAGAGATCTCGGGTATTTCCTGTATCAGAACTTTTTTTAATCTGTGGGCTATTGTATGACCTTCTTTAACAGTGATATCTTTATCAACAATCATGTGTAGATCAATATGGTAGGTGAGTCCGGTCTTTCTAACCAGGCATTTTTCAGTATCTACCACCCCTTCCACATTTTTAGATATTTTTCTGATGTCTTCAACCAAATCATCGTAAAAATGTTCATCCATTACTTCGCCAAGTGCAGGCCTGAAGATCAAATAGGCATTGTAATAGATAAATGCTGATGCGATAAGTGCAGCCCAGTCATCGGCAGTTTCATATCCGGGACCCATATAAATGGCTATTGAAATTCCAATAAAGGCAAAAGCTGAGGTGATGGCATCACTGCGGTGATGCCAGGCATCGGCGTTGAGGGAGGTACTGTTGGTTTCTTCCCCTTTCTTTGAAACAAACCGGTAAAAACCTTCTTTGATCAAAATTACAATTCCCAGTACAAGAAGTGTATATTTTTCAGGGACTTTGTGTGGAGTTTTAATATGATCGATAGCTTCATAAGCGATAATAGTTGCCGACATTACCAGGAAACCAACCACAACAAAAGTGATGAGGGGTTCTGCTTTTCCATGTCCGTAAGGGTGATTCTTATCGGGAGGCTTGGTGGAATATTTTATACCGAAAAGTACCATTAAGGAAGAAAAAACATCGGTTGACGATTCTATGGCATCCGCAATCAGCGCATAAGAATGTCCGAAAACACCGGTAATTCCTTTGGCAATTGCCAAAGCAGCATTGCCAAGAATGCTCAGGTAAGTAGTCCGGATCGCTTTATCTTTGTTAGTGGTCATCTTGATTTTCTGTTGTAAAAATAAAGCTAATCATTTAAGAAGCAATAAAACTATTATAAAAATTTAAACAAACTTACCGGTTTTTCAAGTTCGATCTTTACCATCTTCTTCTGTCCTTCGTTACTCACTTCTTCATACCATTTTACCAGTGCTATATTTTCGTTTACGATCTCAATTCCGGTAATAGATCCCGGGTGTATACAGCTGCCGTCATTAAAAAGGGGTAAATCTCCCGGAATGGGAAATCTGGGACGGTGCGTATGGCCAAAAATAATCATCTGATGTTTATTTTTAACGATCCATTTGTTTAATTTCTTTTCCACTTTGATTAGGCTTCTGAAATTTTTAGCAGCACTTGTCGGATCATTTATACCGAACCATTTTTGCATATAATACCAGAAATATCTCACAAAGAATCTTTGAAACTTCCAGTGAACATAATTCATATAATCGGCCTGATGGCCATGTAGGACGAATATTTTTTTATCGGTGTTTTCGATCTCAAGAAGAATACTCTCTTCAAATCTAAGGTTAAAGTGTCGTTTTTTGGATTCAATATTTTTTGGTGAATAAATAGAATAAAGAATTTTTTCAACTATAATCGGATCTCTGAATTCCATGTCGTGATTTCCCCAGATCAGATGCAGCCGGTTTTCTTTATGAAAAAGTTTTAAAAGTTTAAAAACCGAATGGTATGCTTTGTAAATGGGGTCGAATGAGGAGTTTTCCCAGAGTTCCGTTCCGTCTCCGATTTCAATATAAGTAAATCCGTTTTGATAATAATTGTTCATGGCATGTTCATAGATCCTGAGATTTTTCTTAAAATCATCAGCTGAACTCATATCCCCTTTATGAAGATCGCTGAAAAAGATAAATTTAGAATCCTTTTTTAGAGGTATCTTTTTAGCATTCTTAAATGCACGATCAATAATTTGATTTACCATAATTTTATAAAATAATTGTAACGAAACTACTCAAAAAAACACAAAATAAACAAGCTGATTGCGATAAAATTTGTTTAGAATTATCTAATTAATAATTAATGTGTGACATTTTTAAATAATTTCAAATAATACCGTATTTTTTTAAAAATAATATGTTGGGTTGGCCATAAAAACTGCTATTTTTGTAGGTTGATAAAGAGGCTTCAGCTTAGGCTGATTTCTTTATAAAAAAAGGACGGAATTGTTTTTCAATTCTGGTTTTTTATAACTAAAAAGATCAAAAAATTAATTTAACGAAGAAAGAATAGAATTCTTCAAAATCAAATTTCAGGAATGAGAATTGTAGGGAAACCCAAATTAAGTTTAAGAGAAGATATTAGAGATTTTATTGATTTGTATCAGTCGCTGGGGCAAAGGGCAGAGAACTTTTTACCCAGACATATCATTGATAATTTAAAATCGTTTACTCATTTATGCTATGAAGAACCGGATGATCCGATACTTCAGCAAAAAGAGATCGATCGTCAGTTACTTGAACTTAAAGAAGCGATTCCGGGCTATAGCGATGTTTCATTGATGTTGTTTCCCCATGATGAATCAAAGGCTTTTGAATATCGTACTAAAAAGAATAAATTTCATCAAAGGCTGATTTCTTTGATCGATACGGAGGCCATTAATGAAGATGAGCAGGAACAGGCGAAGAACATCTTAAAATGTCATGATTATTCGGTGGGAACACCACCAGTAACGCAGACAAATCTGAATTTCAGGTACCAGATCCTTCTTGGTGATCAGGTTTCTGAGCTTAGAAAATTCCGTGAAGTGATCGGAATTAAAGATAAAGTTGAAGAAGCTCAGTGGAATTTCTTACTCGACGTGCTCGATCAAATGGTGATTCAGAGTTCACATTATACCACAGCTGCAGAAAAAACCGATTTCCTGATACGTTCTGAACAGACTATCAATTTTAAAGGTCTCAACGGTTTCCTGAAAACCGTGGTGAGCGGCAGTTCAGATACAGCAGTTAAACTGCTAAAAGAAGAGCTGTTCAACCCGGTAATTGTAAAAGAGATCAATTTTACCGATGAAGAAAGTCTGTACAGGGCTATCAATGAGGACAAGACTTCGATCTTTGCCATAAGAATTCCGTATTTGCGTAAGAATCTTTTCAATCACAGAAGATGGTTTCCGCTGCTAACCCGTATGATCTTTATCGATACCTCGGATGTTTCAAAAAGCACCAATACCACACTGGTTTTTTGTTTACATAACAAGATCATTCAGACCCTGAATAAGGTACACACCAAAAAACTGGGAGCTCTAGCCAACAGCCAACTGAATCTCAGGTTGATCCTTGAAAAGGTGAGTAAAAGAAATTTAGAGCACTTTAAAGTCTTGATCGAGAATAAGATAGAAGATTACCGCAATGAGATTACTCTGCTTAAAAGAGAGCAACTGGGTACAATTGCCGATCTTGAAAAAGATATTGTTCTGTTTAAATTTGATGAATTCTCCCGTCAGATCTTAAAAGATAAATACACGCTGGAGAAGCTACGCGATTATCTCGATCTGATCTTAAACTGTACTTCTGTAAGTACGATCAAAGAACAGAACAAACGACTGATCCAGGAATTTGAAGAGCGTACTAAAAAATATTTCTATTCGGAAAATGATCATGTTCAGATCGCAACCATTGTTGAAGGTGGAGGGCGTAATCAGATCAAAACTTACGGGGAATATCTTCTGCAGAGAAAATTAAAGACTGTAGATCAGGATATTATCGACAGGTGTAGGGTAATCCTTGAAGTAATTCCCGATACGTATCAGCGAACGCTTAAAAATCATTTTCATAAGAATTTCGGTATCAACCTGTTTCTTGAAAAGTACAAACAATATCTAATTAAGGTTGAAAATGAGGCCGATAACCAGGGCCGTTTTAATAACTTTTTGATCGATCTGGGTATTTATGACAAATACAATCAGCTCAGTAAGAAAGAGCAAAACATCATTAAGGAATTTATCAGTAATCTGTCAAATCTGAATAAAACCTCGATCTCTGATGATGTTCAGATGATCATCCGTGATGTTTTGTTTGGTAAAGAAGATAAAGTTTTAAAACCTTATATACTTTTTAATAAATATTCTTCCTGGGAGTATATGGATCTGTTTCCTACTGATCGTTTTGATATCAATCCTTTCGATCTTGAAATAGGGATCAATGAAGAAGGCAGAATAGATTATGACCGCCTGACCAACAGACTGGAGCGTATGAAAAAAACCTTCCAGGTATTTGATGAATCAGGAAATCTTTGGGATAGTTTTTGTGAGAACCTGACCATAGTGATCAACGATCCTGCAAACCCTTCAGGTTACTCTGATTTTAACAACAGATCCTTGTTGCGTTTCCTTAAATTTATCAGTTCGAGTAAGATTACACTTTTCCTTGATGAAGCATATAATGATTCTGTTAAGATCGATAATGAAAATGAACCTAAATGGCGTACCATTTCAAGGTATGTGATGAATAACCTTAATCAGCAATACGCCAGGATCAATCTGGTTTCTTCCATTTCCACAACAAAGAACTTCGGTGCTACCGGAGATCGTTTAGGTTCTATTATTGCCACACCGGCCAAAAAGGATGTTATTGATTTTGCACGTAAACAAAACAGTCCCGAGAAAGGAAATACCAACTCTTTGTTTATGCTGGTCAATATTCTGGAAAATGCTCAGCTGGCTAAATCAATTAAGGATAATCTGGAAGAGCGTTTACCAAAGAATGCTTCGCGTAACAAGATCAAACTGCGTATCGAGCAGTATATCATTGCTGAGATCATAAGTTATAACCGCAAGCAGAAGACCAAAAACTCAAAGGAATTACTCCGGTTCTCTCCTTTTGAAGGGAGTCCGCTCCACCTGTTCCTGCTAAATGAATTGGTGGCTTTGGATAAGCTGGATGTTCTGGAATTGCCGGATGATTTTAAATATAAAGATGAGATCTTCTTTACCTATTATCAAAAACAACTGGTAAAAGAGATCAATAAATTCCGGGTAAATAAAAATTTTAGAAATGAAGCTTTACTCAGGTTAAAAATTGCCAAAGAGACTGCTTCTGAATTGTTAAAAGGAGAGGCAGGAGAACATGCCAGGATCATTGCTTCTGACGGATCTTTTTTGTTCAATATTCAGTTAAAGCATTTCTTTTCGTATCAGGACCTGGAGAAATTTACAAAAAAACTGGCCGAATCCCGGGGTATTGCCGTAATTCCTTATCAAACCGGTTTCCTTCGTTTTTCTATGGGAGATTACCTTGACGGAACTGCAAAAGGTTACGAGATCTTTAAAAAGGAATTTGAGAATGCTCTGGAAATAGTACTTAAATACTGGCTAAAATTTTATGAAGCCAAGAATGACCCTAAAAATAAAGAATACAGTTCTGATGAGATTTTAGAAGAATTGTTCCGTTCCGATTCCGACAGGCAATTTGTAAAACAGGTGCTCAACGATTTTTATATTGTAAAGAATTTAAAGAAAACCTTAAGCAATTCGCTGAGAATTAATAATGTATGGACACTTTATCACGCTTCACCCGAAATGAGCGGAGTGAGTATCAACTCTATTGGAAATTCTAAAAATTCAGTTATTGAATTTTCCGAGGAAGTGGGTAGATGTACCGATCTGATCACCTTTATCCGTAGTATTGCCTTTACATCGGTTTATGAAAATCTGCTGCCGCAGATCTATAAAAATATTCCAATGATCAAACATCTTGATTTTGGAACGGTACTGGCACGATACGGAAAATCAACTTTGTTAAAATATATTACCAATAAGCTGGAGTATCAGCCAACAGATTATGTGCTTGATGCTCCGGAAGATGATATCATTATGGCCGAGGTATTGCTTGAAATGGAAAATATTCTTTTTTCACCGAGTAAGACCAAGATCCTAACCTTAAACAGCACGGGAAGACACTATGAGGATATGGCGAGACTGGAAGGGATCAATATGGTCATGAGGAAATATATTCAGGAACTGATGCTTCATTTTAATCTTCCCTTTGAAAATGATCCTGTAGAACCAGCTCTTGAAGAATTATTGGAGAAAACGCTTGAAAAATTTGAAATTGTTACCGGGATAAGATCTGAAGATATTAACTTATCTTATTCGATAAAGCAACTCAGTGAAAGTATCTTTTCTGATCTACAGAATAATGAATCCCAGGCGGGTATGAAGCTTTACGGACTCATAGAAAAGATGATCAATAAAAAAGTGCTTGAAGGTGAGGGAAGTACCAATGAAAAGATAATCAGACTTTATCTGCTTAAGCATAAAGATTTCTTTAAAAATAAAGTTGTTGCCCTGTTAGGGAGATTTAATGAGCGACTCAATACATTAGATGATCTTGAGATTGAATCGATCATTGGAGAATTTCTGCAAAAATTATTGCCCGGTGAGATTGAAGAATTATGGTGGCAGGTACTGGATAAAGGAAAGCATAATGTGGAAGAAGAGTTCTTGCACAAAGAGATACGATGGTTTACTTTATTCATTATTAATCTGATGAATCAGACCAAGAGCAATGAACATTACGACCGATATACCCATTCTGTGATCCGTTTGACCGAAGCAGAATTTGCTCAGCAAAATTCGGCAATCAACGAGGTAATTCAGCATGGAATCACTACCTACAAAAATTTCGAATCAAAAGAACATACTTTAAATGAATACAGGGATGGTGATTTAAAATGGATTGTTGACCTGATGAGTAGAAGTGGAGTTATTGCTACCGAAAAGAATGTTCAAACACATACCCGTATAGCTACTGATGCTAAGAAACGAGAATATGCTTTTCATAAGATCGACCGTAAAAAAGAAGGTGCAGAGCAAGCAATAAAAGAGAAAGCCTTAGCTATTGCTGAAGAGAACTCGAATGAATATGTAAAATATTTAAATACCCGGCCGCTTAAAGATTTCTTTACCAATCGTTTTGAAAAATTTGTATCTCATATGGATATGGATGATTACCGGTGTAAGATCTTTAACGGCGGATTACTGAATGAGCTGTTTATTTATCATAAAAGTTTTATGAAATATATGGCCGATAATTACAGGTTGCTGGAAATACAGGATGTAAGTTTGCGGGAAGTAAAGAACTTTATTCCCGATACCATCTGTTTATACGGCGCTCCTGAAAAAGTCATTTCATTTCCAAAAGTTGGTTATTTTGATATTGACGGGCCTAACGGAAATATAAAAACCATCGTAATTCCACACAACCAAAAAGGGGATTATTACGGAAATATCAAGAAGCCGAGATTAACGGTGATGAATGAAAAAGTAAAGGAAATGGGAGGAATTCCCGTTCATGGATCGATGTTTGCTGTTGAAGAGGAAGACGGAGCTGTTTTTGTGGTTTATATTGCAGGAGACAGCGGTGTGGGTAAATCGGAAATGTTGGCCGCAATGATGCTGAAATGGATGAAAAAGAACCTGGCAGGAGTACATTCGTTAAAGATGATCGCCGGAGATATGTTCCATGTTTTCCCTGATGAAAATGGAAACCTTTACGGAATTGGTACTGAAGTAGGCGATTTTAGTCGTGTAACCGATTTCGATCCGGAATACATCAAATATTACTATTCGTTGTTTGAGAGCAGTGCCGACAGTAATGTAGATGACCTGAATTCACGCTCAACCATCAGCGGATTGTGTGACGTAAGGATGCCGTTTAAGATTGATATCATGTTAACGGCAAGTAACTTTGCCAGAGAAGAAGCAGGAATCATCCGTTATGAAAATCCTGAAAACTTCATCTTATATAGAAATTCTCACGGGGAGCGAAAAGAGAAGGCTACCAGTGGAGATAATCCGAACTTCCAGCGTACCCTGATGAGATATACCGGAGATAAGAATATTGTTGATGTACTTGATGTTCACGGTAGTTATCTCGATGATGTTCTTAACTGGGAATTGGAAGAATTTACCGGAAAATTCTATCTCTGTTCTTCTTATAAAATGATCGACAAAATTGATCTTGATGAGGTGATCAATAAGATCTTTGCAGGCAAGAAATTTATAAAGGACAATCGTGAATTTGAGATTAAAGAGGTGAGCTTTGACATCATTAAAAACAGATTCATCGCTTTGGGAGTGAATGATGAGGAAGAGATCGATATCACCATCGACAGAGGTTTGTTTAATCAGATCTTTAATGCTTTGGCAAGTACTCCGGCAGGTCAGCCCTTTATTGATGAAGCTGGAGAATTGGAAGCTAGCAAACATCTGATAGAAGTATTGAAGACCGGAGAAGGTAAAAAGATACAACTGGGTATTTTAAGTACGGATATTGGCCGGAAAGGTAAAGAGATCAGCGGACCCCAAATCGCTGCAGAAGATATGCGAAAGCTGATCCGTGAAGTGAGAATATCACGTCCGGAGATCAACCAGAATAAAAATAGGGTTAAAAAACTTATCCATAAGCATTACGAACATATTTTTAGCGGTCACCAAAGTAACTCTGAAATATATCGTTACAATTTCTGGCTATGGCAGATGGAGAAAATGCGCAAGGCTAAAATTGTAAGGATCGATGATCTGAACAAAGAGGTGAACTTATCAAAATTAAAAGGAAATTTCGCAAATGATCAGCAGGAATTCAGTCCTTTACTGGTTACTCCTAATATGAATATTGAACTGACCAGTTTTAGTGAGACCTATCTTCAATTGATGAATTTACCTTTTATTACCGAATTTGCAGTTGAATTTACCAAAGAAGCAGGTGAGCTGTATATTGCTGAAGGGTATACAGATGAAACTATAGTAAACAACATTATACTTCAATTGTTATTGCTAAAAGGATATATTCTGATCATCGATCTGACCCGTGGCAGTATTATTGAAAAGGTAAATCGTGAGACTCTTGCTGCTGCAAAATTTGCGGCACTGGAAATTCTGAAAAAGGAAAGAAACTCGAAGAAGAAGAAGGCAAAGAAAAAATAATTAAAAGGTTGTAACTTTGCCCTATGTTAGAAAATAAAGAGAATTCAAGAACTTCCCTTTCAGATTTTGGGGAATTTAAACTGATAGAGCACCTTACAAAACAGGTGGAATTGCACAATAGTTCTACTGTAAAAGGAGTGGGCGACGACTGTGCTGTACTTGATTATAAGGATAAGCAAACACTGGTTACAACAGATCTGCTGATAGAGGGAGTACATTTTGATTTAAGCTATATGCCTTTAAAACATCTGGGCTATAAATCGGTAATGGTAAATCTGTCTGATGTCTATGCCATGAACGGGATTGCAAAACAAATTACCGTTTCCATTGCAGTTTCTAACCGGTTTACTCTGGAAGCATTGGAGGAATTATATGCCGGCATCATTCTTGCCTGTAAAACTTATAATGTTGATCTGGTAGGCGGGGATACCACTTCTTCAACCAAAGGAATGTTGATCAGTATTACAGCAATAGGGGAAGTAAAACCGGAAGATGTGGTATATCGTAACGGAGCAAAACCCAATGATCTGCTGGTAGTTTCCGGGGATCTGGGAGGAGCCTATCTAGGTTTACAGGTTTTAGAGCGGGAAAAACAGGTCTTTCAGGTAAATCCTAACAGCCAGCCTGATTTGGAGCCATATAATTATCTGGTTGAAAGACAATTAAAGCCTGAAGCCAGGAAGGATATTGTAAAATTATTGAAAATCCTGGAAGTAAAACCAACGGCTATGATCGATATTTCAGATGGACTTTCCTCTGAGATCCTGCATATCTGCAAGCAATCTGATGTAGGTTGTAATTTATATGAAGATAAGATTCCTCTGGATCAGCAGGTGATCTCTACCTGTGAAGAATTTAATCTGAACAGTACTACGGTAGCTTTGAGTGGAGGGGAGGATTACGAACTTTTGTTTACAATCTCCCAGAAAGATTATCCGAAAATAAAAGGAAATCCTAACTTAACGGTTATTGGTCATATAGCTGATAAAACGGAAGGTGTAAATTTGATAACCCGGGCCAATCAAAAGATAGAACTGACAGCACAGGGTTGGAATGCCTTAAAATAAAAAAGCAGCATTGCGCTGCTTTTTTATTGTATCTTAATCTATTAGGGGTTTTACTTTACCATCATAACTGATGTGGTTTCGGCTATTGCTGGAAATACTCAAACTGGCATTTCCGTTTTTAAAGATGGTCAGGACGGTATTAAAATTTTCACTTTTATTCCTAGCATCAAATTTAACCGTGATCTTGTATTTTCCATCATTAAAGTCGACAGAATATTTTTCGGGGGCAGTTTCAAATTTAATTCCTGCGTCTCCACTATATCCTATGGCAGATTGAGCAACACCAAAATAGGGCATATCAGCGATTACCTGATCGCCTTGTACTTTTAAAAAATTAGGATTTGTAGTCAGATTGATTCTTCTTCCCTTTTGAGTGGAAGCCCAATCCGCTTCAAAAACAAAATTCTTTGAGTTGACCAGCTCTTTGGTCTTCGCATAGTTCTCTTTAGCCTTTTGCTCTTTTAATTCCTTTTTACTTTGTGCCTGAAGAGGTATGATCATTGCAAAAAATAAGATAGCTAAATAAATTTTTTTCATGCTTTTAGATTTTTAGTTAATAAATAATTTTAGCAAAATGTATGCCAAAAAAATGAATAAGTTAAATGCAACTTACAATAAAATTGTTTAAAACATCAACTATTTCCGGATAATTTTCAATATAACTCATATGTCCGTTGGGAAATTCATACAGCATCACCTGTGTATCCTCCAGTTGTTTGTATAAGGAGGCTACATCTAAAGCGGGGTCTTTTTTACTGATGATCATCAGAATCGGGTAATCGGCAGAATTATAAATAAAAGTTCTGTCCTTTCTGATCTTCATCCCTTCCAAAGCAGCAATGATCCCCTGTTGAGGAGTTTTTAATGCTTCTTTGGTAAGCACTTCTATTTCCGGTTTGAAACGGGTTTTATTTTCTTCTGAAAACAAATTAGGAATGGCCAGTTTTACAAAAGTGTCCGGATATTGTTTGATCGCTTGGATCGACCGTTCCCGGTTGAGTTTTTTATCTTCTTCATCAGGGAGTGCAGTAGAATTCAACAGTACTAGTCCTTTTATTTCTTTCGGATATTTTTCCGCGAAAGCGAGGGCTACATATGCTCCCATACTGTGACCGATAAAAATTCCCTGATTTACATTGAGTTGATCTAAAACAAATTTCACCATTTCAGCCTGATCTTCCATGGTATGAATGTATCCCAGGCTTTCTGTCTTTCCATGACCGAGAAGATCGATACAGATCACCCGATTGTTTTGGGAAAGCTGAGGAACCAATTCTTTCCACATACTGATATTCTCCAGGAATCCGTGTAAAAGAACTACTGCCGGGCCTTTCCCTGTTGAGGTATAATTAACTTTTAAGTTTTTATATAGAAGAGTTGACATGGTATGCGAAATTTGATAAGACAAAATTACTGTATATTTATCAAAACAAACATCAATTTTTAGAATTATGTTCTATCAGTACGTATTAAAAAACAAGGTTAAAATTACCCTGATCTTGTTCGTGTTATTGGTCATTAGTATTGCTGTAATGCGTTATCTGGACAGTTTTTTGACTACCGAGGTAGTTCCGAACGGGATTGTTTCTTTTGAGCTGGCCAAAGAAATTTCTGTATCAGCGGCGATGATCAATTCCTGGGATGCTCAGGCAAAAGCTGCAGCAGGAATAAGTCTGGGATTTGATTTTTTATTTATGTTGCTCTATGCCTCATTTTTAGCCATGCTGGTTTTAAGGGTCAATGAGAAAATTTTATCTGACTCTACCAGTAAAAGTTTGAAAAAAGTATTAATTTCGGCTCCTTTTATGGCAGCTTTTTTTGATATGATTGAGAATGTTGCACTAATCCGTTTATTTTTGGGAGATTTTCATCAGATCTGGAGTTTAACGGCATTTTATGCGGCAACGATCAAGTTTACGATCTTATTTATCGTGATTGTATATATACTTTTTGGTGGGGTAATCTTAATTTTTAAAAGAAAGAATCAGGGATAAAAGATCAGGGCCTCATTTGAGGTGAGGCCCTGAATAAATAAATTAGTGACTTCTTTCCTTTGCGGAAGCCATAAGTTCTTCTATCTCATCGGCTTCGATAGGAATATTTTTCATCAGATTAATTGGTTCTCCTTTCTCCTGGATCACATAATCATCTTCTATACGAATACCCAGATTTTCATCAGGAATATAAATTCCGGGTTCTACGGTAAAGATCATTCCAGCCTGCATAGGCTCGGTCAGAATTCCGTAATCGTGTGTGTCCAGTCCCATATGGTGGGAAGTACCATGCATAAAATATTTTTTATAGGCAGGCCATTTCGGATCTTCATTTTTTACATCCTCTTTGGTAAGTAATCCTAAACCGATTAGTTCTTCCGTCATCAATTTACCCACTTCCACATGATAATCGGCCCAGATAGTTCCCGGAACCAGCATTTTTGCAGCAGCTTTTTTAACTCTGAGTACAGCGTTATAAACCTCCTTTTGCCTTTTGGTAAATTTTCCTGAGACAGGAATACAACGGGTCATATCACTCGAATAATTGGCATAACTGGCCCCAACATCCATCAGGATTACATCTCCTGACTTACATTGTTTGTTATTTTCAATATAATGCAGAACACAGGCACTATAACCACTGGCAACAATTGGTGTATAGGCAAATCCGTCGGCTCTGTTTCTTAGAAATTCATGAATATAAGCTGCTTCAATTTCATATTCCCAAACATCAGGTTTTACATAATCAAGGATCCTTCTAAACCCTTTTTCGGTAATATTACAAGCTTTTTTGATCAAAGCTATTTCTTCCGGCTCTTTAACAGAACGAAGTCTTTGCAAGATGGGCTGGCTTCTTAAATAAGTGTGTGCAGGATATTTTTCTTTCAGCCACTTGATAAATCTTGCATCACGGGTCTCTGTTTCAACATTGGCACGGTAGTGTTCGTTGGTGTTGATATACACATTTTCTGCTTGCGTCATCAGTTCGAACAAAACCTTTTCCATATCCTGAAGCCAGTAAACAGTTTTAATTCCCGATGTTTCAAAAGCTTCTTCCTTGCTGAGTTTCTTACCATACCAGATCGCAATCAACTCACTGGTTTCAGTTAAAAATAAGATCTCGCGATGTTCTTTGTTGGGAGCGTCAGGAAAGATGACTAAAACACTTTCTTCCTGATCTACACCCGACAAATAAAAGATGTCGCGTTGTTGTTGAAAAGGCAGGGTGCTGTCGGCACTGATAGGATAAATATCATTGGAGTTAAAAATTGCCATGGAATTGGGTTTCATTCTTTCGGCAAATTTTTTTCGGTTTTTGATAAATAATTTGTTGTCGATAGGATCGTATTTCATGATAGATTTCTTTAAAAGTTGTAACAAATTTAATCATTTGTAAGCAATTTTGACCAAAATCAACGTTCTAATTCCTTTCGGAGTCTAAATTAAACCGAAAGATGTAAAACAATTATTTTTTAGAGTACAGGTGTGAAATTTGATAACAATTCACTAAATTTACACTTATAAAATGACATTCCCATGGACAAATTTAAATCTATTGAAGAAATACTGGATTTTGCTATAAAAAATGAGATCAGAGCAGCTGAATTCTATGAAGAACTTTCAGACCAGGCGAAAACCAAATCAATGAAGGAGACCTTTGAAAAATTCTCTAAGGAAGAGAGAGGTCATGAAGCGAGATTGAAGAAAATTAAGCAGGAGGGTAAGTTTAAAGCGAGTAACAAAGATATCATTGATATGAAAATGAGCGATTATCTTGTTAAAAGTAATCCAAAGGGCAAAATGACCTATCAGGATGCTTTGATCCTGGCTATGAAAAGAGAGAAGGCTGCCTATAAGTTGTACAAAAGACTTGAAAAATCTGCTCCCACTCCCGATTTAAAAAAGATCTTTAAAAAGCTGGCTAATGAAGAGGCTAATCATAAGATGAATTTCGAAATTGAATACGACGATTTTATCTATATCGACAATTGATCTTATACTTTTTTCAATAAAGTTTTAACTCGTATGGTCACAAGGGCTGTACGGGTTTTTTTATTTATATTTATAAAATTTTTTAATTCAGTAATAATGAAAAAATTATACTTTTTAGCTCTGATACTATTGTTCAGTATTCATATCAAAGCACAGGAATCCGTGGTTAAAAATATCAGTTTCCGCTCTGTCGGGCCTTCTGTTATGAGTGGCCGAGTGGTAGATCTCGATGTCAACCCTGCCAATCCTTCCGAATTTTATGTAGGATACGCCTCCGGAGGCGTATGGTATACCAACAATAACGGAACTACTTTTACACCCATTATGGATAATGCGCCAATGCAAAATGTAGGGGACATTGCTGTCGACTGGAAAAACGGAACCCTCTGGGTGGGAACCGGTGAAAATAACTCCTCACGATCTTCTTATGCCGGAATCGGAGTTCTAAAAAGTACTGATAAAGGCAAAACCTGGATCAATACAGGCCTTACCGATTCACATCATATTGGTACTATTTTGATCAATCCTGAAAATCCTGATGAAGTTGTTGTGGGGGTAACGGGTCATTTGTATACGCCAAACAAGCAAAGAGGGATCTTTAAAACTATCGATGGGGGTAAAACATGGAATAATACGCTCTTTATCAATGAAAATACCGGAATTATCGATGTAGATCACGTACCGGGGAATTTTAATGTGATGTATGCAGGGGCTTGGGAACGAAACAGGAAAGCCTGGAATTTTACAGGTAATGGAGAAGGTTCTGCGATCTATAAGAGTACAGACGGAGGAAGTAGCTGGCAAAAGCTTACTACAGAAAAAAGTGGATTTCCTGTTGGGAAAAATGTAGGTAGAATAGGAGTGGCTGCATTTGATAACAATACGGTTTATGCTGTAGTGGACAATCAGAACAGAAGACCTAAAGAGAAGAAAAAAGAAGAGCAAAAAAGCAATGATCTTAAAAAGGAAGATTTTAAAACTATGGATAAGACTTCTTTTGCAAAACTCGATGATAAAAAGCTCAACGAATATTTAAAAAACAATGGTTTCCCGAAAAAATACAAAGCCGAGGGAGTAAAATCAATGGTAAAGAGTGGTAAAATTCAACCTTCAGATCTGGCAAAATATCTGGAAAATGCCAACAACGATCTGTTTGATACTCCGGTGATCGGCGCAGAAGTGTATATAAGCAATAATGGGGGAAAAACATGGAAAAGAACTCATAAGGATTTTATAGATGATCTTTACTATTCTTACGGATATTATTTCGGAATGATTCATGTAAATCCTCAGGATAAAGACAAGATCTATATTTATGGAGTACCACTGTTAACTTCCGATGACGGAGGAAAGACCTTTAAATCCATAGGGAAAAGCAATGTGCATGTAGATCATCATGCCCTGTGGGTCAATCCGAATAAAAAAGGCCATTTGATCAATGGAAATGACGGAGGAGTTAATATTACCTATGATGACGGGGACAACTGGATCAAAAATAACCAGCCTTCTGTTGGGCAGTTCTACAGTGTGAATGTTGATAAAGCAAGGCCTTATCATGTCTATGGCGGATTACAGGATAACGGGGTTTGGATGGGTCCCGGTAACAATAAAGAATCAAGATCGTGGCATCAAACCGGAAGTTATCCGTTTAGAAGCATTATGGGAGGAGATGGTATGCAGGTTCAGGTCGATCTTCGTAACGACAGTATTGTTTATGCCGGATATCAGTTTGGTAATTATTTCAGAATAAATACCAGGACAAACCGCAGCAGATATCTTCAGCCAAAGCATGATCTTGGGGAAGATCCGTATCGTTTTAACTGGCAGTCGCCAATTCTTTTGTCTTCTCACAATCAGGATATATTGTATTTTGGTAGTAATAAATTACACCGTTCTATGAACAGGGGAAATGATTTTGTTGAGATTTCCGGTGATCTGACTCGGGGAGGAGTTAAAGGCAATGTGCCTTACGGAACTTTATCGAGTATTTCTGAAAGTCCTTTCCGCTTTGGTTTACTGGTTACAGGTTCTGATGATGGTTTGGTTCAGCTAAGTAAGGATGCCGGAGAAAACTGGCAAAATATTTCAAACGGATTGCCAAAAGACCGCTGGGTGTCCAGAGTGATCGCTTCCCGGCATAAAAAAGAAAGGATTTATACGACCCTTAACGGATACAGAAATGACGATTTTAAACCCTATGTTTTTGTTTCGGAGGATTATGGGGCACACTGGCAGAATATCAACGGAAATTTACCTGATTCTCCTGTAAATGTGATCAAGGAAGATCCTACGGATGAGAATATCTTGTACCTTGGAAATGACCGGGCGGTTTATATGAGTTTTAACAGAGGTGCATCATGGCAGATTCTCGATAATTCCATACCGAAAGTTGCTGTTCACGATCTTGTGATCCAGGAAGATGCTAAAGATCTGGTTATCGGAACCCACGGACGTTCCATTTATATCGCTGATATCGGAGAATTACAGCAATACAATAAGATTAAAGATAAAGAGGTTGAAATTCTCGGCTTAAACAATGTAAGATATTCAAAAGGCTGGGGAAAATCATGGAGTGCCTGGTCAGAGGTTAATGATCCTAAATTGAAAATACCTTTTTATATTTCAAAGGCTCAGACTGTAACCATTAGCATCAAAGATAAAGAAGGGATAGAATTGAATTCCTTAAAAACAGATGCCGATAAAGGGTTTAATTTTAAAGATTATGACCTGTCCTTCTCAGATAAAGGTTTAAAATCCTATAAGAAAAAACATAAGGAAGTAATTTTTGAAAAGAAGGAGAATGGAAAATATTATTTACCAAAAGGGGAATATATTGTTGAAATAAAGGAAGTTAAAAAGAACTTTAAGATCAAATAATTTAAAATATTGTATAAAAAACTTAAAAGTGCCGGATTAAGATCTCTTTGGGTATTTGCTTTACTTTTGCAGATGAATGTCTACCCGCAATCGGCGGTAAAAAGTTTTTTTAAACTGAGTACTCCTGAAAAATGCTGGGTGATTTTCCATCCTTTTAAGGCAAAAAAAGCATTTAAAATAACAAAAGAAGCTCTTTTTGTAACGGATTCGGTGATCAGATTAAAAATCCTGACAGATCTGAACGGAGGCACAGCGGATGCCTTTAAACACAGCTACTGGTTGTCTCGGCTGACCCAGGAGATAGGTGTTAAGGCAGCTTTAAAATTAGGAAAAGCTCATGAAAAAGGGAATTATCAGTTCTATAAAAAAGGAAAAAAGGAAGATGGTTATCTCCCCGATAAGCCTTCTTCTGATATGGATCTGTATAATAATGATGTTGGAGCCGATCTTGCCCTAAAAGACTTACAGGTTTCTAAAAGAACTATGACAGAATTGATCATTTCTGCGGTAAAAAATGGAGAAATGAAAATCCTTAAAAAAGATTCTTCCGGACATTTTTTAAATTGTAAGGGTAAAAAGATCCCTTTAGATTCATTAATAGGAAAATGGGAAAATGACAAATGTTTGATTTCTTCAGATGAAAAGTAAAAAAATAGTTTATACGTTATTTTAAGTGAAATCCTGATTACGAGATCAACAAAAATATTTCTTGTTGAGATTTTATTTTGCTTCAGAAATAATTTTTCTCAATCCACTCTCCACCGAAAGAATTGTACCTCCATAACTTTGGGTAGCATTTTTTAATAAAGAGTCGATCTTCGTTTTCATATTTGATAGTGATTTCGGATCACGAATGGCAATAAGTCCCAGTTTCGAAAGTTCAGAAAGCTGTCTTGAATGGGGTTCTACTTCCTTTAATCGCTCAGTATTTTCAAATGCCGGGGAGAGTTCATCATAGTTTTTAGACCAATTTTTTAAGTATTCTACGATGATGGCTTCAGTTTCCTTATTTTTGGTCTCAAGCCATAAATCAACCCAATGATTAAATTGATAGGCCACATAACTTTCCGGCCTGGCTGCATCTACGATCCTGTTTAGAGGTGTTGAAGTATAAAGTTCAGGTTCGTAGATTGTCATTCTGTTGAAAAATTTATCTTCCTGTAAAACACTCACTAAAGTACGAAGAGGAACAATATAGGGTTTCTCTACCATCTCCGAAATTATTTCATCAGAACTGGCTTGGTCTCTCAATCCTAATTTTGCTAATCTATCATCCAATTTAATTAGTCGGCGATACATATCTGTATCATTCTTGGTCAGTTCTTTCGGGCTCCATAACTTTTCAGCTATTGCTGCTGCTCTGGGCCAGATCCTGGATTCTATGGTTCTCTTATCCACCATTTCAGACCACATACAGGCTTCTCCTCCTAAAATATTTCTGGTTTGTTCAGGAGTTAGTGGTTCAATTTTTTCAAATTTTGGTAATGGTTTTCCACCAACCATATCACTGCCTCCCGTTTTTTTTCCCTTGATATCAATTGTAAACAATGCTACTTTTGCTTCACCGTTGATGGAATCTCCTTTCATTTTAAGTTTATAATTTATAGCTCCGAAAGGACTTTCATAATCAAAAGCTAAAATCCCATTATTTACAGTAATATCAGTAAAATCTGAGGCACCATCCATTGAACTCATAATTCCTCTCAGATTATCATTTTTACCAAACAAATAAAGGGAA
>JANTGS010000030.1 GCA_024762795.1 Flavobacteriaceae bacterium | reverse complement strand
AGGCTACATTTCTTGAAGTTTTAAAAATATTTATCATGACCTATACCTTTTACTAATATGCAAAGATAGCCCTAAAGTTTTATTAAATAAGACGATTATTATCAGATGATATTTAACAATATTACTATGTAGTATATTTATATATTTTTAAATACTGTTTATCAGTAGTTTAAATATATATCGTTGTGTTGTAAATAATTAATATATAATTTTTGTAGTGGTAATGCTAAGTAAATAATTGATTTTTGAAGTGTCTTTTATTCAAAATGTAGTGTTTTTACTGCAGAGACAAAAGAACTAAGCTACCTGACATTGATCTTAAAAGCTTCATTATTTTCTAATGCACCCACCAATACATCACCCGGTTTAACGGCTCCAACGCCTGAGGGAGTTCCTGTAAAAATCAGATCACCAATTTTTAGTGTAAAGAACCGGGAAACATAGGCAATGATCTCATCGATTTTCCACAACATATTCCTGGTATTTCCCTCCTGAACAATTTGATTATTTTTAAACAATTTAAAATTCAGATTATCCAGGTCAAAATGGGTTTTCGGATAAAAGTGACCAATAACAGCACTTCCGTCAAAAGCTTTGGCTTTTTCCCATGGCAATCCTTTAGCTTTTAATTTGCTTTGCAGATCTCTAGCAGTAAAGTCTATTCCCAAACCAATTTCCTCATAATATTTAGGGGCAAATTTTTTATCTATAAACTTACCGATCCTGTTGATCTTAACCAGTACCTCCACTTCATAATGAATATCCTGTGAAAAAGGCGGAATAATAAAGGGATTCTTTTTAAGCAAAACAGCGGAATCCGGTTTCATAAAAATGACCGGATCTACAGGCCTTTCGTTGTCAAGTTCTTCAATATGTTTGGCGTAATTTCTACCGATACAGATTATTTTCATATTTCTTTTGTTTCGTATGTTCTTTAGTATTTCCTTAAAAAATGCGATAATCCTTTAATACTCATGATTTATTGTTTAACAAAGACCCATCTCCTTAGCTTATTTTTGATTTTGACATTTGACTTTCAACTTTCGACCTTCGACCAGCATGATTTTACATAAGGATTAGACTCCAAAATTCTAAGGAATCCATTTTTTTTCAAAATTTGGTTTTCTCTTTTCCAGAAAAGCATTCCTGCCTTCTTTAGCCTCATCAGTCATATAAGCGAGTCGTGTAGCCTCTCCGGCAAACACCTGTTGACCAACCATTCCGTCATCCGTAAGATTCATGGCAAATTTCAGCATTTTAATTGAAATCGGTGATTTTGCAAGAATCTCCTGAGCCCACTCAAAAGCAGTATTTTCAAGTTCATCATGAGGTATCACTGCATTGACCATCCCCATTTCATAAGCTTCCTGAGCAGAATAATTTCTGCCAAGGAAGAAAATTTCCCTCGCTTTTTTCTGTCCTACCATCTTGGCCAGATAAGCTGAGCCATAACCTCCATCGAAACTGGTTACATCAGCATCTGTTTGTTTAAAGATCGCATGTTCTTTACTGGCTAGGGTCAGATCGCAAACAACATGTAAGCTATGGCCTCCCCCTACAGCCCATCCCGGTACAACAGCAATGACTGCTTTTGGCATAAACCTGATCAATCTCTGTACTTCCAGAATATTCAGCCTGTGATATCCATCTTCACCCACATAGCCTTGCTCCCCTCTCGCTTTCTGGTCACCTCCGCTGCAAAAGGAAAACACACCATCTTTACTCGAAGGACCTTCTGCTGAGAGTAATACGACCCCTATAGAGGTATCTTCCTGAGCATCGTAAAAAGCTTCATACAACTCTTTGGTTGTCAGGGGCCTGAAAGCATTTCGCACATCGGGGCGGTTAAATGCAATTCTTGCAACACCCTGACACTTTTTATAAGTAATATCTTTATACTCTTTAACTGTTTTCCATTTAGGAGCTTCCATTTTAAATAATTTGTTATATTTTATAAAATAATTAGAGGTTTACTTCGTTGAATTTGTTAATATAGTGGCGAATTTAACGAAAAAATACAATACTTTTTAAGTTTTAATTACATTAAGCTTTCACTTTAAACAAATACCCAATGAAGAAATTAGTTTTATTACTTATATTTATTCCACTCAATATCTTTTCACAGGATAACATTACTTTTAAAAAATTTAATTCTGCACTATTAAATACAGAAAGAGCTATAAAGATCTACATTCCTGATTCTTACGAAGCCGAGAAAGAAAAAAATTATCCTGTTGCTGTAATTCTTGATGCCGATTATCTTTTTGATATTTATGTGGCCAATGCAAAACTATTTGCCTCAACAGATGAAGCTCCAGAACAGATTATAGTTGGAATCATGCAAAATCAGCACAAAGAACGTTATAACGACTGTGACTACAGTATTGATACAGGATTACCTACGGAAGAAAGTACAAAGTTCTACGGTTTTATACGAGACGAACTCCTACCTTTTATCGATGATAATTACCGAACCTCAATGTTTAAAACCATAGTTGGAAATACTTTAACTGCTAATTTTATCAACTACTATTTTTTAGAGGAAAATCATATTTTTAATGCTTATATCAACATCAATCCAAGTTACGCTCCTGCTATAGCAGAAAAAATAGAAGCCAAGACACAAACACTTACCGAAGATACTTTTTATTATGTATGCAACGGTGATTTTATAAAATCAAAAAAGAAAAAGAAAGCCATTAATGATGTAGTCAATCTTTTAAAACTCTCCGAAATAGAAAAATTTCACTTCAAATTTGATAATTTTAAGAGCGCTACCAAAACTTCTTCCATCGGACAATCTATTCCCAGTGCTTTATCACACATTTTCCAACCTTACAGTGGCATAAGCAAAGAGGAATTTGATAAAGTAATTGCCAATATGTCTCCTGCTGAGGCTATAGAATATTTAGAAAAGAAATATGTTGAAATAGATTACCTTTTTGGTTCAAATCTGAAAATAAGAGAACATGACATTTATATGATCGAGCCTATTATCATAGATAAAGAAGACGGTAATTATCTTGAAGAATTTGGTAAAATGATCAACCGGCTCTATCCGGACTCTCCTTTGGGAGATTATTATATAGGATTGTATTATGAAACCGGATACGATTACAAAAAAGCCCTCAAATACTACAAAAACGGTTATGCTAAAATTGGTTCGGATAATGAAAATGCCGACGCCTATTATCAGAATATTGAACGTGTGCTCGATAAGAAAAGAGCATTTAAACTTGGCTTGCCTGTGGGTGGTGAAGAACCAACCAATGGAGATGGCGAGAAAAAAGAGGATAATAATAACCTCTAACCCATTTAAAACTATAAATTTAATTTACTGTAAGTTTAGTTTATATCAGAACTTACTGTTAAAAGCAGCTCTTATGTTTGTGATTTGAAATTAATCTAACTAATATTAAATAGAGAAATTGAGATAATCATTATTAGGCCTAAAGCTGTATAAATAAAAGGTATTAAACCTCAGGGCAAGCCCTGAACCCTTTAATAGGAATCGACCCAAATGTCGAGGTGCCTGTCTTGCCTGCTTTACAGCGAGGTAAACCGGCATGGCGAGTTAAACCAAGATCCCGCTAGAAAAAAGCGGGATTAGTTCGATTAACTAAAAAATTGAAATTAATTTTTTAGAGTCTCACGAATAAAATCCCAAATCTTTACATTCCAAAAATTGTTATTATCTTGATTGAAAACAATTTTTGATTAAAGCTGATGTTTTTATAGTATAAAACTTAAACTAAAGCAATTGACAAAATAAAATGACTCACTTGCTGATTCAGGGTCAACAAAAATCAAACTAAATAAATTTATATTTATATACTTTAGGGAAGAAGTTTAGTATCTTCATGAATCTAAGAAAACTACTTCACCATTGGCTAGATTATACATACCACCTACAATCATAATTTCATTATTTTTTTCCATTTCGGCTAAGATAGGGCTACCTTTATGGATGTTATCAATCGTGAGGCGAACATTCATCTCAGCCACATTATCAACAAATTCAAGATTCTTAGAATCTCTAAGTTTTTCATCTTTAGGTTCTTTAACCGCCTTAACGGCAGGTTCAATTTTACGAATTAAAGTAGTAAGGTTTCCCAATCGCGCATGATCACAAGCTCCTTTTACAGCACCACAACTTGTATGTCCCAGTACTACTATTAATTTTGTACCCGCTAATTTACTGGCAAACTCCATACTGCCCAAGATATCTTCATTCACAAAATTACCTGCAATACGAATACTAAAAATATCTCCCAATCCTTGGTCAAAAATTAATTCGGATGAAACTCTGGAATCTATACAGCTTAAAATGGTTGCAAAAGGAAATTGTCCTTCACTAGTGTCATTTACCTGCTCGAGTAAATTTCTATTGGCTTTAAGATTATTTTGAAATCGAAGATTCCCTTCTTTTAAATATTGTAATGACTTTTGAGGTGTCATTGTCGCTTGTGTTTCTTTTGTATGTGCTTTCATAATATTTGTTTTATCTGTTTTGGTTGCATCTAATTTAAACTGTTAATAGATTTAAAAAAATACTTTCAATTTTTAAAATTTTGCTTCTTAACTTCTGTTCTTTATGTCTTTTTTAATCCAAATCAAACAATCTTTAAAATTGTCGAAAATTTGATCCTCTGGAATTAAATCTGGAATAATATCTATACTTTCCATCATCACTCGCGGTTGATCAATAATTTTAACCAACAACACCTTTTTACCATTATTAACCAAATCGACTAATACATCTTCCAGGGCGAACAAACCAGACTGATCTATATACTGCATTCTACCCATTCTTATAATTATGGTAGAAGCTGTATCCGGGATTTGTTTGACTAATTGTTGAAAATAACTTGTAGAGCCAAAAAATAAAGGACCTCTTATATGTTTTATAAAAACTTTCTCTTTTAAATCTTCCGGAAAATCAATTTCATCAGGCCAAGCCTTAGATCTATCAAACGATTCTATACCTGATCTGTCTTCTGTTGTATCTCCAATTTTTTTCATAAACATCAATGATGCTATTACTAAACCTATTCCAACTGCATAAACAAGATTCCAAACTGATGATAAAACTAAAACAATTATCATTATAATCACTTCATTACGAGGCATTTTCGGTATAGCTTTTATGCCTTTATAATCCATTACCCCAATTCCAACTGTAATTAATATTCCTGCTAAAACAGCAGCAGGAATTTGAGATGCTATTGGTCCTAAAGCTAACAATATAAACAGAAGTAAGACACCTGATATCATACCGGATAATCTCGTTTTTCCTCCTGCATTAATATTAACTACCGTTCTAATTGTTGCACCTGCACCAGGTATACCACCAAAAATAGCTGCAATACTGTTTCCAATTCCTTGACCTATTAGTTCTTTATTAGGCTTGTGCTTTGTTTTAGTCATATTATCAGCAACTACAGAGGTCAATAAGGAATCTATAGCCCCTAAGAGTGCTAAGGTTAAAGCTGTAAAAATATAAGGTGTAATACTGCCAAAATTAAAACTTGTAAATATTTCTAAATTGGGGATTGGTAGTCCACTTGGTATTTGTTCGATTGGTCTATAATTCAATTTAAATCCTACAGCAATTCCTGACATTACAAGGAGTGCAACTAACGTACTAGGCACTTTAGTTGTTATCCTCTTAAAACCATAGATTATAATAATAGTTCCTAATGCAAGCAAAAGTTCCAACCCATTTATATTTTGTAATGCTCTAGGCAATACTTTTAAAGCACCTATTACTCCTGAAGCTTCCTTACCGGCTAAAGTTTGAGACTCTTTTAAGATTTGATCTTGGGTAATATCTTCTGCACGATTTATTGTTTCTTTAAAATCTTCTAAAACCAATATACTTTCGCCGGCCTCATCCTTTAATATATTATCTAGTATAATTTCTTCGGCATATGGCTTAAACTGATTTACAAATTCAGTATCTTCTTTAGGATAATAACCAACAGAAGGCAATATTTGTGTAACCAAAATAATAACCCCTATAGCGGTCATAAAACCAGAAACAACGGGATATGGTATATATTTGATATATTTTCCTAATCCAGTTAATCCAAGACCGACTTGCATCAATCCTGCTAATAAAAATACGCTTAAAATAGCTGGTAAAGCTTCTGATACTTCACCATCAAAAGCAGCAACTATTCCTGCAATAACAACCATACTAACTGCGGTCATAGGTGCTGTTGGTCCAGATATTTGGGTGTTTGTTCCACCAAAAAGTGCTGCAAAGAAACTTACAAAAATTGCACCATAAAGACCGGCACTTGGTCCAAGTCCTGAACTAACACCAAAGGCCAGTGCCAAGGGTAAAGCTACAATTCCGGCGGTGATCCCACCAAATAAATCTCCTTTAAAATGTTTAAAGTCAAATAAATTTTTCATTTTTATGTTTTATATTTTATTAATTTGAAATATTAAAAAGTAATAGCTATAGTTTTATTAATTTTTTTAATAAATACTCTTAAATTTACTTTAATAGACTGATTTATATTTTTCAGTTATAATTTGTAGTATACAGTAAAAAATAATGTAAGTATTATTTTTTGGGTGGTGGTAAATAGATGATAGGATTAAAATCTATAAAATGATTAAGAATAATAAAATAGGTTTTAATAAAACTATTATCGTCCTCTATTTCGAAAAATTTAATATGAAGATAAATATTCTCTTCTTGTTCTGAATCATTTTGTACTTCTTTATCTGTTGAAATATTTTTTTCAAAATCATCAAGAAGTTCATATTTATCTTCAAGTATTTGTTTAAAAGAAACATATACCGGTTGAATTAAAACAGATAACATGAGGTTTATAATAATGATATACCTTAAAGAAAAATATGTTATATTACCATTAAAACAACCTTTCATTTCTCAATAGTTTTAAATACTAATTGACTATAAAATTTCAAAATATGATCATGCCCTCGTTTAGCTTCTGTAAGAGTGGGTAAATGTTCTGCAAAATATTTTTGTTGATGAGCACCCTCAATTAGGGTAGAAATTATCATATGAGGATATTCAAAATCAGGATTAATCTCTAGTACTATTTGACTAACTCTATGGACAACCCGTTTATAAATCTTAAAAAAACCTTTTTTGTTTTCAACATCTACATTTTTGATATGATATGTCTTTACCCCTTCATTTATAACAAGTCTGCTTAAAAGAGTTTCATTTATATGTGGAAATAATCCATTTTCATCGTTAGATTCAATTAAAACCTTTAAAACCCTTTTAAGTTTTACTTTAGGTGAATTTATATTGGTAATAGCAAATACCAACCTGTATTCAATGATACTCCAATACCAATAAGTAAGATAAATTAAGAGCATATGTTTGCTCTCAAAATATCTGTAAATAGAGCTTTCAGGGGAACCAATTCTATTTCCTAGTTTTTTGAATGTAAAAGATTCAAAACCCAACTCATCAATGAGCTCAATACTATTAGAAACTATCGATCTGCCGAGGTTTGAAGCAAACGGATCTTTTAAATAAGTTTCAGAACTTATATTAATTTGAATTTGAAGGTTTTCCATCTTTAATAATATCAATTGCAAATATAATAGTATTACTATCATATTTGCAAGTTTTTTAATGTTTTATTTTTTATTAGAAATCGTAAGAATTCAAAATAAAAAATCTACTTTTGATTCTCAAATATTAAAATCAGTAATTAAATATTCTAAAATTATGAGAAAATATTTTTTAATAACCTTATTTATAGTACTTTACAATAATACAATTGCTCAACAATACAAATTTAAAAGTTTGGTTGACATTCCTGTCTCTTCGGTAAAAAATCAGGGAAGAACCGGTACCTGCTGGAGTTTTTCAAGTTCTTCGTTTATCGAATCGGAGATCAAAAGAATTTCCGGTAAGAATATTGATGTTTCCGAAATGTACATTGTAAGAACAACCTATGATAAAAAGGCGTGGAATTATGTCATGCGCCAGGGAACGGCTCAGTTTAGTGAGGGCGGACTTGCTCACGATGAAATGAATGCCATCAAAACAAACGGCCTCGTACCACAGGAAGCTTTTACCGGACTTTTTGGAAAGAAGATCTACGATCATAGTGGCATTGTACCAGATATTAAAAAGATTCTGGACAAATACATCAAAAGAGATTCCAGTGTTACCGACTGGAAGACTCCAACAAAAATGATTCTCGATCAGCACATCGGTGCTTATCTCAACACATTCACTTACAATGGGAAAACATATACTCCTATGGAGTTTTTAAAAATGACCAAACTCGATCCAAATGCCTATTTAACCTTTACCTCTTTTACACACCAGCCTTATTACACAAAATTTATTTTAAGTATTCCTGATAACTTTTCGAATGGCAGCTTTTACAATCTTCCCCTTGAGGAATATATATCAGTTATTGACCATGCACTTAAGAATGGATTTACTGTTGAACTGGATATAGATGTATCCGAGCCTACATTCTCTCAAAAGAACGGCGTGGCTTTTATTCCAAAAAACAAAGCTGACAGCACAAAAGGGCTGACAGAAATTATTGAGGAATTAAATATTACCCCTGCATTCCGCGAAGCCGAATTTGAAAATTACAATACTACCGATGATCATCTGATGCATATTACCGGTATTTTTAAAGATCAAAAAGGAAATAAATACTATAAGGTTAAAAATTCATGGGGTACCCAAGTTGGAAACGGTGGATTTATTTATATTTCTGATTCATTTATGAAATTAAAATCAATTTCTATAATGATTCATAAAGATGCTGTCCCTAAAAAAACATCTAAGGCTTTTAAATTATAAACGCCCATTAAAACCCATAAAAAAAAGCCTCATCACTGAGGCTTTTTTTAAATTATTAACTTAAATTCCTATAAAGTCTTACCAAAGTGTTTTGCTAAAAGATAATAGAAAGCTGCTCTGTACTTTTGAGTATTAGACTTTCCAAGTTCTTCACAAACTTTTTCAACAGCTGCATCAAGACCATCACTGTCCGACAATCCCAGTTTACCTTTTAAGAAACTATTCTTAATTGTCTCCATTTCTGAATCCTGTCCGCATGAAACCAATGATGCATCTCCCCCTAAAGCGGCGATACCCATATGCTTAACTACAGCATTCATTAGGTCCATATCAGCTTCGATATTTAATTTTTCTTTTAATTGATCCACACTCAATTTAGTGTATTGTTCTTTTGTGTATTCCATAATTACAAGATTTGATTGATTATTAAAAATTTAATTAATTAACTGTACAAATTTAACAAAATACTTTATTAATTCTACATGTTCTTTGGTTAAGGCTAAGTTAAAAAAAATTTTTAAAATATTCTTTTAAGATAAGGTCATTTTCAGAGGCAGGAGTAAATATTTCAAGCAAGGCTGGTTTTCCGGATTCTTTAAAGAATTGACTTAATTTTTTATTAAGATCCTTCTCATTTGAAGCTTTTAGGTAATCAAATCCATACAATTTACATAAAGGCTCTGCATTCATATCATGTGGAGTCTCAAAATAGTCCAGTGCAGTCGATCTTTTAGGACCCGGTAAAAACCTGAATATACCTCCTCCTGAATTATTAATTAAAATGATCCTGAAATCCTCACGGATATATTTATTCCACAATGCATTGCTATCGTAAAAGAAGCTGATATCCCCCGTTATAAAAACAGTTCTTTCTTTTACCTTTAGTGAAGCACCTATCGCAGTGGATGTGCTGCCATCAATTCCACTTGTACCTCTGTTACAAAAAACCTTTAAAGAGGGATCAATATCAAATAACTGACTGTATCGTATAACAGAACTGTTGGATAACTGCAGTTGAATCTCTTGCGGAATATTTTTCAGGATAATTTCAAATACTTTAAGATCTGAAAGAATGATCTTCTCCAGATACTCTTTGTGTTTTTGTAACCTGATCTTTTTTACAGAAAGCCATTTCTCTTGATATAAACTCTCTTTTGATCGGGTTAAAAAGAAAAACTGACTAAAGAACAACTGTGGAGATATGGGAAAATGATGTTTCAGACAATGATAAGTATCCGGGGCGATATATTTATCCACATGCCAGTGATATTTAGGAGGCAATTTCCTTAAAAATTGTTTGATCTTTTTTGATACCACCATTCCACCAAAAGTCAACAAGATTTCCGGTTGTAATTCCTGAAGTTCCTGTTCTGTTAAAGGAATGATCAGTTTATCAATACTATTTATAAATTTATGATGATAAACATTAGAAGTTGTTTCTGTAAATATAAGTACTGAAGGATCTTTTAGTAAATGCTCCAATTGTATCTGGATCATTTCATCCGGAAAAAAACTACCCAGTAAGACCATTTTTTTGGAGGAAGCATTCCAAATATCAGCATATTTTTGCAGATCATCCACCTCCAACGGTACTTCATCAAGCAGAGAATCCTTTTTAAGTTTTTCCTTTACAGGGATTTTGACAGAAAACCCTTCAACAAGATCATAAAGTGGTTCATCAAAAGGAACATTGATGTGTACAGGCCCCTTTAATTCATTTGTAATCTTTAATGCCTCCTGAATTAAAGAGCTGTTCCAGTTAAAAATTTCTTTAGAAGAATCTGAATTCATTTCTTCAAGGTTGGCACTAAAAAGAATATGATTATTAAAGACATTTTCCTGACGGATGGTTTGCCCGTCACCGATATCGATAAGTCTTTTAGGCCTGTCGGCAGAGATTACCACCAAAGGAATTCTGCTGTAAAAAGCTTCCGCTACAGCAGGATAATAATTCAATAAGGCCGACCCGGATGTACAGACCAAAGCTACCGGATTTCTACTTTGTTGTGCCATTCCTAAGGCCATAAAAGCGGCACTTCGCTCATCTATCACACTAAAGGTTTCTATCTCCGGAATATTGGTAAAACCAATGATCAAAGGAGCATTTCTTGAACCGGGCGAGATGACAACATCATTAATATTATGAGTTTTACAAAGACCAACTACAAGTTGCGCCAGTTCATTTTTAGGATAATGAGGCATGAATAGAATTTAAATTTATATGCAAAAATATAAATGATATTAACATGTAGTCCAAATCATCTGTGAATTTTTAAAAAGACTAATCCTTAGAATTATTTTCTACATAATAAGATCGTTGCAAAAAATATATAGAATTATGAGATAAAGGCAATTCTTTGCCCAATTTCTTCCTTACCTAAAATTTTAAGTCCTCATAAACAATAGTTTACTGCGAATTAAAATTTTCTTGAGCGTCGAATTTGAACAAATTATCGCCTTTTGCAACGGTCTCATAATATCAGTTTATAGAGTAGTATGCTAGAGCAGGAATCTTCAAGGTCGAAGCATGCGATAACAAAAATTTCATACACTCTTCCTTCTTTATAAATCTAATTCTTTATAAACAATTGCTAGCATTTAGTTGCATTTTTCTAAAAAGTTTTAAGGGTTTCCACCCAGTTTATTATTCTGTCTACTACCTTTTTATAATCGGATTCCAACATCATATCGTGTCCCATACCCTCAAAAATGATCGGTTCAACCTTGTATTTATCAGCTGTTTTTCTAACAGATGAAGCAGTTACGGCCTTATCTTCACCCGCTCCTAAAACTAAAAGTGGCGTTTTAATCTTTTGGGTTTTAACCAGATTTAGTCCAAGCATATCCATATAGGCCAGATAAGACTCACTATCGGTTAATTTCAGGTATTTTGCTACATCCTCCTCAGCAACTTTGTTAGAAAACATCAAATACCTAAACTTTTCGGGGGTATCGATAATATATTTTAAATTCAAGGTAAGATTTGCTTTTAGGAAAGCACCCGGGAAAGCTTTTAAAACGGCAAGAGTTCCTTTGAGCACACCAAACGGAGGTACGGATGCCAGTAATACTGCTCCCGGTGCCTGATATTTTTCCAGATATTTCTGAACGACAAAACCTCCCATAGAGTGCCCGATCAACACAGGGATATTCCCCAAAGAATCAACTACCTGTTTTATATCATTTACATAGTCGTTAATTCGTAAAAGATTCATACTTTTTCGTTCCGGGCTCCCTCCGTGATGAGATAAACTCAGTGCATAAGCTTTATAACCAAGTTCTTCAAGATAAGGCATAAAATTAGGCTCCCAGCACCATGCACCATGCCACATACCATGAATTAGAAGAAATGATATCTCACTTTTTTTTGACCTGGGATGATTTTCGACAACTTCTAAGCTCATGATTTTGCCTTTTAAACTTATCAAAGTTACAACATTAACCAATAGACTTCTTAAAACAATACACTTTTCATTACCTTGCTTTTTTCAACGGTTTCTTCCCATTCTTTTCGGGGCACACTGCCTGAAGTAATGCCTCCGCCAACATAAATAGTAGCTCTATTTTTCGCACAAAGATCAATTTGCATACAGCGTAAATTCACAAATAAAGCGGCATCTTCATCAGATCCTTTATTGATTTCCCCTAAAAAACCGGTATAATAAGAACGGGAATAATCTTCATTTTTAAGAATAAATTCAAAGGCTTTTTCTTTGGGTACACCACAAACTGCCGGTGTGGGATGCAAAACCTTTATAAGATTCCGGATCGTATTCACTTTTGATATTCGCCCCTTGATATCAGTACAAATATGTAATAATCTACCTGCTTTTCTGGTATAAGGTTTGCCTGAAGAAACTTTATCTTTATCTAGTTCCGACAAGATAAAATCTGTAACAAATTGTTGTTCTTTCCTTTCTTTTTCATTCCATTTAACCTCCTCTTCCCCTTTAAAAAGTCTTGTCCCTGCCAAAGCCATGGTTTTAAATGCTCCTTTTTCCACCTTTAAAAGTGTTTCGGGAGTAGCCCCCATCCAAAGGCCCAGCTCAGGATGATACCACAGATATACAAATGAATCCGGATAAAGATCAAGTAATCTTATATAGATTTTACTAAGCTTCTTTTCTGGAAAAATAACCTCTTCTTTTCTGGATAAAACTACTTTTGAAACTTTTCCTTCACCTATAAACTCAAGAGCTTTTTCAACCAAACGGATATGTTTTTCTTTCTCAGAAATATTTTGAAAATTATAACTTTCCTCATTTACAAACTCCTGATTTTCTATCTCTTTCTGTTGATATATGCATTTTTGGGATTCACAATTCTCAAAAGGAAAAATAATCTTCTTTTCCTTACCCTCAAAAGGAAAAAAGACAAAACCATTTTCAGAAAGATCCGAACAAAGATGTAGAGAATCATCCTTTTGGATTAGTGCAAAAACCTTTTTCTTTCCGGGTTTTCTGTAGTAAACAAAAGGAGTCTTCTGTTCCGTAAATCGATCAATCTTATTAAAAAATTCTGTTGCTGACATTAGTCGGGTTTCTTGGCAAGAATGATATTGGTAAGTTTACAAAAGGAGATAAGATGACCTGCTTCATCGGTTATTCTGATCTCCCACAGATGGGTAGTTTTTCCTTTATGGATAATATTTGCAGTGGCAGTAACCAACCCTGATCTCTTACTTTTCAGATGATTAGCTGTTATCTCAATCCCTCTGACCTCATAATTTTCTACATCTACAAAAAGGTGTGAAGCGGTACTTCCAACACTTTCAGCCAGAGCTGCTGTAGCACCTCCGTGAAGTAACCCCATCGGTTGAAAAACCTTTTCATTAACAGGCATGGTAGCCACCAGATAATTCTCCCCAATTTCTGTATAGCGAATTTCCAGAGTTTCCATCAGGGTATTCCGGCTCATTAAATTCAGTTGCTTTAAAACCTCTTTTTTATCCATCATTATAATTATTAAAGAGTAAAAATAGGAAAAGTCGGCATTTATAAGGAATATTTAACGCTTTATTTGGTTTTATATAGTAATTTTGCACCGCTTTAAAAAAAGGAAAGATGATATTAAAGATCAGAGTAATTCTCGATACAGAAGAAAACGTGATCAGAGACATCGCTATCGATGGTTCTGATAATTTGGAAGACCTGCATAATGCTGTAACCAATGCTTTTGGTTTTAGTGGAACGGAAATGTCTTCTTTTTATATTTCTGATGAGGAGTGGAATCAAGGCGAGGAATTTCCACTTTTTGATATGAGTGAGGTGCCCGGCGAAGTAACTCAGATGAGAGAGATATCGATTAAAGATGTTCTGGCAAAAACAGGTGACAAACTGATCTATCTTTATGATTTTATATTTATGTGGACCTTCTATGTGGAATTGATTGAGATAAGTGATGAAGAAACTACAGATCTTTTACCTCAATTGATCTTTTCTTTAGGAGAAGTCCCAAAAGATGTTCCCGAGAAAGAATTTAAAAGCGAGGACCCGTTAGCTGATGATTTTGACCCGGATGACGATGATGAATACGATTATGATCCGGATGAATTCTGGAGCTAAAGCATTTATCTGATAATAAAAGCATTGCTGCTTTCGTAATTTCTCACTACAAAATCGAAAATAACCTGCAGAATTTCTCCCATATTTTTACACTGTTTAAAATTCTTGTCGTGGGTATAGTCAACCAGATCCAGTTTTAGATTTTCAATATTCTCTTTGGTTGAAATATGATCGTTCTTCATGCAATCCATCAAAAGATTGATCCTTGTATGTGAACCTTTTAGCCTTTTTGCCAAAGCTGATCGTTCTTCCTTTTTATATTGTTCTATCGATTTTTCCCCTAAATTTTCCTGCACCATCTTTACAAAAGGATAATTATCCTTAAAAAATTGCGGTCTGTACACTTTTAATTTTCCTTCAAAGCTTTGCTGATCAAAATCCATAGCCCTAATTCTGTATTGAACCTGATCAAAATCATAAGTAGGAACAATTACATAATTATAGGCACGCATATCTCCAAGCAATCTTAAGGTTGACCGTTCATTAAATTTAACAAACTCTTTTGAAAGACGTTGTTTTTCAACTTTAGGAAGATCCTTTAAGCTCTCTTCCATAAACATATCCCCGGGCACTCCCATAACATGCTCCTCTACCAAAGTATCTTTATAGATCAGAAAATGTATTCTGTTCGGGGAAAGTATATCTTCAAATTCAAGTCCGTAAACCCTTGAAGCATCTGCTTTTTTTACATAGATATAAGCGTAATTGTCGTTTAGAATATTCCTGATCTTTACCCGGAAAGGTTTGGAATTACCAAAAGTACAATAATCTATTTCATCGACAATCAGGTAATCCAATGCCTCGTCAGTACCATCACCATGCAAAATATTATACATCTGTTTTAAACTCTGATCTATCTCTTTTTGTTCAAATTCAGGGTAATATACTCTGATCCATAAAGTATCATTTTCATGCTTATCATAAACCGTTACCGATCCGGAAAACCGTAAAAGATCATCATAAAAAATGGGGATCTTGATATTCCTGTTATACCGGGTAAGGTAATCATACAGTTGTTTATTGATGGGATAAGTAGGCTTTTTCCTTGATATTAATTTTTCATTTATCATATTTCCAACAGATCTTAAAAAAACGAAGATAACAAAGATATGATCGTCTTCCTAAAGATCTTTAATAAAAACCCTTAGTAACATTTTTCGATTCTGATCGTCTAACAGTTGTTAATCTAAAATCAATTCCTTGGAAACAATACTATCCATCAACCATCTTGATAAAAGATTTGGAAATATCCATGCCGTTAATCAACTTTCATTTGATATTGAAAAAGGAAATGTTTATGGCATTCTGGGCCCGAATGGCAGTGGAAAATCAACCACACTTGGGATCATTTTAAATGTAGTGAACAAAACTTCAGGATCTTTTAGCTGGTTTAACGGAAAGTTGAGTACTCATGAAGCCTTAAAAAGAGTAGGTGCTATTATTGAGAGGCCTAATTTTTATCCTTATATGACCGCCCGTCAGAATCTCGAACTCGTATGCAAGATCAAAGAGATCTCTGTTGAAAAGATCGATGAAAAACTGAATCAGGTAAATCTTTTTGAAAGAAGAGACAGTAAATTCAAAACCTTCTCTTTGGGAATGAAACAACGACTCGCTATTGCTTCTGCTCTTCTAAATGATCCGGAGATCCTTATATTAGATGAGCCCACCAACGGACTTGATCCGCAGGGAATTCACGAGATCAGGGGTATTATCAGAGACATTGCCTCAGAAGGCACTACCATCCTCCTCGCCTCCCATTTACTGGATGAAGTTGAAAAAGTATGTACGCATGTTGTGGTTCTGCAAAAGGGAAAAAAACTTTATTCAGGAAGTGTGGATGCAATGACTACTTCTTTTGGAATGATCGAATTAAAAGCAGAAAAGAATAATGAAGAGATGATCCGTTTTCTAAAAAGTTATGAAGGCATTGCTTCTGTAAAGGAAATTGACGATCTCGTTCAGGTAAAACTCAATAAAAATATCTCTGCTGCCGAACTGAACAGATCTTTGTTTAAAAACAACATTGTGCTTTCTCATCTGTATAAGAAAAAACCCACTCTGGAACAGCAATTTTTGAGCATAACCAACGAAAAATAAACCGAAAATGTTACGACTCCTTCAAATAGAACTCTATAAAATCAGACACAATCGTGCGAGTAAAGTGCTGATCATCACATATTTTCTCCTGCTTACTTCTATTGCATTGATTGCTGCCATTAAATTTGATATCGGTCCGATAAAATTTCATCTGGCCGAACAGGGAATTTTTAATTTCCCCTATATCTGGCATTTTAACACCTATATAGCTGCCATGTTCAAACTGTTTTTGTTACTGGTTATCGTTTCCATGATCGCCAATGAATACAGTAATAAAACCTTAAAACAGAACCTGATTGACGGATTGAGTAAAAAAGAATTTATTCTTAGTAAATTTTATACTGTTTTTCTCTTTGCACTGATCTCAACAATTTTTGTTTTTGTGGTTTCTCTCATTCTGGGTTTGATCTATTCTGATTATGACGAACTATCTATCATCTTTTCTGAGATGGATTATTTACTTGCCTTTTTTGTAAAACTTCTGGGATTCTTTTCTTTCGGACTTTTTTTAGGAGTTTTGATCAAACGTTCTGCATTTGCAGTTGGAGCCATGCTGATGTGGCTGATCATAGAAAATATAGGTTACGGTATTTTTAAATGGAAGCTCTTTCCGGATACCGAAGTCGCCGACAATATCTTTAGATTTGCTCCGCTCAAGGCAATGGGTAACCTGATTGACGAACCTTTTTCCAGATTAAATGCTGTAAAAGCAGTTGCCAAACAAGTGGGAGAAAATATAAGCTACGATTACGCCGTTCATTGGTACGAAATTGCCATTGTTCTGGTCTGGACCGCAATATTTATTTACGGATCTTATTACTTGTTAAAAATAAGAGACCTGTAATAAAAAAAGGAGCCGACATAGTCAACTCCTTTTATCTGTTTTAAATAGAATGATCAATTATATCCTGAACAACTTCAGGGTTCAGTAAGGTAGAAGTATCCCCCAGATTACTGGTATCTTTTGAGGCTATTTTCCTTAAAATTCTCCTCATGATCTTTCCGGATCGTGTTTTCGGCAAGCCTTTAACAAATTGTATCTTATCCAGTTTTGCAATTGGGCCAATATGTTCAGTGATCAGCTGATTGATCTCTTTTCTTACATTTTCATGCTTTCTCGATTCTCCTGTTTCTTTCAGGATTACATATCCATACAGTGCATTTCCTTTGATATCATGCGGGAAACCTACAATGGCTGATTCAGCTACAGCCTGATGCTCATTGATTGCATCTTCAATAGGAGCTGTTCCCAGATTATGTCCGGAAACAATGATCACATCATCTACTCTACCTGTAATACGATAATAACCTACTTCATCGCGTAAAGCACCATCACCGGTAAAATACATATCTTCAAATGCAGAAAAATAGGTCTCTTTATAACGTTGATGATTTCCCCAGATCGTTCTTGCCATTGAGGGCCATGGATATTTAACACACAATCTTCCATCTACCTGATTTCCTGTGATCTCTTCTCCGTTCTCATCCATTAAAGCAGGCTGGATTCCCGGAAAAGGTAAGGTAGCATAGGTAGGTTTTGTAGGGGTTATATAAGGCAATGAAGTGATCATGATTCCTCCTGTTTCGGTTTGCCACCAGGTATCTACTATAGGACTTTTTTTCTTACCTACATTATCGTTATACCAGTGCCAGGCTTCCTCGTTGATAGGTTCACCTACGGTTCCTAAAACCTTTAATGAAGAAAGGTTATGTTTATCCACACATTCTATATTTTCTTTTGCCAGGGCACGTATGGCTGTTGGAGCCGTATAAAATTGTGTTACCTTATGTTTATCTATAACATCCCAAAAACGGCCCCAGTCAGGATAATTAGGAACGCCTTCGAACATAACTGTAGTGGCTCCATTGGCCAGCGGACCGTAAACAATATAACTATGACCGGTAATCCAGCCTATATCTGCTGTACACCAGTACACATCATTTTGCCGGTAATTGAATACATTCTTAAAAGTATATGCCGTATAAACCATATAACCCGCTGTGGTATGCACCATCCCTTTTGGCATTCCTGTAGAACCTGAAGTATAAAGAATAAATAATGGATCCTCGGCATCCATAATCTCAGGAGCACATTCAACAGAGGCAGCTTCCAGCAGAGGTTTAAGCCACTTATCTCTACCTTTTTTCATTTTTATTTCAGAATTTATACGCTTGGCAACCAAAACTGTATCAACCGAAGTGCATTCTTCTAAAGCCTCATCAACAATACCTTTTAAATCGATGGTTTTTGAACCACGATATGAGCCATCAGAAGTGATCACCATCTTACAACTACTGTCATTGATCCTGGTAGCCAAAGCTTTTGAAGAGAAACCGGCAAAAACTACTGAATGAACTGCCCCGATTCTTGCGCAAGCCAAGGTAGAAATAGCCAGTTCAGGAATCATTGGCAAATAGATACAAACCCGATCGCCTTTTTTAATACCATGATCCTTTAAAACATTGGCAAATTGATTGACTCTCTCGTACAGGCGATTATAAGTGATATGCTGGGCATCTTCCTTGGGATCATTAGGTTCAAACAGAATAGCCGTTTTTTCTCCTTTTGTTCTTAAATGCCTATCAATACAATTCTCGGTAATATTCAGTTTTGCTCCTTCAAACCATTTAATCTCCGGTTTTTTAAAATCCCAGCTCAGCACCTTATCCCATCTTTTTCTCCAGATAAAATGTTCTTCAGCAATTTCTTCCCAAAACATTTCAGGATTTCTAACCGATTTTCTGTAAACCTGAAAATATTCTTCCAGATTTTTAATACTATAATTACTCATTTGCTAGGTTTTAAAATTGTACTTTAGTTTACAATCACCTAAAATAATAAAAATTTTAATTGTTAAAATATTTTTTTCTTAAGAATAGGGTATTTCGGTTAAAACTATAAATAAAAAAAGTCCCTTGCGGGACTTTTAAAAAAGTATAATTATAACCATTTAAGGAAGTAATCCATCAACTCTTCTTTGAGTTCATAATGAAGTTTAATATAAGTTTTCATATCATCACGTAATGATGTTTGTTCATTTCGCAGCCTGCCATCAATCTCTTCTGTCATATTCACAGCATTCAATATATTTCGTTTTTTGCGGATTCTTTGTAATAATTCTCCTATCACTTCTTTTTCCCGTATAATCCTGTTCTGAAAACCTTCTAAAGGAGCCATTGCCTTAGTACCAAGATTTCTCCTTGCTATCTCCTCTAATTTCTTTTCGAATTTTTCCATTTCATCACGATGAAATCTCAACTCCTTTTTCCAGATTTTTAAATTAAACTTCAAATCACTTAAATACACAATTTTTGTCTCCATGGCTTTTAATGGTTTTTATTAATAACACCATAAATTTCAATAAAAAAAATGACATATAGCGTGATTTATCTCACTTTTTTTATTTTTTTTGATAAAGGATCAAACACTAATACTTAAGTTCTTTAAATGCCGGAGCAAGGTATTTTACAATATCCGAAGCGATGAGAGTTTCTTCTGACAAATCTTTGCTAACTGCTAAATCAGAGGCTCTTCCATGCAAATATACTCCTAAAATTGCAGCCTCAAGGGGCGTGTATTTCTGAGCTAAAAGACCTGTAATCAAACCGGTAAGCACATCTCCACTCCCTCCCGTAGCCAACCCTGGGTTTCCGGTTCTATTAAAAAAGAGTTTTCCCCGGCTGGCAATCGCAGTATACGCCCCTTTTAAAACAACCACACATTTATATTTTTTTGAAAAATCAACCAATAAATCCAGTTTTTCATAATCGGTATCCCAGCTACCGGCCATACGTTCAAATTCTTTTGGATGAGGAGTAAGAATGGCTCCTTCCTGCAATAAATGAAACCACTCTTTATTTTGAGATAAAATATTCAGGGCATCTGCATCAATTACCAATGGCAATTTATTCTCCTTTATAAATTTATAAAACCCATTTGCAGTCTCATTACGTTTTCCAAGTCCCATTCCAATTCCAATAACATTGGGTTTAGTTTTAAAATTAAAAAACCTGATCTCTTTTTCAGAATCAACCTCGGTCATTACTTCAGGATTTGAAGCTTGCATGATCTCATAACCACATTTAGGCACATAAGCGGTTACCAAACCGCTGCCTGCTCTTGAGGCCGCCCTGCTTGCCAAAACCACCGCCCCAATCTTTCCATAGCTGCCACCAATAAGTAAGCTATGACCAAAAGTACCTTTATGTGAAAATTTGGTTCGTGGCTTATAGATCTTTAAAATATCTGATCTGCCTGTAAAAAATCTATCTGTTTTCAATGTATTGATAAAACTCTTATCAAGGCCAATATCCAACAGCACCCAATTACCAGTAAACTGTTCATTTTCCGGCAACAGAAATGCCAGCTTCGGATTTTGAAAAGTTAAACAGTAACAAGCTCTGATCACAGATTCCGGGTCTGTTACTGTACTTTCTGAAAACAAGCCCGATGGAAAATCAATAGATATAGTTTTTGCTCCCGATTGATTGATCCTAACGATCAAATCTTTTACAAATCCTACGGGAGGCCTGGTAAGACCAATACCAAAAATTGCATCGATAACGATTGCATTCTTTTCAATTTCAGGAATATCATTTATTGAATTGATTTCCATTGGTGTATGATCCATTTGAACAAGTTGCTCGTAATTAATCATAAAATCACGACTTCGTTTGCTACTGAAATTAACCACAAAAGTTTTAACCTGATATCCTGAATTGAGCAATTTCCTGGCAATTACAAGTCCGTCACCACCATTATTTCCAACTCCGCTAAAGATATAAAACTTATTCTCCTTTTGAGGAAACTTATCAGATATCCATCCATAACATACTCCTGCAGCCTCTTCCATAAGTTCTGCAGATGTAATATCACGATTTTTTATGGTGGCCTGGTCTACCTGATAGATCTGTTGTGAAGTAAGTATTTTCATAACTTTCAATTAGTATATAAATTTACTAAAAGTCTGTTATTTCAACAAAAAAATAAAGGCTTTAATGAGGTAATGCAACAATGTTGTAATGTGGTTTTAAAGAAGTATTCAGGAAATCTGTCAACTTTATCATCCTCTGAACTCTCCCATATCAAAGTACTTCTCCATCCTCTTTTTAACAAGTTTCTTTTCAGGAAGGTCTTTTACTTCAGAGAATGCTTTTAAAATAGCCAGCTCAACAGATTTATAAGCCTTTTCCCTGTCGGAATGTGCACCTCCCAAAGGCTCTCTGATAATCCCGTCGATCAGTTTTAAACGCTTCATATCATTGGCGGTAAGTTTTAGAGCTTCTGCTGCAGTTTCTTTATATTCCCAGCTTCTCCACAAGATGGATGAACAGGATTCAGGAGAAATAACCGAGTACCAGGTATTTTCCATCATCAAAACCACATCTCCAACTCCAATCCCTAAAGCGCCACCGGAAGCTCCTTCACCAATAATAACGGTAATAATGGGTGTTTTTAACCGGCTCATCTCAAAAATATTACGGGCAATCGCTTCCCCCTGTCCGCGTTCTTCGGCTTCAAGCCCGGGATACGCCCCAGGAGTATCAACCAAGGTTACAACAGGAATACCAAATTTTTCAGCCAGCTTCATCAAACGAAGTGCTTTTCTGTAGCCTTCAGGGTTCGCCATACCAAAATTACGGTATTGACGTGTTTTTGTATTAAATCCTTTTTGCTGGCCAATAAACATAAACGATTGATCTCCAATTTTTCCAAGCCCACCTATCATAGCTTTATCATCACTTACTCCACGGTCACCATGTAATTCGATAAATGTACCCTGAGTAAGATTATTGATATAATCTAAGGTGTAAGGCCTTGAAGGATGCCTTGATAACTGAACTTTTTGCCAGGGAGTCAGATTTTCAAAGATCTCCTTTTTAGTCTTTTCCAGTTTCTTTTCAATCTGTTTGCAGGTTTCTGTTACATCCACATCACTTTCCTCACCAATAAGTTGACATTTGGTTAATTGATCTTCCAGCTCCTTTATAGGTAATTCAAAATCTAAATATTCCATTTTCAAATGATTAGTGAATAGTAACCGATGATATCACAAAATAAAACCGATATATTTATTGATTAAGGTTACAAATATAAAAACTTTGCCCTAAAAACAATTTAACTGGTAAAATTAATTCTTTTTGATCTTTAAGAATGCATTGGCCAGAACACTCAAAAATATTAAAACTGCCCCAAAATAGAAAGCCGGACTCATCAGTTCTTTATTTCCAAAAATAATCACTGCCAGAATAATTCCGTATACAGGTTCGAGGTTATTGGTTAGAACAATGGTGAAAGTTCCCATTTTTTGTAACAAGCGGGTGGCAACCACAAATGGATAGGCCGTACAAATCGATGCAAGAATGATCAGGTAAAACCAATCAAAATCTTTTAGTCTTAACTGATCAACAGTTATATCCTCTTTGAAATAAATCACAATACTTAAAAAGAGAAAAGCTATTAACAATTCATAAAAAGCAATATGTACAGCTTTATACTTTTCAATATTTTTACTGTTGAAAATAGTAAAGAAGGCGAGTAAAACAGAAGAGATAATTGCATAGATCATTCCTTTAGCATAGATATGCTCCACCTTAAATATGATAACAAATCCTATTATAGCTATACTTGCCAACAACAATTCATAGACCTGAAACTTCTTTTCACTCAGTAAAGGTTCTAAAATAGCGACAAAGATAGCCGAGGAGGACATGGTAATTAATGTGGTTGAGACCGTAGAGATCTTAATCGCATAAAAAAAAGTAACCCAGTGCAATGCAATAAGAATTCCACCGAGAAGAAATCTCAAAATTGCTGCAGCATCTACTTTTAATGAAATCCCTTTAATTATAGAATAGAGAAAAAGGCTTAAAGCCGCCAAAAACACACGGTACCAAACCAATGGAATTGCATCAATGTGGATCAAAGCTCCAAGGATGGCGGTAAATCCCCAAACAAAAACTATAAAATGGAGATGTAACTGATTTTTAAGCTTATTTGTTAGCATACCTGAAAAGGAAAAAAGCAAGAATACCAAAAATAATATTGGGCAACCAAACCATCAACAGAGGATTAGATCCGGGAGCTGATCCCAATACCTCAGAAACTTTTAAGAAAAAGACATATATAAACATTAAAGATATTCCAATGGCCAGACTTACACCAATACCACCCCGCCTTTTTTTACTTGCCAGGGAAACTGCAATAATAGTCAGAATAAAAGCTGAAATAGGCAGACTGGTTCTTTTAGATAATTCTACCTTATAATTATTCAAATTCTTAACTCCTCTTTTTTCAGAGATTGCAATATGTTCTGCCAACTCAGGCGATTGCATTTCTTTGGCCAGGTAATCTACATAAACCAGATCTTTAGGCAGAAAATCGAAGATCGTATCAAAATTAACTCCTGTTTTAATAATATCTCTTCCCTCTTTTATATAGCGCTTTTTAAAATTACTGATATGATAGGTACTGTCTTCTTTATTCCATTTGATGCTTTGACCTATCAATTTGTATTTCAACTTATTGCCATCAAAATGTTCGTAAGAAAAATAATAACCATTATTATTTTTCAGATTAAAGTTACCGATATAAACCAGATCATTATTGGTTAATTGTAAATTTACCTTCCGGACGTAGGTTTTTGATTTTTTCTTTCCTCTAAGATATTTCTCATAAAACTCTTCAAAGGTTTTATTGGATTTCGGAACAATAAAATGATTGGAATAAAGAGAAAAAACGGCAATTATGGAAGCGCCGATCAGATAAGGTCTTAGAAATCTTTTATAGGAAATTCCCGAACTAAGAACCGCAATGATCTCGGTATTGGCTGAGAGTTTTGAGGTAAATAAAATTACCGAGATAAAAAGTGCCAGCGGTAAAAATTGATTGGTATAGGAAATAACAAAATTAAGGTAATAATCATTAATGATCTCACTAAAAGTAAGATCGATATTTTTAATAAATTTATCCACCTTTTCTGAAACGTCTATTGCTATTGCTATGGGAATCAATATCAATAAAGTAAAAAAGAGAGAAACGAAATATTTTTTTAATATGTATTTATCGAGTATCTTCAAAAATATTACAAACGTTTATCCATTTGTTTGACCATTAAATTTTTCCACTGAAGGAAATCTCCTGCTAAGATATGATTTCTTGCTTCACGAACCAACCATAAATAAAAACCTAAGTTATGAATTGAAGCAATTTGCTTACCAAGATATTCATTTGCAGCAAAAAGATGACGCAAATATGCTTTTGAATACATCGTATCAACAAAAGTTATGGCTGTTTCATCTATAGGAGAAAAATCATTTTCCCATTTTTTATTTTTAATATTAATGGTACCGTGGGCAGTAAATAACATTCCATTTCTGGCATTTCGGGTAGGCATCACACAATCGAACATATCCACACCTAAAGCGATATTTTCCAAAATATTAACCGGAGTTCCCACACCCATCAAATACCTGGGTTTATCTTCCGGCAATATATTACAGACCAGCTCGGTCATCTCGTACATTTCCTCAGCAGACTCTCCTACCGACAAACCCCCGATCGCATTTCCATCTGCTCCAACTCCGGCAATATATTCAGCTGACTGCTTTCGCAGATCTTTATAAGTACTTCCCTGAACAATAGGAAATAAAGTTTGTTTAAAACCGTATTTAGCAGGGTTTTCAGCAAGATAATCTACACACCGGTCTAACCAGCGGTGGGTCATGTGCATCGAATTCCTGGCATAATTGTAATCGCAGGGATAAGGAGTACATTCATCAAAAGCCATGATGATATCAGCACCTATACTTCTTTGAATCGCCATAGAAAATTCAGGGGAAAAGAAATGGGCAGAGCCATCGATATGCGATTTAAATTTAACCCCTTCCTCCTTGATCTTTCGGGTATTGGAAAGCGAATAAACCTGGTAACCACCGGAATCTGTTAAGATAGGACGATCCCAATTCATAAATTTATGCAAACCACCGGCCTGTTCCAGAATATCTGTTTTCGGACGTAAATACAGATGATACGTATTTCCAAGTATGATCTCGGCATTGATCTCATCCTTTAATTCAGTTTGATGAACTCCTTTTACAGATGCAGCAGTACCAACCGGCATAAAAATTGGTGTTTGAATCTTTCCGTGTTCTGTTGTTATGGTAGCTGCCCTTGCTTTGCTGTGTTGATCTTTGCCTTTTATCTCGAATTTCATATCACTTTTTCTTCCTGAAAAGATAATTTTAAATATTTACACATTAAATCTGAAATTCATAATATCTCCGTCCTGTACTATGTATTCCTTACCTTCTACAGCTAATTTTCCGGCTTCCCGAACTTTAACTTCACTACCATATTTTATAAAATCATCATATTTTATTACTTCTGCTCGGATAAATCCTTTTTCAAAATCGGTATGAATTACACCCGCTGCTTTTGGAGCCGTATCGCCGATATAAATGGTCCATGCACGAACTTCTTTAACTCCGGCTGTAAAATAAGTTTGAAGTTTTAGTAATTTATAGGCCGCCCGGATCAGTTTAGACACACCGGCTTCATCGAGTCCCATATCATCAAGAAACATTTGTCTTTCTTCATATGTTTCGAGTTCGGTAATATCAGCTTCTGTAGCAACTGCCAGTATCAAAACCTCGGCATCTTCATCTTTTACTTTTTCTTTTACAGCTTCCACATAATCATTTCCGTTGGCAGCTGACGCCTCATCAACATTACAGACATACAATACCGGTTTATCTGTTAGAAGCTGAAGATTTTTTATATATTCTTCTCTTTCTTTTTCGGTAAAATCTATAGCTCTCACCGACACGGCAGCCTCAAGATTTTCCTGAAGTTTTGTTAAGATCTCCAGTTCTTTAATGGCAGCCTTATCTCCGGTTCTGGCAGCACGTTTCACTTTTTCAAGTCGTTTCTCAACCGTTTCCAGATCTTTTAACTGAAGTTCGAAATCGATGGTTTCTTTATCTCTTACTGGATCTATCGTAGTATCCACATGTACAATATTGTCGTTATCGAAACATCGAAGCACATGAATAATAGCATCCGTTTCACGAATATTTGCCAGGAATTTGTTTCCAAGCCCTTCTCCTTTGCTCGCTCCCTTTACCAAACCGGCAATATCGACAATTTCAACGGTAGCCGGCATCACCCTTTCCGGATTTACCAATTCTTCCAGCTTTTCCAATCTACTGTCAGGCACATTTACCACTCCCAAATTGGGTTCAATGGTACAGAAAGGAAAGTTAGCCGACTGTGCTTTTGCATTTGACAAACAATTAAATAAGGTCGATTTACCTACGTTGGGCAAACCTACAATTCCTGCTTTCATATTTTAAATTTTAAAAGTTTGCAAATATAAGAGTTTATTACGGGTTTTAATAACCCATTTAAGATTGATCATTATAAAACACAAAAGGTGACCGCAAAGTCACCTTTTATTAATTCATCTGATCATCCACTTAAGTTAGCATTCCGGCCGCTACCGTTTCATTCGTAGCCTCATCGATAAGTATAAAACTTCCCGTCTTCCTGTTTCGGGAATATTCATCCATCATCACAGGAGCGGTTGTTCTCAACTTAACTTTACAAATATCATTCATATTCAAGGCTTTATCGTCTTCCATCCTCTTTAATGTATCAATATTGATCTTGTATTCAACTTCTTTTATGATTGCTTTAGGTTGATTTGTAGTATGTTTCAGAACATACTTAGCTCTTGGTCTTGCAGGAGCATCATTAAACCAGCAGATCATTGCAGAAAGATCCTGAGTAATTTCCGGTATATTATTTGATTTTACAATCATATCACCTCTGCTTACATCTATATCATCTTCAAGGGTTAAGGCAACGCTCATTCCTTCAAAGGCCTGATCGACAAATTCTTCGTAAACATTAATTGATTTAATCTTCGATTCTAATCCGGAAGGTAATACTTTAATATCATCCCCTACCCTGAAAATACCTCCGGCAATGGTTCCGGCATAACCTCTGTAATCTCTGTATTGATCATTTTGCGGTCTTAAAACAGTTTGTACGGGGAAACGTGCATCCACCATATTATTATCACTGGTGATATGTATAGTTTCTAAAGTATGTAAAAGTGGTGCATTTTGATACCAGGGCATATTTTCAGATCTATTGACCACATTATCTCCTAAAAGTGCACTAATAGGAATATACCG
>JANTGS010000029.1 GCA_024762795.1 Flavobacteriaceae bacterium | reverse complement strand
GTGAAAAAGTAAAAGATTTTAATGCCAAAGATCAGAATGGAAATACAGTTCAATTATCTGATCTGTTAAAAAAAGGAAAAGTAGTTATTGTTTTTTATCGCGGACAATGGTGCCCTATCTGTATGCCCCATGTAAAGAAATTACAAAAAGATTTTGGTAAAATAAAAGATAAAGGAGCCGGCATCTTACTGGTGACACCTGAAAATCAGAGTTATATAAAGAAAACTGTTAAAAAAACACATGTGGAGATTCCGGTTTTACACGATAAGGATTATCAGATCATGAAAGCTTTTGATGTTAATTTTAAACCCACAGCTGTGCAGAGATTTGTGTATAATACATTGTTGGGAGCAGATCTGAAGAATGCTCAGTCAGATGATTCTGAAATCTTACCGGTACCCGCAACTTTTGTTATCGATACCAATGGAACAATTATATGGAGACATTTTAACAGGGATTATAAAAAGCGTTCCAGAGTTCAAGATATCTTAGAACTATTATAAGAAAATAGAATTCAATTGTACATAGCATTGCCATTGTTTTATTCGTGAGACTCTAAAAAATTAATTTCAATTTTTTGGTTAGTCGAACTAATCCCGCTTTTTTCTAGCGGGATCTTGGTTTAACACACCTTGCCGGTGTTGCAGGCACCTTGACCCTTGGGTCAATTCCTATTAAAAGGTTTAGGGCTTGCACTGAGGTTTTATACCTTTTATGCAAAATGGCCAAGTGATAGATCTGTAAAACTGATCTTAGATTACTTTCTCAGATATAAAAAATCATAAACTTTTTCTTTTGGTGTTTCACTCTTGTTTTTTACTTTTAATCAGTTTTAAAATCAACTGATATGAAACAAGTCAACTTACTTTTTTTCTTTTTTCTTTTCTTGGAAATTCACGCTCAGACGAATCTGTTATATTTAAAAGATGTTGACGAAGCTCCGATGCTTAAAGATTGTCCTTCTCATGTCAGACATAATAAACAGTGTTTTTTAAATACTCTAAATGGCTATATCGCTAAAAGAATTGTCCTGCCTTTTGATGAAGAAAATCATCCTATTGAGGGAAAAGTAAAAGTTTATCTCATCTTTGATAAAAGCGGCAAACTGATTGTCAAAGCAGTAAGAACCTCCAATAAAACGCTGAAAGAAAGCGCAAGCACAGTTTTTAAGGGTATTGCCGATTTTAAACCTGCGGTAAAAGAAGGTAAAATTGTTTCTATGATGATGGTCTATCCTGTAAATTATGCTTTTTCTGGTAATACGGATACGTTTTTTAGTATTGATAAAGTACGCCCGCCCCAAATAAAGTTCTATAATGACAAGAAAACTATTGAGGAGTTAAGAGAATTATACCATCATCATATTTTTTCGGGATTTATGAAAAGCACCAAATTAAAAGGGCATCTGATCGACAATAATTCCTGTTTGTATGAATTTAGTTTTGAAATTGATACTACCGGAAAGATTGATAATTTTAAAGATCTGGTAAAACCGGGTTCCGATGATGAAAAATATCTGAATAATAAAATTGCTAAAAAGAAAGGTTTTCTTATCCCTCCTAAAATTGGAAATATTCCAGTAAAAATAAGAGATACGGTTAAGATGCTTAAAAAAGGGAATGCTGTGAGGAGAGTTAACAGCAGAGAAAGAGAAGTGATTATTGAAAAATAAAACATTTGTATTTCTACTACTTTGTAAATTCTTCCCGTAAAGCGGAAAGAATTGAATTTTCTCAAATGATATTTGTATTTTTAAGCTGTGGAGAAAGATGTTATACAAAAAAAGATCATTCATATTGATATGGATGCGTTTTTTGCTTCTGTGGAACAGCTCGATCATTCTGAACTGAGAGGGAAACCGGTAGCTGTTGGTGGAGGGGGTATAAGAGGTGTTGTGGCTGCTGCAAGTTATGAAGCGAGAAAATTCGGTGTCCGGTCGGCTATGAGTGGAGTTTTGGCCAAAAAGAAATGTCCGGATCTTATTTTTGTCAGGCACAGGTTTTATCGCTATAAGGAGATTTCAAAACAAATTCAAAAGATTTTCTATGAATATACAGATCTGGTAGAGCCTTTAAGTCTCGATGAAGCTTATCTCGATGTAACTGTTAATAAAAAGAATCATCCTTCTGCAAGTTTGCTGGCTCGTGAGATACGGGAAAGGATATTTCAGGAAACCGGATTAAGAGCCTCCGCAGGTATTTCAGTAAATAAATTTTTAGCCAAAGTGGCATCGGATATTAATAAGCCCAACGGGCAAAAAACGATTCCCCCGGAGGAAGTGATTATTTTTTTAGAGCAACTTCCTATCGAAAAATTTTATGGGGTAGGTAAGGTAACGGCTTCAAAAATGTATAATCTTGGGATCTTTACCGGAAAGGAACTTAAAGAAAAATCACTTGATTTTCTGATAAAACATTTTAACAAATCTGGAGCTCATTATTATCAGATCGTAAGGGGAATTCAGAAAAGTGAGGTTAAGCCGGACAGAATCAGGAAATCGGTAGGAGCAGAGCATACTTTTAGTACCAATCTCACTTCAGAAGTCTATATGATGGAACGGCTGAAAAAAATTACTGAAGAGCTTGAAAACAGATTGTTAAGATCTAAAACTGCTGGAAAAACAGTTACTTTAAAAATAAAATACAGTAATTTCTCAACACAAACCCGTAGTAAAACTTTGCCATATTTTGTAAAAGACCGGTCGATCCTTTTGGATACAGTCAAACAATTACTTTATCAGGAGGAACTGAAAGAATCTGTTAGATTGTTGGGTATTTCGGTAACCAATTTGAATACTGAGGTTAAAAAGAAACAGACCGTGATGAATGTGCAACTTGAATTTGAATTTTAGGTACAAAAAACCGGATGAGCAATTCATCCGGTTTAAACATAATTGATAGAGAAATTAAATTTGAGGTCCGGCAGAAACCAAAGCCTTTCCTTCTTCATTATCTGTATATTTCTTAAAATTATCGATAAATAATTTACCTAGTTTAGTAGCTTTTTCTGACCATTCATCAGGATTTGAATAAGTTTTTCTCGGGTCTAAAATATGATCATTTACATCTTTTAATGAAGTTGGTATTTCCAAATTGAAAACAGGTAATATTTTACTCTCTGCATTTTCAATAGAGCCATCTAAAATACGATCGATAATTGCTCTGGTATCCTGTATAGAAATTCTTTTTCCGGTTCCATTCCATCCTGTATTTACCAAATAGGCCGTTGCGCCATGCTCTTTCATTTTTTTAACCAGTTCTTCTCCGTATTTAGTTGGGTGTAATGATAGGAAGGCTTCGCCAAAACAGGCAGAGAAGGTAGGAGTGGGTTCGGTAACACCTCTTTCAGTACCGGCCAATTTAGCCGTAAATCCTGATAAGAAATGATACTTTGTTTGTTCGGGAGTTAATTTTGCAACAGGAGGCATAACCCCAAAAGCATCTGCAGTTAAGAAAATCACTTTAGAAGCATGGCCTGCTTTTGATACTGGTTTTACAATATTTTTGATATGATAAATAGGATAAGAAACTCTTGTATTTTGAGTAACCGAATCATCACTAAAATCTATTTTACCATTTTTGTCAACAGTAACATTTTCTAGTAAAGCATCTTTTTTAATAGCACCGTAAATATCCGGTTCGGCTTCTTTATCCAAATTGATGGTTTTAGCATAACAACCACCTTCAAAGTTAAAGATACCTTCATCATCCCAGCCGTGTTCATCATCTCCAATGAGTTCGCGTTTTGGATCGGTAGATAAAGTTGTTTTACCCGTTCCCGATAATCCAAAGAAAATTGCTACGTCACCATCTTTACCTTTATTTGCAGAACAATGCATAGCTGCCATACCACGTAATGGTAGATAATAATTCATCATGGCAAAAATACCTTTCTTCATTTCTCCACCATACCAGGTGCCACCAATCAACTGCATTTTATCGGTAAGGTTAAAAGCAGTAAATACTTCTGAATTCAAACCATGATCTTCCCATTTATGGTTAGAAGTTAAAGATCCGTTAAGCACCACAAAATCAGGTTCACCATAATTTAAAAGTTCTTCTTCAGTTGGTCGGATAAACATATTTTTAACAAAATGTGCTTGCCAGGCAACTTCAACTATAAATCTTACTTTTAAACGGGAATCTTTATTTGCTCCACAAAAACTGTCAACAACATAAAGTTTTTGTCCCGAAAGTCTGTCTAGAACAATCTCCTTTTTATCATTCCATATTTCCTGTGTGATGGGTTTATTATCATTAGGAGCATGTTCTGAAGTCCACCAAATAGTATCCTTGGTTACATCATCATAAACAATATATTTATCTTTTGGAGATCTTCCCGTGAATTCTCCTGTCATTACATTTACAGCACCGAGCTCCGTGAGTTGTCCTTTTTCAAATCCCTCCAGTCCGGGCTTCATTTCTTCTTCGAAAAGTTGCTCATAAGAAGGGTTGTAAATTACTTCTTTAACATCTTTGATTCCGAGATTGTCTAAAGAATTAATCAATGCTTTTTTTACATTTTTCATAAAAGTCAGGTATTAAATGATTTTTAAACTTAAGCTACCAAAGATAATAAAATCTTAAGTAACAAGAATGGCATAAATCATTTTTTAAGTTTAAATTTATTCCTTTTTGAAGAAGAGAAATAATACCATGCTTATCAGGTTAGGATTAAAAAATGCTTGTTTTATATGTGAATATATTTTTTTGTGCAGGTTTTATTTGTATTTTCGTACGGCTAATTTTAAATATACCCTAGTGCGAAATATATTGATCATTGGAGCAGGAAGATCTGCTTCGTCACTTATCCGTTATCTGTTAGAAAAATCCGATTCTGAAGATCTTAAACTGACTATTGCTGATATTTCAATTGAAAATGCTGAAAAATTACTCGGAAATCATAAAAATGGAGAAGCTGTTTTTTTAGATATTTTTAATGAAAAAGAAAGAAAAAAGATGATCTCAGATGCTTCTATAGTGATCTCCATGTTACCGGCAAGGTTTCATTTAGAAGTGGCAAAAGATTGTATAGAATTTGGGAAAAGTCTTGTAACAGCCTCTTATATTTCTGAAGATCTGATGGCTTTAGATGAAGAAGTAAAGAAAAAAGGATTGGTATTTATGAATGAGATCGGGCTCGACCCGGGGATTGACCATATGAGTGCTATGCAGGTGATTGACCGGATCAAAGATAAAGGTGGAAAGATGTTATTGTTCGAATCTTTTACCGGCGGACTTGTAGCTCCTGAAAGTGATAACAATCTGTGGAATTATAAATTTACCTGGAATCCGAGAAATGTAGTGGTTGCAGGCCAAGGAGGTGTAGCTAAATTTATTCAGGAAGGAAAATATAAATATATTCCTTATCAGAAATTATTCCGAAGAACTGAATTTCTTGAAGTTGAAGACTATGGAAGATTTGAAGCGCTGGCCAACCGAGACTCCTTGAAATACCGTGAAATATATGGTTTGGATGATGTTTTGACCTTGTACAGAGGAACCATCAGGAGGGTAGGTTTTTCCAGAGCCTGGAATGTTTTTGTGCAACTGGGTATGACGGATGATACCTATGTGATGGAGGGTTCTGAAGATATGAGTTATCGTGAATTTACCAATTCATTTTTACCCTATAAACCCAATGATTCTGTAGAATTAAAATTACGCCACTGTCAGAAAATAGATCAGGACGATATTTTATGGGATAAACTTCTGGAACTGGATATTTTTAACCCTAATAAAAAAGTAGGGCTTAAAGATGCTACACCTGCGCAGATCTTGCAAAAGATCCTGATGGAGAAATGGACACTCGAACCGGAGGATAAGGATATGATCGTGATGTATCATAAATTTGGTTATGAACTCAATGGAGAAAAGAAACAGATCGAATCTAATATGGTGGTCATTGGTGATGATCAAACCTATACGGCTATGGCAAAAACTGTGGGTTTGCCTGTGGCTATCGCTACTTTGAAAATATTGAATGGTGAAATTAAAACACCCGGAGTTCAGTTGCCAATAATAAAAGAAGTTTACGAACCTATTTTAAAGGAACTGAAGAGTTATGGTATAAACTTTAAGGAAAAAAGAGTAAAATATCTTGGGTATAATCCGTTTAATCTGGAATAACATTATTTTGATTCTTAATAATTTAAAGTATAAAAATCTACATCTTTAAATAAAAATCCTTTACCAGATCTGTATAATCTTCGGTATAGAAATGTCTCTTTTTTTCTATAATGAGTTCCTCTGTAAGAATCTGTACTTTGTCAAAACTGAGTTGGAGCAGACTTCTTTTAAAAGGAGCAGTAATATTTCCTTTCACTCTTGTGATCTTTTGAGGATACAGATTAAATTTTTTGGCAATTTCTAAAAAGGAGGATTCTTCTTTATGGGGTATGATAAAAGCACAGTTTCCCTTGTCTGATAATAGTTTCGCTGTTGCGGAAAGTAATTCGGTAAAACTCAGGCTTAAAGTATGCCTTGCCATGGCTCTTTTTTCTTCCGGATTTTTAAATGTATCCTTGTGAAAAGGCGGATTGGAAATGATCAGATCATATTTTTCATCGATCTCATCAGAAAATTTCTGTAAAGAAGCGTGATAGCAAAAAAGCCTGTCGCTCCAGTCGCTGTTTTCAAAATTCTCAACTGCCTGTTCATAGGCATTGGATTCAATTTCCAGTGCATCTATAGTTGGGGCATCACATCTTTGAGCAAGCTGTAAAGCTATAAGTCCTGTACCCGTGCCAATATCTAAAATAGAATCTGGTTTCCCATTAAGATCTGTCCAAGCTCCCAGTAATACACCATCGGTACCCACTTTCATAGCAGTTTTGTCTTGCTGTATGGTAAATTCTTTAAATTGAAAGGGTTTTGAGTTCAATGGGTATAAGATTTAGGATTTAAAATTGAAAATTTAACATTAATAACAAATAAGAATCAAGATTTGGAATATTTCCAATTTAAAGAGAATTTTTCTCTTTTTTGACCTCAATCCCAAAGGAAGAAAAGTTAAAAATTCTTAATTATTCCTGCTCTGTCAGGAGGTTAGTTTTAGAAAAGGGTAAAATTAAGAATTTTTAAGGGTTTATTTACAAATACATTTCTATCAGTCCTTTTGGGGTGTTTACTATCACCTTTTTATTTTTACGGTCTATCTTTTTGATAAAATCATCAACCATTGGTATAAGAATTTCTTTATCATCTTTTTCAACGATAAACAGAGCCTGGGCTGTTTTGTCATTGATTGCTTTGATCTTTCCAACCACACCGAAATTCACATCTTCTAAAACAAAACCGATCACTTCATGAAAATAAAATTGGTTTCCTGTAAGTTTGGGTAAAAATTCGAGAGGCAGATAAACATCGGTCTTTAAAATATTGTCTGCATCAATTTCATGGGTAACATCTTCAAAATCAACACGTAATTGATTGAACTTTTGCAGAATACTTTTTTTGATAAAATAAGGGATCAGACTTTTCCCGATTTCCAGATAAACATATTCAAGATCCTGATAAAGTTCGGGTTCATCTGTATCGAGTTTGATAATTACTTCCCCTTTAAAGCTGTACTTTTTTACTACTCTTCCCAGATAAAAACATTCTTCTTTTAGCATAATTTAAAACATAAAAAAACCTGGTAAAAAATTACCAGGTTCCAAAGTTATAAAAAAATAATGTCTATTTTTCTTCTTCTTTTGCTTGCTCAACAACATCGTCAATGGTTTGAGGAGCTTCCTCTTCAACAATCTCTTTTGCTTTTTCAGCAGCAGCTTTTGCATCGGCAGCAGCTTTGATAGCAGCATTTTCAGCTTCATCAGCAACTGATTTACGAGCATCGCTGATCTCTTTTTCTACTTTCAGGATCTTAGCTTTTGCATCTTCTTTAATCTTTGCAAGATCATCGATCTTTTTCTGGATCTTAGCTTCTTTTTCTTCAGTCCAGGCTTTAAATTTTTCTTCAGCCTGCTCTTCGGTTAAAGCGCCTTTGGCAACACCACCCAATAAATGTTTTTTAAGTAAAACACCTCTGTAAGATAAAATGGCTTTCGCTGTATCAGTAGGCTGGGCTCCGTCTTGTAACCACTTTACAGCAGCATCAACATTTAGATCGATAGTTGCCGGATTTGTATTAGGATTATAGGTTCCTAATTTTTCCAACATTTTTCCGTCTCTTTTTGCACGAACATCAGCAGCTACCACCCAATAGAATGGTTTACCTTTTTTTCCGTGTCTTTGTAATCTGATTTTAACTGGCATAATTTGTTAAATTTTTTGGTACACGACCAAGATTATTAATTTAAATTCTACTTACTCGAAGCAGGGCGCAAAATTAATAATATTTTTTTGATTCTAAACAATTTATTCTCAGATTTTTGATATTATAATTTGATCCTCTTTTCCTGTTCTTTAGTATAGATCATCTGCGTAAATACTTAATGTTCAAAATTTTCTGAAAATGAAGGGCCTTTCACACAATTCAGGCAATTGTCCTGTTGAAAAAAATGATAAGTTTTCATAGAGATGAACCTTCAAAATATATATATTTAGACTTTCAATTTTACTTAATAAATCACTCCTGAATGTATTTAATTTTCGATACAGAAACCACTGGTTTGCCTAAAAAATGGAACGCACCCATTACAGATGTTGATAACTGGCCCAGATGTGTACAACTTGCCTGGCAGTTGCATGATGATATGGGTAAACTTATTGAACATCAGGATTTTCTGATCAAACCTAAAGGTTATAATATTCCGTATGATGCTGAGCAAATTCATGGAATTTCTACTCAGTTAGCTGATGAACAGGGAAAAGATCTTGACGAAGTGCTCAGTCTTTTTAATAAGGCACTGGCTAAGACGAAATTTATTGTGGGTCAAAATCTGAATTTCGATATCAACATTATGGGGAGTGAGTTCTATCGTTCGGGTATAGATTCTCCATTGACTGAGCTGCCGGTACTGGACACCTGTACTGAAAAAACTGCCGGACTTTGTATGATTCCCGGGGGTAAAGGAGGTAAATTTAAATTACCCACTTTAACAGAATTGCATGAAAAATTATTTGGAGAGCCTTTTGTAGAAGCTCATAATGCTACAGCCGATGTGGAAGCAACTACCCGGTGTTTTTTCGAACTCATCAGAAAAAAGAAATATTCGTTAAAAGAACTCCAGGCTGAAGAAGATTATTTTGAAAGATTTATTGAGGTAAATCCGCATATTATTCCAACGGCCGGTCTAAAGCATAAAAATCTTAAAAAAGAAAGTAAAAAATTAAAAGAAAAACTTTCTAAAACACATCACGGAAAGGAAGATAAAAAAGGTCAGGTCGACCTGAAAAATGTAGCTTTTTCACATCTTCATAACCATTCGCAATTTTCTATTTTACAATCTACTGCCGCAATTTCCGACCTGATTAATGCGGCTTCTAAAGATAGCATGCCTGCTGTAGCCCTAACCGATATTGGAAATATGATGGGGGCTTTTGTGTTTGTTAAGGAGGCTTTAAAGCATAATGAGAATGCTGAAAATCCTGTGAAACCTATTGTGGGATGCGAATTCAATATTTGTGAGAATCATCTGGACCGAACTCATAAAGACAATGGATATCAGGTAGTATTGCTGGCTAAAAACAAAAACGGATACCACAATCTGGCAAAGATGGCTTCCATTGCCTATATCGATGGATTTTATTATGTGCCGCGCATCGACAGGGAAGTATTAAAAAGGTATAAAGAGGATCTGATCGTTCTTAGTGGTAATATGTATGGGGAAATACCGAGTAAGATTTTAAATATTGGTGAAAAACAGGCGGAGGAGGCTCTAATCTGGTGGAAGAATGAATTTGCTGATGATTTTTATCTGGAGTTGAATGATCACGGACAGGAAAATGAAAAACATGTCAATGAGGTTTTACTGAGTTTATCTAAAAGGCATCAGGTAAAAGTAGTGGCCACCAACAATACTTTTTACATTGAAAATGAAGATGCCAAATCTCACGATATTTTATTGTGTGTAAAGGAAGGAGAAAAGATCGATACTCCAAAGGGAAGAGGAAGAGGTTTCCGTTATGGTTTGCCCAATGATGAGTATTATTTTAAGACTCAGGAGCAAATGAAAGAACTGTTTAGAGATCATCCGGAGTCGGTTATCAATATACAGGAGATTGTAGATAAAGTTGAGATCTACAGGCTTTCCCGTGGTGTTCTTCTGCCAAAATTTAATATCCCGGAAGAGTTTGCTCATCCTGAAGACGAGGTGGATGGTGGTAAAAGAGGAGAAAATGCTTTCCTCCGACATTTGACCTATGAAGGGGCAAAAGAAAGGTATCCTGAACTTACGGATGCCATCAGGGAAAGGCTTGATTTTGAATTGAAGATCATTGAAAATACCGGCTATCCCGGATATTTCCTTATTGTGGAAGATTTTATTCGAGAAGCCCGTAAAATGGGTGTTTCCGTTGGGCCGGGAAGAGGCTCTGCTGCGGGTTCAGTTGTGGCCTATTGTTTAAAGATCACCAATATAGATCCAATCAAATACGATCTGCTTTTTGAGCGTTTCTTAAATCCTGACCGGGTTTCCATGCCGGATATAGATATCGATTTTGATGATGAAGGGCGTCAGCGTGTGATCGATTATGTGATAGAAAAATACGGTTCTAATCAGGTAGCACAGATCATCACTTACGGTACCATGGCTGCAAAATCATCTATTCGCGATACCGCCAGGGTTTTGGATCTGCCTTTACAGGATGCCGATAGAATTGCAAAACTGATTCCCAATATTAAGCTGAAAAATATCTTTGGCAGTGATGAAAAGAGTAAATCAAAAGTTGGCGGACTCCGTACCGAAGAGAAGGAAAAGATAAATGAACTAAAAAAGATAGCCGAAAGTGAAGGTATTGATGCCGAAACGATTCTTCAGGCCAGGGCTTTGGAGGGTTCGGTTAGAAATACAGGTACACACGCCTGTGGGGTGATCATTACACCGGAAGATATTACCAATCTGATTCCTGTGGCAACAGCAAAAGGAACCGATATGTTCGTTACTCAGTACGATAATCATGTGGTGGAAGATGCCGGATTGCTGAAAATGGATTTTCTCGGACTGAAAACACTAACGCTGATCAAAGATACGATAAAGATCATCAAGGCTTTACAAGGAAAAGAACTCGTGCCTGATGATTTTCCCCTTGACGATGAAAAAACCTATGAATTGTTCCAGCGGGGAGAAACTGTTGGGATCTTTCAGTACGAATCTCCCGGGATGCAAAAGCATATGAAGGCTTTAAAGCCAACTGAATTTGCAGATCTTATTGCGATGAATGCTCTTTATCGTCCGGGGCCTATGGAGTATATTCCTTCTTTTATCGACCGGAAACACGGTCGTGAAGAAATTACTTATGATCTTCCCGAAATGGAAGAATATCTTAAAGAAACCTACGGAATTACGGTTTATCAGGAGCAGGTGATGCTTTTATCTCAAAAACTGGCCGGATTTACCAAAGGTGAGGCGGATATGTTGAGAAAGGCTATGGGTAAAAAGATCTTTGCACTGCTGGAAAAACTTAAACCTAAATTTATAGAAGGGGGGAAAAAGAACGATCATCCTGAGGAAGTACTTGAAAAGATCTGGAAAGACTGGGAAGCTTTTGCTGCTTACGCTTTTAACAAATCTCATTCTACCTGTTACGCCTTTATCGCTTATCAGACAGCCTATTTAAAAGCCCATTACCCTGCAGAATATATGGCTGCGGTGTTGAGCAATAATATGAACGATATCAAGCAGGTTACTTTTTTTATGGAAGAATGTAAACGTGCGGGTATTGAGGTTTTAGGTCCGGATATCAATGAATCCTATTATAAATTTGCAGTAAATAAGGATGGCGCAATTCGTTTTGGAATGGGGGCTATCAAAGGAGTAGGAGCAGGGGCTGTAGAAGCCATAGTTGAAGAACGGAAAAATGGTGGGAATTATAAATCGATCTTTGATCTTACCAAAAGAATTGATCTGAGAGCAGCCAATAAAAAAGCTATTGACGGACTGGTTCTGGCAGGTGCTTTTGACTCCTTTCCGGAGCACCGGGCACAGTATTATAATCTTGATGAAAAAGGATTGAGCATTATCGAAAAGGCGATCCGTTACGGGAATAAATATCAGGAAAGTAAAAATTCATCTCAGGTTTCATTGTTTGGGGAAACTTCAGAAGTACAATTTGAAGAGCTTGTTATTCCGGAGTGTGAACCCTGGAATGTGATGGAAAAACTGGCTAAGGAAAAAGAAGTGATCGGGTTTTATATATCGGGTCATCCGCTTGACGATTACAAAACCGAAATGGATAATTTTTGTAATGCTGAACTCGATATATTAAAGGATCTGCAACAGCTTGAAGGTAGAGAATTAACTTTTGGAGGTATTTTAACTGATGTTCAGCACCGAATAAGTAAGAATGGAAAAGGCTGGGCTTTGTTTACGCTGGAAGATTTTAAGGATTCATACGAGTTTAAAATCTTTAATGAGGAATATTTGAAATACAGACATTTTCTTGTGATGAATTCGTTTCTGTACGTTAAAACCAAACTGAGCAGGGCCTGGCGGGACGGAGATGTAAGGATACAGTTTATCAATATGCAGTTACTTCAAGATGTGATGGAAAAAATGTCTAAAAAAATTACAGTTCAGATCGATATTGCCGGCCTGGATAACAAAAAAGTAGATTCTTTAAAAAAAATAACCAAAAAGCATAAAGGTGATAAAAATTTAAATTTTCTGGTTTACGACCTTGAAGAAAAAGTTAAGATCACCATGCCCAGCAGAAATACCAAAGTAGATATCTGTAAAGAATTGCTGGATGATCTTTCAGAAGAGAAATTAAAGTTTAAACTAAATTGAGATAATTTAAAATTTTGTCAGGGCTAAACTTATTCCATTTGCATCAAACTAAGCTGTTTGTTGTATATTTGTTTGTTGTTTTGTGTTTTACCATTCATTAAAAAAGTAAAAGATAGCATCATTTAAAATGCTTTAAGCATTATGCTATAAGCAATCTTAAATTTTCTTAATACCAACTATTTTTAACTGCAAGATTCGTAACGTATTTTTAATTCTCTTATAAAAACTAACTCTTGACTCCTTTAAGGAAACAACCACCCTATCTTTTAATGCTGATTAAGGAGTGGAATTTTAAGTTTCCCTCCTTTAACGTTATCGCTAAGGAGGGGGATTTAAAAATTATACAACTTTTGACTCAATTTACTAATCCCTCTTCGCTTACTTCTCCCGCAGGGGAGGTGGTTACAATCTTTATCATTTTTCAATCTTTACCCTAATTCCTTTACTGTGACTGCTGAATTCAGGGGCATACATACTTTGCATCGTAGTAATGCCATTACTAAAGTTCCCCTGATTGTTTACTCTCAGATCGTATTCAAATACAAATACGCCTTTGGGCAAACGGTCGATAAAGAAATTGGTGCTGGCATCCTTTGTGCTTTCGTAGTAGTATAGATTGTCCTGATATTTATACCCGGAAAGTGTGTTTACAGGTTCCAAACCACTGGCACGCATATCTTTTAAATGGATAAATTCCATTTCCCTGTCGGATTTGATCTCAATTCTCACTTTGATCAGATCGCCGGGTTTTAATTTAGAGTTCTTATTAATTTTAATAAGTCTCAGGCCTTCATCAGTATTTTTCTTTAAGAACAGTTCTTTGGTTATTTTTATTCCGGTCTTCGCTGAAGTGATCTTGTCGAGGTCTTCAAAATATTGCCAGTAGAGTCCGCCAAAAGCTACTCCTTTCGATTCTTTTTCAAGTGTGATCTCAGCCATTTCAGGTTGAATATCGGAATCATTCCAGGAGATTTTAAAATATCCTGTACCGGCTTCCGGTTTTGATTCTTCCAGTTGCATCGGGTCTAAATTTTTATCTCCGATTTTTACTTTTACCATTTCATTTTCCGAAAGCCAGTCGGAACCCGTGGTGAGAAGTGCATAGATGGCATTGGTGGTGGCTTTGGTGGTTTTCCAGCTGTTGGTTTGCTTATTCTTAAGCAGCCATAATTTTAAATTATCGATGGTTTTGTCATCAGCTCCCATTTCATAGAACACTTCGATCATGGTAGTTTGTGTTTGTACAGGCGACTGATACCAATACCAGCTGGGTTGATTTTCTTTCCAATACATTCCCATTTCTTCATTGGTGATCGATTTTTCTTCCAGAGATCTGTAAATGTCTTCTGCAATCTTTTTATCACCCTTCTTTTTTGCGGTAATTGCAATCAGTCCGCGGGTGTAAAGTTTGTAACTTGTCCAGTAAGCATAACTTTGATTTCTGTAATAATCAGCGGCTTGCTGGTTTTTTTTATCCAAAGGATGATCGGCAAAGAAACTTCTCATATACAAATACTGGATCTGGAAATTACCGGTATGGTTTTCTTTGAGATAGGCTTGGATCTCCTCCTCTTTTTTATAACGTTCTTTAGCAGAAGTAATCAATCTATTGTAATCTTTCAGGATCTCTTTATCTAAGAAAGAAATACTTTTTTGAAGCAGTTCAGAATAATTCTTCGGTGAAAGTTTGTGATCTTTCCCTATAATTCTGTTCAGTTTTCCAAATCCGATGATGATATGTTGTGTAATATTTCTGTTGGCATATCGTCCGCCGCTAAACCATGGAAACCCTCCGTCGTTTCTTTGCATTTGTTTCAATTTGCCCAAAGCTTTTTCCTGTTCGTTTTTCATTTTGTTCAGATCAAAAAGCAATGCTAGTCGTTTTTTCTGTTCTGTTTCACTTTGTGCATCGCGCAGCCAGGGCGTTTCCTGAATAAGAATAGATTTCAACTCCTGATTCTTTTCCAGATTGGAGATCAGTGCATCAGAAGACCGCCATTGATTAAAGACCTGTTCGATCTTCGGATTGGAATTCATCAGGTAAGCAGCGAGAGTATTGGCAAAAAATCTTGAAAAGATCTGCTCGGAGCATTCATGTGGAAATTCCATCAGGTAAGGCATTGCCTGGAGGGCCACCCAAACCGGATTGGAAGTGATCTCTAAAGTAAGTTTATGATTGGTAAGTGTTTTAGAAGTGTTGTTTTTCAGTTTATCAAGCGTAAAGGTTTTTTTCTCATTTCCTCTGATTTGTAGGGTCATGGTTTCAGTAACCAGCATTCTGTTGGAAAGAACCGGTAAAATATTTTGTTCTCCATCACTAAAACTTCCTGCTTTAGCAACGATGCGGTATTGCACAGCTTGTGTGCCTTTCGGGATAAACAGCTTCCAGTTTACAGTGCTGCTGTTTTTTGCATCGGTTGAAAAATCTTTGTTCTGGTTATTTTTAACCAGAAGTTGTTGTGTAATATCATTACCGGTCAAGGCATCGGTAAGTTGGATCTGAGCCGTTCCGTTCAATCTCTGACCGGTTAGATTGGTGATTTTTGAAGAGATCACAATCGTATCTGTTTCGCGTAAAAAACGGGGAACATTCGGAACCACCATCAGATCTTTTTGTGTAATAGTGCTGAATTGTTTATAACCGGTTCTAAGATCTTTGGTATGCGCCAGCAATTGCAGTTTCCATCGGGTCAAAGCCTCCGGAATGGTAAAATTAAAATGGATATTTCCATCCTTATCGGTTTTAAGATCCGGGTAGAAAAATGCTGTTTCATTGAAGTTAGTGCGTGCTTTTATATTTGTTAGTGATGTTTCTATTTTTTCCATTGAAGGATGAGGTGGAGGAATATTTACATCGTTTTCAAGATCATTAAATTGACCTTTTCGTTTTGCAGGAGAGATTTCTACTCCCGCAACTTTGCCTGCCAAAGCAAATGATACATCTTCATACTCAGCTACTTCCTCAATTTCAATAGATGATTTTTGTTTGGATATTCCATATGCAGTTACTACCACCTCATCTAAAGAATTGTTATCAGAAACCATTTTAACCCTGTAGGTATTGTCTTTTTTCACCTTTAATTTTAGTGTCTTCATCCCGACAAAACTAAAGATGAGTACATCTCCCTTTTTGGACTTGATCTTAAACTTTCCGTCAAAATCTGTTTGAACTCCTATGTTTGTTCCTTTTACAATTACATTTACACCCGGCAAAACATCTGTTTCATCATGTACAACACCAAAAATATATCCTTTAGTAAGGTTTTGATCATCTTTTGAACTAATCTCCGGTTTGGTATATTTATCAACCAGGCCATTCAGATAGCGTTGTTTGGTCCACCGGTTGTTGTTAAAACTAAATCCGAACCAGTTCAGGTGGTCGTATTTCTGATTTTTGTAGTAGGAAAAATAGCGTTTTACATTTCTTGTATTAAGAGCAATTGTGCCAAAACTTTTTCCTGCTGTTGCTTTGTTGTAAGATCGATAAATATAATTTGTAACGGGGGTAAAATTCCATTGATGCATTTTAAACTGATCGAGAGAAGCATCATACATCGAGGCCAGGACTTCTGCGGTTATCTTGTCTTTTTCATCACCGGTAATTTGAAAGCTCCACTGTTGTTCACTGCCCGGCTGGATCCTATCTTTAAAAGTCTGTGTGGTGATCTGAAGTTCATTTTCGGGATAAGGAACTGAAATATTTAAATTTCCCGTTTTAAAGCTGTTGTAAAAGGCAGTATGATATAGAATGGCAAAACCACTGGTATCATTATGATTTACAGGAACTTCAATATCCTTGCTCTCATTTGAAAGATGGATGATCCTGCGCTTAATTATTTTGTGATCTTTTTCAATACTCAAGGTGACAAAAAGATCTTTGGCAGGGGCTGAAAGTAGAATAACTGCTTTTTCTCCTGCCTGATATGAAGGTTTGTTGGCAGTAACACGAATAAGTTGTTCTTTCGAAATGTCTTTCTTCGAATGGCTGTACATATTGAATTTTCGTTCACTTTCAATTTTTTGCTGCAACCGGTCGGTACAGCTAAAAGTTGCTATATATTTTCCCGATTTCCATTTTTTTGTGTTTTTAAGAATTACTTCTTTTGTGGTTTCGGTAGAGATCTCCTTTTCAAAAACCAAAGGTCCCTTTTCCCATTTATCCGGATTGTTTTCTTCCTGCCAGGCATCATGAGGGAAGAGCTTTTTGAACTCCTCTTCGGTAAAGCCGGGATAATCAGGCGCATTCCTCGGACTCTTTCTAAGAATTCTGTCAGGTGATTTTAAACGGTAGATCTTTAACTGCCCGGTTGTAGGAACAAATTCTCCATTCAGATTTTTGGCAGTAACCGATATTTTATGATCATTTTGATCTTTATTAATATTTTGAGCGATGTCTATTTCTGCTTCCAGCAAATGGTAAGCTACTCGTACAGTAGTTTCTGTACTGTGTGTTTCACCATTGATGTCGGTAACATCAGCATAGACCTTATAGTTAAATACGGGTTTTAGATCTTTGCTGATCTTTAGGTCGGGAATGGCCTTAAACTCTATGTTATAATTTCCGGCAGCATCTGTTAGGGTCTCTCCGTGTGTAATCTCCTGCTCAGAAGAAGGCTGAGGCTGAGGATCATAGTGATAGATCGAAGGAATGTTCTCAGTTCTGACCACCCTGTACTTTACCTGAGCTCCGGTTACCTGAGCCCCTGAAAAAGAAATTGCTTTACCGGTAACTTTAATACTGTCATTCAATTGAAAACTCTCTGTAACGGGATTGAATTTGGTTTCAAATTTCGGCCTTTTGTATTCTTCTACTGAAATATAGGTTTCCGACATCTCAAATTCTTCAATCTTATCGTAGAACTTGTTGTCGGCATTACCTTCATCCACTTCGATCAGAAATTCTCCTGTTAATCCGCCCGGCGGTAAAATAAATTCTCCGCTGAAAGATCCGAATTCATTGGTGGTTAATTCCAGTTCTTTAACCTCTTCATTATTTACATCGTAGAGTGTAACGGTAACTTCTTCATTAGAAATCACTTCTGATCTGTCATTATTTTTTTGAATTAAAATCCCTTTAAAAAATACTGTCTGCCCGGGACGATAAATACTTCTGTCGGTAAAAAGAAAGGCTTTAGCATGAATTTTTTCTGTAGGATCCTTTTGGTAATTGTATTTATAGATATAATAATCGCCAAAAACAGTCTGTTCATTTTTATAGCTGATCGTAAAATATACATCGTTATAATTTTTCTTTTCAAATCGGATGAGGCCGTTTTTATCAGAATAGAACACCTGATCGATCATTCTTGATCTGTTTGCATAACGCTGACTGCTTTTTGCATGAACTTTGGCATTTTTTATCGGTTTACCATTATTTCTGTTGATCACCTGCCATATTTCTTCATCAGGATCATTAATATTTACCAAAGAAAGATCGGTTACCTGAAAAAAATGTTGCGCATACAACATATTTGTATCGGTTTTTTCTTTTTCCCGGGCAAGAATAAGATAAGTGCCGGAATTCAATTCCGGGATCAGAACCTCAGTGCTGTGTTGCTGATAATCTTTCTCATTTTTTAACGGGGAGATCCATTGTTTTTCCGGATTCAGGTCCCTTATAAAAGCAAGCCTTAACGAATCGGAACTTAATTTTTCAAACTGACCTTTCTGTGAGCGGGTCACTTTAAAGATGTTGAAATACAACCGGTTGAGATTTCTGTAACTGATCAGGGCTCTGGATGCCGTATTTACAGAAATATATTTTTCAATAGTGATATTTAGTTTTTGTTGTTTTATACTCTCAATAAGAACTCTGCATTTTTCAGTACCTTTTGCTTTTGGGAAATTCCTTATTGCTTCTTCACATAATTCCAGAGCATCCTGTCGTTTAAACTGATCTTCGGTATACTTTATGGGTTGATAGGAGTTTGCTTCATGATCGTAAAGTTTGGCAATATTCCAGGTAATTTCGGCAGAGGCCGGATGCAATTTGAACTCTTCTTTCAGTTCTTTTAGAGTGGCTAGATAGATCTTCTCCTTTTCATCAGAGATTAAATGATTCTTAATGTAATTAAGTCGTTCTAAAGTGAGATCGATCAAGGCGTATGGTTCTTTATCCTTTAAATGGAATCGGGTCAGGTCTTTATATAAATAAATTGCATTTAATTCCTGAGAAAGAGTGTCTTTTGAAGCTAATGTTGTTTGTAAAAAAACTTCATTTTTCTTTAAAAGATCAGGATCCTCCAAAGAGAATTTATAAGTTGGATTCTGGATATTTTGCTCATCAGATTTGTAAAAATTCAGGGTTCTGTGTGCAAGAAAATCGTATAAAGAAGGACGGTAAATACGGGAATCTTCTTCAAGGATCAGGATCTCAGAATAGTTACGAACAGATATTTTTTGTAATTTTTCAGGAGCTTTTAGTGAGTTCTGATAATGTTGATGTACTTCTTCAAAAAGAGTTTGCAGATCCCAGGTTCTGAAATCTACAGGATCAACTTTCTGTTCTGTTTTTGTCCGGTTGTAAAATTTATATCGGTTCTGTTGAAAGTACTGCCAGTAGAGATCGGCCAGAATACTTTCCAGAAAATTCTTTCCGGGAAATTTGGATGATCTGATCTCCTTTTTCAGGTCGTTAACTGTTTTTAGCTGAGCATCTTCCTGTAATTCCAGCGTGAATTTAGACCGATAGATCAGGGTTTTGATAATCTGTTCCTCATTGGATTCTTTTATTGCCAGATTATAGATCTTCTCAACTTCTGCTAAAGCAGATTGAGGCAGTTCCTTTAATTCAAAATTTTCTACTTTTTTCCAGTATTCCTTGTAATCAGCTTTTTGAGCATTGGTTTGAGAATAAAGCATTGTAAAGATCAGAGTAAGTAAGAGTTTTTTCATTTAAAAAAATGGTATCATAAAATCGATTAAATGTATGGATTTATATTGTATTTTTACAACAATCAAAAATTGAGCCATGAACATACATTTTATTGCCATCGGCGGCAGTGCCATGCATAATTTAGCCCTGACCTTAAATGAAAAGGGAGATACCATTACCGGAAGTGATGATGATATTTTTGAACCTTCCAGGTCCAGGCTTGCAGAAAAAGATTTGTTACCTGAAGCTTTTGGCTGGTTTCCGGAAAAGATCACCAAAGATTTAGATGCGGTTATTTTAGGGATGCATGCCAAAGCAGACAATCCAGAACTTTTAAAGGCACAGGATCTTGGATTGAATATCTATTCCTATCCTGAGTTCCTGTACGAACATTCCAAGAATAAAACCCGTGTGGTTATTGGAGGCTCGCATGGAAAAACCACCATTACCTCTATGATATTGCATGTACTGGATTACCATGATTTTCCGGTGGATTATATGGTAGGAGCACAACTGGAAGGTTTTGATCGCATGGTTCACCTTACTGATGATAACGAGTTTATGATCATTGAAGGAGATGAATATTTATCCTCACCTATAGATCGCCGGCCAAAATTTCATTTGTATAGAGCCAATATAGCTTTGCTTAGCGGAATTGCTTGGGATCATATGAATGTTTTTCCAACTTTTGAGAATTATGTTCTTCAGTTCAAAATCTTTATTGATACGATGGTTCCCGGAGGAATTCTGGTGTATAATGAAGAAGATGAGGAGGTAAAGAAAATTGTTAAAAAAACAGAGAATACGATTAAAAAAGAACCTTATCGAACACCGGATTATGCCATTGAAAACGGAGTGGTAATGCTGGATTCTGATGAAGGAAAGATTCCTTTACAGGTTTTTGGAAAACATAATTTGCAAAACCTGGCCGGAGCAAAACTGGTTTGTCAGAGTATCGGTATTGGAGAGGAAGAATTTTACGAAGCCATTTCCACTTTTAAAGGGGCAAGTAAACGCTTGGAAAAGCTGGCTGAAGGAAAGAGTTCAATTATTTTTAAAGATTTTGCCCATTCTCCCTCTAAGGTAAAAGCGACCACCAATGCCGTTAAAGAACAATTTGGGGATAAAAAAGTACTCGCCTGTCTGGAACTGCATACCTACAGTAGTTTGAATGCCGATTTTTTAAATCTTTATCAGAATGCTTTAGAGGCTGCTGATGAAGCAGTGGTTTTTTATTCACCTCATGCCGTAGAAATAAAAAAATTAAAACCCATTTCAAAGGAACAGATCGCAACAGCTTTTAAAAGAGATGATCTGATCATATATACTGATCCGATAGCATTTAAAGATTTCTTGTTTTCCCGGGATCTTACCAATACGGCTCTTTTATTTATGAGTTCGGGTAATTATGGCGGACTGGATCTAAATGAAGTTAAAAAACTTGTAAGATAAAAAGATATGTCAAAAAAAGATAAAAAAGTAATACAGTTGACTGGAGATAATTATTCAGTTCTTATTAATGAATTTGCACAAAAATTTAATAAAAATTTTCCATCTGAATTTGATAAGGAGGATGTGATACAATTTGCAATACAGGCCTGGAATCTGGCAAATGTAAAAAAAATTCTTCCTGAAGGAGCTTATCAGGAAATTATGAATCCTTCCGGGCAACTGGAAGGAGCTAAAGGATTGTTTGACAGAATGATCAAATATAAAAATGAGCGATATTCTCAATTTGATAAATTTATCTTAGGATTTGAATTAGGCTCTGAAAATGGTAGTCATTTTTTAGATGTTTCAATAGGAGATTATAACGATTTTATGAAAATGATGGAGGATATGCTGGATGAAATGGATGAAGATGATGAGATACTTGATAGAAACGCCATTATCATAAAGCCAAGAAAACCTTTTACAGATTGGGCAAGGAAGAATTCAGATGAATATGAATATGAATTTTTTATGGATTCCAACAGTGTTTATCTGGTTAATGATGAATATATTGGACCGGAGGAATGGTTAGAGAATCATTATGAAGAAATTTTTGAAAGAGAATTAGAGAATTGGATTATTGATGAAAATCTTTGGCCACAAAACCGGACACTTTCAATGTTTAGAAGATGGTTTAAAATAGACTATTCATTAACGGTCTATGATCTGGAACGATAGTTTTTAAGAATTGATCTGATGAAACTATTTCGATAATTGCCCAAGATTTAAGGGAACAAGGATTAAAAAAGAAATTTATGAACTGGTATTTAGAGGTTTTAAGAAAATATGCAGTCTTTACGGGCAGGGCACGTAGAAGTGAATACTGGTATTTTGTGTTGTTTAATTTTCTAAATTCAGTATTGGCATCAATGATTGATGTTACTTTTGGTTTGTATAATCCTGAAACAGGTTATGGTTTGATCAATACCATTTATGCTTTTGCAGTACTTATTCCTGCTCTGGCAGTAGGAGTTAGAAGAATGCATGATATAGGAAAAAGCGGCTGGTTTTTCTTAATCCCTATATACAATATCTTTCTCGCAGTAACACCGGGGGATGTTGGTGAAAACAAATATGGAGCTGATCCAAAAGAGCAGGAAGAACCTCGAATAAATTAGAAGATTATTCAAAGCTGTAAAACCTGAATAGAAACTGCTTAGGTCAAATTTTGGATATCCGGTGGTCTTTGTAAAATTGCAGAGGCTTGAACGATTGTTTTAAGAATATCTTTATCATTATTGTCAACATTGATTTTTCTTTATTTAAAATCATTCTAAATTGATGATAAATCCTTACTTTTGTCCACCCAAATCAAAAAGGATTGAAAATGAAGATCAATAAAAATACCCGCATATCTACACTTATAAATGAGAATAAGGATACAATTGAAGTAATTGCATCGATCAATAAGAATTTTAAAAAGCTAAGAAATCCTATTTTGAGAAAAGTGCTGGCACCTCGTGTCACTATTGCGGATGCAGCAAAAGTAGGAGGGGTATCAATAGATGTGTTACTGGATAAACTAAAGAAAATCGGTTTTGAATTTGAGGGAAATATTGATCAGGTAAAGAGTGAGGAACAAATACATACAAAAAAGCATGTAAAACAGGAAATTCCTGAAAAGGATAAAATGGTTTTTCTCGATGTCCGCCCCACACTCGATTCGGGTAAAGATCCTTTTGATATCATTATGAAAACGGTAAAAGTTCTTAAAGATGACGAAACTTTAAAGATCATCAATACTTTTGAGCCGATTCCATTGATCAGGAAACTGCAGGCAAAAGGTTATGAATCATGGACAGAGCGACCGGATGATGCTACCGTAGTAACTTATTTCAGGAAAAATAATTCGCAGTGGGTGGATGATGAGGTTGAAAAGATAGTTAAAAAGAGTAAAAAAAGTTTTGAAGAGGAACTTTCACGATTTGATGGTCATATCAGGCAAATTGATGTCAGGGAGTTGGAAATGCCTGAACCTATGGTTACCATCTTAAAAGAAATTGAAACTTTAAAAGAGGGAGAAGCTCTTTATGTGGAGCATAAAAAGATCCCTCAGTTTCTACTGCCCGAACTTGAACAACGTAATTTTGAGATCCTTTACAAAGAGATCGATTGTAACAATACAGTTTTACTCATTTATAAGAAAGAAGGAAAATAATGAATGGCTTAAGTTCAAATAATGCTCCGCATCCCAGTGTGGTGAAGCCTCATTTTATTTTTGGGTCCTTAGCTTTACTGGTGCTTTCGGTAATGATCATTCTTGCTGATACAACACTACTCGGCCCTTATTTTGATGGTAAGATGATAGCGATTACACATATGGCTGTTCTGGGTTGGGCCACCATGATCGTTTTTGGAGCACTGTATCAACTGATCCCGGTAGTTTTTGAAACTTCATTGTTCAGTGAAAAGCTGGCTAAATTTACTTTCTGGATGGCAGGGTTGGGTGTTTTGCTTTTAACCTATGCTTTTTGGATAACTGATTATACCGGTTTATTGCCCAACGCGGCACTTTTTATGTTCGTTTCACTTTTGTTATTTGTGGTAAATGTCATCCTATCATATAAAGATTCCAAAAAGAAAAATATATCCTCAAGATTTGTAATTACAGCGGTAGGTTGGTTATCGGTAACGGAATTAATAGGTACATTGATCGCCTTTAATTTTAAATATAATTTTTTTACAGAGGCACATTTACATTATTTAAAGATTCACGCCAGTATAGGGCTTATAGGATGGTTTTTAATGCTCATCATTGGAGTGGGTTCAGTTTTAATGCCGATGTTTATGGTTTCGCATCAGCTCGATGATAAAAAACTTGTAAGATCCTATTATTTTATCAATATGGGTTTGCTGGCGATGGCAGTAAACTGGCTTTTTATTCATTTTGAAAAAATAACACCCATATTTTGGCTGTCAATAGTTACAGGGATCTATTTTTTTATCTCTTATGTTTATGATTCGTATAAAAAACGGATAAGAAAAGTATTGGATATCGGTATGAAACATACTATGATCTCAGTGTTGAGTATTTTTTTGCCGGTGATTATAAGCCTGATCATTTTCTTTGGCCGTGGGATGGATTCAATGCTGTTGTTAAGAACAACAAGTCTTTACGGTTTTACCATAATCTTCGGATTGATCACAACCATTATCTTGGGACAAACCTATAAAACGCTTCCTTTTATCATCTGGCTAGAAAAATATCAGGCACTTGTAGGTAAGACAAAAACCCCTATGCCCCGGGAATTGTATTCAGAAAAGATTGCTGATCTGCAATTGTTGATCTATCTCTTTTTTATTGTTTTTATGATCATGGGATTGTTGCTTGATCAGATCTGGCTGGTAAGGATAGGGAGCTATTTATTACTGACTGTTGCTGTTTTGTATAATATTAATGTGTTTAAAATAATTTTCCATCAGATTAAAAAAAATTATAGTCATGATTAATGAAGAGATAACAAATTTTGAACTGGAAGTTCTTGAATTATTAAAAAATGTGATGGATCCTGAAATCGAGGTTAATATTGTTGATCTCGGCCTGATCTACGAGCTGAAATACGATGGAGACAAGACCATCGATATTGATCTTACTTTTTCCACACCTTCCTGTCCGCTGGGAGATACTATTGTCTCAGGGATTAAGGAAACTATTAAGAAAAAATATCCTGATTTTACAACAAATGTTGTGGTGGTATTTGACCCGCCATGGAATACCGAAATGGTATCAGAAGATGGCAGGCGTATGCTGGGCATGTAAACAGTTTATGATCTATACACCAAACTGACTCAAATGATGGTTAAGATGTTTGTATTGCATTTTACCCCATTGTTCTTTGGTAAGTTTGCCAAAAACCGGATGTTTCGGCCACTTTCTCTGATCTTTTGAATTGTAAAATGCAGAGATCAAAGAAATTAATTTTTCCTTTTCCTCTTTAAAATCACGTTCATCAGTAATCCTAAACTGATCTGTTGTTGGCAGATTTCTTTTCCATTCAGAATCATCATAGAGTTTTTTCTTAAAAAGGCTCATGATCATTTTTTTAATTAGAGGCTCTTTAACTTCTTCTGTTACTCCCAAAGCAATTTTTAAAGGTTCCTGACAATGTGCCAGCATTTGCGAAGTGTTCATCTTTCCCCATTGAGGTTTCATTGTATTTTCGAGCGTGTCTATGCGTCTGAAGACATCTTCAAAAGCATCTTTAGTTAAAATTGATCTCATGATTTTTTTAGTAGTTTGTTTAAAAATAGTAAAAAAATCAAGTAATCACAATAAAGAACACATCTTTAACGAAAAAATAACCGGAATAGATACAAATTATTCTTTGTAACCAAAACGTTTTAGTTGGTTGTTGTTCTTTCTCCAGTCTTTATTTACTTTAACATAAAGTTCTAAGAAAATCTTTTTATCAAAGAATTTTTCAAGGTCTTTTCGAGCTTCTGTTCCAACCCGTTTTAGGGCAGATCCTTTATGTCCGATAATAATTCCTTTTTGGGTTTCTCTTTCAACCATGATCACAGAGCGGATACGAATAATCTTTTCATCTTCAAAAAATTCTTCCGTTTCGATCTCCACAGCATAAGGAATTTCCTTTTTGTAGTTCATCAGGATCTTTTCGCGAATGGTTTCGTTTACAAAGAACCTTTCTGGTTTATCGGTAAGTTGATCCTTAGGGAAATATGGGGGTGATTCCGGTAGAAGTTCTATGATCTTATGCAGAACATTTTCAATATTAAAATTATTCAGGGCAGAGATAGGATAAATAATGGAGTTGGGTAATTCTTTTTGCCAGAAAGCGATCTTATCTTCCACTTCTTTCTGATTGGAAAGATCGATCTTATTGATAAGCAGGATCACAGGTGTTTTTGTAGTTTTCAGTTTATCAAAAAAAGCCGTATCCTTTAGTTCTTTTTCACCTACTTCAACCATAAATAACAGTACATCAGCATCTTCAAAGGCCGATTTTACAAAATCCATCATCGATTCCTGTAATTCATAGGCCGGTTTGATAATACCGGGAGTATCTGAAAAAAGGATCTGAAAATCGTCTCCGTTTACAATTCCAAGGATCCGGTGCCGTGTAGTCTGAGCTTTTGAAGTGATGATAGATAATTTTTCTCCTATCAAAACATTCATTAAGGTAGATTTACCAACATTGGGATTTCCAATAATATTTACATAACCTGCTTTATGTGCCATAATTGTAATTTTGATACCGCAAAGTTAGGTTAAAAAAAACAATCGGGGCATTAAAAGCCTGTCCGGTAAAGGTCACATGAGGAAACCTAAGGCCAGATACATTAAAAAGGCAATTGTTCCCCCAACCAAGGCATAAGGTAATTGTGTTTTTACGTGGTCTATATGGTCACTAGCTGAAGCCATAGAGGAAATAATGGTGGTATCGGAAATTGGAGAACAATGATCACCAAAAACACCTCCACCTAAGGTTGCACCTATTACCAGAAAAAGATTGGCACCATGAGCTTCTGCCATGGGTACTGAAATAGCCATCATGATGGCAAAAGTTCCCCAGGAGGTTCCGGTGGAAAAGGCGATAAAAGCACTTATAGCAAAGATAATAGCGGGTAAAAATTGTGGTGATAGCCAGTCTTTTGACCAATTGGCCACAAAGACTCCGGTTCCCAGTTGATTACAAGCCGAACTTATACCAAATGCCAGCATCATTAAAAGAGCCAGAGGCATCAATTCACTGATCCCTTTTAGCGTCAGGTCAACCATTTCTTTGGTTCTCATAATTCCCTGTGAACGATAAAGAATCATGGCAACGAAGATGGCTAAAAGCACCGAATATAATACGGCAGATGAACCGGATCCTTTACCTATGGCATGAAAGAAATGATCGAAGAAAGAATGGGATCCTTCAACTTTGTCCCATCCAGTAAAAGCGAGATTTACCGGCATCATTAATACCATGGTAGCCAGAGGAATGATCATATTATACGCATGAGCTGTAACACCTTCTTTAGGTTTAAGTGAGGTTATTGCATCTGAGATCATGGGTTTTGAATTGTCATCATGAAGTTTTCCGGTCTCCCTTACTCTTTTTTCAGCTTTTACCATAGGGCCAAAATCTTTTTTTGAAATAATGATAAAACTTACCATTAGAATGGCAATGATGGGGTAAAAGTTAAATGCAATGGATTCCAGCATGGTTGGGAATGGGTGTTCGATTCCCTGCGTGATCAGTAAACCCATAATAAAAGCTCCCCAGGCATTAAAAGGAATCAAAATTGCTGAAGGAGCCGAACTTGAATCGGCAATATAGGCCAGTTTTTCACGGGGGATCTTTAGGCGGTCAAAAATAGGACGATAAAGTGTTCCTGTGGTCAAAGCACTAATGCTGGTTTCCACAAAAAGCATGATTCCGGTTAACTGTGCCAGTAATTGAACAATCACCCTGCTTCTTCCTTTTTGCTGAATTTCGAGTTTTACAATGAGATTGTTGATCCTGTTTACAAAACCTTCCACCCCTTTTGAATATTGAATAAAAAGTAAAAGAGCTCCAACCAGAGCTGAGAACATAATCGTTCTTGTATTTCCGGGCGATTTAAAAACATCTACCAGAGCCTCAATGGTAGCAATGGTGCCGTCAAAAAAATTCCAGTCGTTCATTATTACCCATGAAAACCAAATTCCAAAGAGTAAAGCGATGTAAACCTGCTTGGTTTTAAGTGCCAGTATGATAGCAATTATAGGAGGTAATATAGAAAGAAATCCGTAATCAGTCATAAAAGAAAGGATTAAAGAGTATTTAAATTTATGAGTGATAAATATAGTAATTATAAATTAAGAGAAGAGATAAGTATGCGTTTTTTCGCAGGTTTTAATATTAGGATGAAATTGTTTGAAAATTGATATGGTTTTTTTCTTAAGAAGGTTTAAAAATTGTTGTATAAAAAAAGCTTCTCAAAGAAAGAAGCTTTAACTTAGTAGCGGGAGCCAACTGAAATTTATAAAAAGGTAGAATCTCTAGCCTTATAAAAGCTCTTCCTCTACTGGATTTTAAGGCTTTTTCTCTTCTTATGGCAGCACTTTT
>JANTGS010000028.1 GCA_024762795.1 Flavobacteriaceae bacterium | reverse complement strand
ATCGACATTCTTAATTTATAATAAATTTTATGCGAATACTTCTAATCAATAAATTCCTATATCCTAAAGGAGGGGCGGAGACCTATATGTTCCAGCTATCGAAAGCATTGGAGGATAAAGGAATAGATATTGAATACTGGGGAATGCAGGATAATAAAAATATAGTTAAGGATACTTATAATTCTTTTGCAAAGAATGTTTCTTATCATAAAAGAACTCATTCCACTAAACTAGCTCAAGCCTGGCATACCATATACTCTTCCGAGAACAAAAAAAGAATTTCAATAATACTCGATGCTTTCCAACCTGACCTTGTGCATTTACATAATTATAATTTTCAGCTTACCCCGAGTATATTGCCGGAGATAAAAAAACGAGGAATAAAAATAGTACAAACCATTCACGATAGTCAAATGGTTTGTCCGTACCACAGACTCTATAATTTTCAAAAGGATACAGTTTGTACAAAATGCGTATCGGGTAGTTTCTTTAACTGTATCAATGACAGATGTTTTGACGGATCATTCTCTAAAAGTTTGATAGGAGCAGCAGAGAGTCATTATTATCACCGACTTAGTTATTACGAAAAATATATTGATCAATTTATTTCCCCGAGTCATTTTTTAGCTGGTTTGATTCAAAAAAGGCTTAAAAACAAACCATTTGAGATCATACCAAATTTTACCGAAAAGCTAAAGGATGTTTCAGATAATAAAGGAAATTATTATCTTTATTATGGCCGTATTTCTAATGAGAAAGGAATTTTGGAATTGACAGAAGTATTTAAAGAGTTGCCCTTACAACTAATGATTATTGGAAAAGGAGAATTGGAAAATGTACTTAAAAAGAACATAGAAAATATAGATAATATTCAGTTTTTAGGATCTAAATTTGGTGAAGACTTATTTAATTACGTTTCTGGAGCCAGATATGTAATTCAGCCTTCCAAATGGTATGAGAATTGCCCGATGACGGTTATTGAAGCGTTTACCTATGGAACGCCGGTTATTGCTTCTAATCACAGCGGTTTTAAAGATCTGATCAAGCATGAACAAACCGGGTTTTTATTAAATTTTAAAGATCTTAATAAACTCAAAGAACAATTTTTAAAAATTGATCAAATAGATACAGATCAGTTAAAACAAAATATTGGCGTCTTTTACCGGGAAAATTTACAAAAGGATATTCATATTTCAAAAATCATTAAAGTGTACCAACAGGTATTGGAAGAATGAAAAGAGAGATTAAACATATAAATTTCGAATTGATCATACTTACATTTTTGTTCCTGTATATGGGAATGATCTTTTTTTCTATAGCCTTGTCCAATATTTTTATGGGACTCGCTATTTTTGCTTTTATTTTGGGATGGGTTAAGAAGAGCATTTATTTAAATTTTCAAAAGAAAAACATTTTTGTATTTCTCCTGTTGATTGTACCATTTGTACTTACGATCTTTTCCGTTCTTCACTCGAATGATATAAGCAATGGTATGAGATCAGTACGTTTACGGATTCCAATTCTTATTTTACCATTTATAGTCATATTTACAGAATTTAAAAATAAAAATATAATAAGAGGCTTTCTTATTTTTACAATTTTAGCATCAGCCGCCAGTTTATTTACTTTGTTCAAAGCCACTAATTTTATTGGAGAGGGTATTTTACTTCAACCGGATTTTACATACTTTATAACACCTATCCAACATCCTTATTTTGGGATTTATTTACTGATAACTTTGGTTTCAGTTATTGAATTTAAACTATTTTCCAATAAAACATTAAATATTTTAATCGGAGTATTATTAATAATCGGAATAATACTTTCCACTTCCCGCCTGGCATATATTCTGTTATTTTCTATTGTTTTAATTTATGGGACTCAAAACTTAAACAGAAAAAATTCACTGATGCTTTTTATTTTTCTATTGGTCTTTTCAGTAGTATTTATAGGAATTAATAAGAGTATTCAGTCTAAATTTAAAATGAGTTTAACGTATCATAATTCTCCTCGATTGAAACTTTGGAATAATGCACTGAAAGTAGTTAATGATTCAGAAAATCAACTTTTTGGTATAGGAATTGGAGATTACTATAAAGTGAAAGAAGATCCTTATTTTTTTAAAGAAAACAGAAAGGGTCTATATGGATATGATCCGCACAGCCAGGTTATGGATTTCTTTATTACAAACGGTTATATCGGATTATTAATTATGATTGTGTCTTTTTTGATTCAGCTTGTATGGATTTCAAAACAAAACAAATTTGCAATCATTATTTTTACTATCATCTCCCTGTTTGCATTAACCGAGAGTATTTTAAACAGACAATACGGAGTACAGTTATACAGTGTTTTTTTACCTTTATTATTTATTAATAACTTTAAACATATAAAATGAGGTATCTATCTTTTATATCCATACTGTTGCTGTTTACTATAGTATCCTGCCAAAATAAGCAGGATATAAAACCTTCAGATTTTGATGATTTTTGGGAGCAAACCATAGCTGAACTGAATCAAACGCCCCTCGAGATTGAAAAAGTATCCAAAGACAGTATTATTGAAGGGAAAAGGATGAACCTTTATAAGATCCGATCTTTTCAAGATATTGATTTCTATACTTGGGTCTCAGAGCCCTTGGGAAATGGAAAATTTCCTGTTAAAATTAGATTTTCAGGTTTAGGGGAGCTTAATTTTAATAAGAATAAGATTGCTCATCTTTGGTTTTTAAAAGAAAAAGGATTTATCAATATGCTGGTGGATATCAGAGGTCAGGGGCTGAGTAACGAACAGATCAAACCCAAAGAGTATGTTACGGAAGGAGTTGAGAAAAATGAAAATTATATTTATCGCGGAGCTTATATGGATGCCGTAAGAGCGGTTGATTTTATTTCACTGAATAAGAAAAGTAATGATCAAATTGTTGTAACAGGTGGGAGTCAGGGAGGAACTCTATCTGTGGTTGCGGCCGCTTTGAATAAAAAGGTAAGTTTATGTGTAGCCAATTTTCCCTTTTTAACTAATATACAAAATTACAACAAAAAAGAATGGCCCATGAAAATATTTCTCCATAAAGCCAAAGAAGATCAAATTGATTATTTTAAACTCAAAAACACCTTATCTTATTTTGATCTTTTAAACTTTGCCAATAAAATACAAGTTCCGGTTTTTATCCGCACAGAGGAAACCGATAATATCACACCCCCTGAAGGAGCTGTCCAATTATACAACCTGATAAATAATCAAAAGAAAGTACTTTATATGGAACCTTGTGAGGGACATGGATGTTCGACAAACTCTTCTATAGCCAATGAAATGGAAAAGATTTTTATTAAGGCCAATCTAACTGACTAAAAAGTTAGAAAATTTTTGTGCAATATGGTCCCAGTTATATTTTTTTTCAATCAGTTTAGAGAAATCTCTTTTACTTGTCGTTGAAAGTTTCCTTTTTAATGATTCCGATAATTCTTGAATATCACCAACTTTAAAAAAATCATCCTTATCGAGTTTCACTTCAAGATTTGCAGGAATATTACTAACCAATATATCCAGGTCATAACTCATTGCTTCCAGTAAAGATATTGGTAATCCTTCATGGTACGAGGGGAGAACAAATAGTTTTGCATGTGTGTAAATTTGATTTAATTTTTCACCATTTAAAAAACCTGTTAAAATAACACCACTTTCTTTTGCCTGTTTTTTTAAAGATCTGCTATAAGCATTTTCATGATCAGCATCACCCACAAGAACCAGTTTTATTTCTGTTTTAATTTTTGAATACGCTTTAATAAGATCTAAAAATCCTTTTTCTTTTACAAATCGTCCTACAGCAATAATGTAATCTTGATTTTTTAAACCTAAAGTTTCAATATAATCTGTTTTTTCTGATTTGACAGGCTTTACAACGCCATTATAGATCAATTCTGCATCATTTCGGTGATATTTATTTTTTAGGATAGTATCAATTACTTTAGAGATCACAATGACTTTATCGGCATATTTAGTGCCCAGTTTTTCTCCCAGTTTGATAATGCTTTTAGCTGTTTTACCCCATTTTTGCCTGTTATAATCTGGTCCGTGATTAGTTACAATTACTTTTAACCCTAATATTTTGGCCAAAGGAGTTAATAACATCGGACCAACAGTATGTATGTGTAGATAATCGGGTTGTTTGTAAGCTGCATAGATAACACCCAGAAAAGTATGAGTGATTGCTTCAAAAGTTTTTGTTTTAGGTGCGTAAAGACGCTTTAGTTTAACTCCTTTGTAATTCTTGACATTTTTATCCTTTACATAAGGAGTTCTGGTAATGAGTGTAATATCATGACCAAGAATGACAAGCCTTGGATATAATTCTTCGCAATGTGTTTCCACACCGCCCTGAATATTAGGAATACCTCTTGTACCAAGAACAATTATTTTCATTCTTCCTTTAATCTAAGATCTCCTTGTTTCGGATCTTGTCCAACATTGTAATAAGGAATTACATCTTTTGAAACGGGTTTCCCCATCATACTCCTTATTTTGTTCTTAACCACCCATTTTACCGGATGTTGAATATATTTTTTCATTACAGGAGCCGCTGTACCTACCATCCAGCAGTTCTTAGGACACGTCCTGACCAAGTTTCTTACCTTTTGGGCCTGTTCTCCAAACCATAATTCCTCAAAAGTATCAAAATCACGAATATTTCCCATACTTTCTTTCCAGTATTTATCTTCTAATCCATTACAAGGATAGACATCACCATAAGGTTCAATAAAAAAATTAACTGATCCTGCTTCACAAGGCAACATACGTTTACCTCCTTTAATATAATTGATCAGGCCCAAATTAAAAAATGCTCTAAACCAACTTTTAGGATTATTTTCTTTTAAAAGATTATCAATCAATGTTTCAAAATCTTTTATAACAATATCTTTATCAGTTACAAAATTATCATCTTTATGAAAATAAAAAGAATTATGAAAAGTAGCAGTTGCAAATTCCATTTTCAACTCTTTGCTCAGTTCGTATAATTTGAGCATGTCTCCGGAATTTTTATTTGAAACCGTTATACCAAACCCAATATCCTTTATTCCCATTTCCTTAAGTCCCTTCAAGGTGTTTAAACCTCTTTGAAATCCGGATTTTCTACCTCTCAGCTCATCGTTTATTTCTTCCAGTCCTTCCAGGCTGACTCTTATTCCGATGTTTGGAAAACGTTTGGCGAGTTTTAAAATTTTATCCGTATGCCATCCGGCTGTAGATATAACAATTCTTTTACTTTTCCTGAACATTACTTCTACAATATCCTCCAGATCAGTTCTTGTAAATGGCTCCCCTCCAGTTATATTAACAAATTTAAAATTAGGAAGCATTTCGAGTTCTTTGGGAGTAATCTCTTTCTTTCGGTCAGTTGGATTCTTCCATATATTACACATTTTACAGGCCATATTACACCTGTAGGTTGTAATGATGGAAATATCTGAAGGCATTTTGACTTTGTTCAAACTCTAAGCTTTTCTATTTTTGATAATTTGTGCCGGAACACCGGCAACTACTGAATAGTCAGGAATATCTTTAGTAACTACAGATCCGGCAGCAATAACACATCCATTTCCTATTTTAACTCCGGGCATTATAGAAACACTGGCGCCAATCCATACATCATTTCCGATATAAGTATCCTTTTTAATTACCCCCTGATTTTTTATAGGAATTTTTAAATTTTTAAAAACATGGTTTTCAGAAAAAATGCTTACCCGTGGCCCAAAGATAACATTATCACCAATAACAATGTTACCTCTAACTCCGATAAAACAATAATGATTGATTCCTACATTATGACCAATTTTTAGAGAATTCCCCACATTTCTTAAAACCCCTGTACATTCAATAATGGCATATTTTCCAAGTGTAAAATTATTGCCAATTTCTACACCATTATAACTTAGTGCATTCAAAGTAGCATACTCCATCATATTGAATCCGCTTCCAACACTTATTTTATGGCCAAACTGTATCTTGGAACCTTTTGCTGCGAAGACAATCCCTTTACTCTTTTTTAAAAAAAGTTTTACAAAGAAAAAGCCTCTTATAGCTGCATAACCTTTATCAAATAAGATGGAAGAGAATTCACGAAAACTGAAATCGTATTTTATTTCAGCATCTTCTTTTTTTACTATTGAAAAAAGTTTTTCAATTATCCTTTTTGAGCTCATATTTTCTTTTCGTTCGTAAAAATAAATATAATTATCACATCTATTATAAAACTTTAAAAAAAGAATTATTACATTTTCAGTTTAGTACAATTTATAAAAGAGTATTATATTTGATAAAAGTATTTGCTTGAACAAACGCTACTCCATATACATCAAACCTATTTCAATAATAGTCAATCTGATTATTATTAATCTGACCCTCTATTTTGGGTTGGGAGCATCTTATTTCAATTTGTTGTTCCTTTTGTATATTAATCTGAGTTGGTTGATAGTTTCTTATCATTTAGAGTTTTATAACTTTAACCGTTTTCATAAAAATGCCGATATCTTCTCTCAGCTTCTTTTGCAGATCATTATTTTCACTTTTATATATTTTGCTTTTTTTACATTGACCGGGCAGACCATCGATGTGCTATATCACCTGAAATTGCTGGCTGTAATCTTTATTCTAATCGGTCTTTTCAGAAGTTTTTATCTTTTCGCATTACAAAAATACAGAGCAAAGGGGGGGAATTTCAGAAATATAATCATCATTGGAAATAATAAATCAACTAAAAAGATTACCCGGTATATCAATGAACATCCTGAACTGGGGTATAATATTCTGGGGTTTTTTAGTGATAAGAACGAAAAGAATGAAACTTTTCTGGGCAGTGTAGAAGATTCATTTTCTTTTATGAAAAATAATATTGTTGACCAGATTTATTGCTCTATTGAAGATCTTTCCAGAGAACAGATCGATTCTTTTGTTCAGTTTGCCGATAATAATCTGAAGGTCTTAAAATTATTGCCCGATGCCAGAGATGCCTATACCACCAAAACAGAAATTGAATATTTCGATTATATTCCCGTTCTTTCGTTGAGAAAAATTCCTATAGACGATAATATCAATCAGTTTTTAAAACGTACTTTTGACGTTGTTTTTGCATTGTTCATGATTATTTTTGTTCTTTCATGGTTAACGTCCCTGATGTATATCCTGATCAAGATAGAGTCAAAAGGTCCTCTTTTCTTTAAACAGAAACGGGACGGACTTAACGGAGAAAGATTTATATGCTATAAATACAGATCGATGTATATCAATGATGAATCTGAAAAGATTCAGGCGGTAAGAGGTGATAACCGGGTAACAAAAATGGGTAAATTCTTGCGCAAAACGAGTATAGATGAATTGCCTCAGTTCTTTAATGTTCTGGTTGGTGATATGAGTGTGGTAGGCCCCAGGCCTCATATGCTGAGTCAGACAGAGAAATACTCAAAACTGGTAGATAAATTTATGGTCAGACATTTTGTAAAACCGGGTATAACAGGGCTGGCGCAGGTAAGAGGTTACAGAGGAGAAGTTGAAAAAAATGAGGATATGGAGAATAGGGTAAAACTGGATATTTTTTATATTGAAAACTGGTCATTTTTTTTAGATTTGAAGATTATTTGGTTTACAATTATTAATATTTTTAAAGGAGAAGATAAAGCATACTAAAATGAATATACTAATATTAGGTTCGGGTGGAAGAGAAAGTGCACTGGCATGGAAACTGGCACAAAGTAAAAAAGTTGAAAAAGTTTTTGTTGCTCCGGGAAATGCAGGAACAATGAATTATGGTACCAATCTGAAAATAAATCCAAATGATTTTTCTGAGGTCAAAAATGCAGTTCTAACCAGCAAAGTCCAAATGGTTGTTGTTGGTCCGGAGGATCCTTTGGTAAACGGAATCCACGATTTTTTTCTCGAAGACGATGAATTAAAATCAATACCGGTTATCGGTCCGCAAAGCGAGGCTGCACTACTGGAAGGAAGTAAAGAGTTTGCTAAGGAATTTATGAAAAGACATGATATTCCCACGGCAAGATATCAAAGCTTTACCGAAGATAAACTCCATGAAGCCTACCAATTTTTAGAGTACTTAACACCGCCTTATGTTTTAAAAGCCGATGGCCTGGCAGGTGGAAAAGGGGTTCTTATCCTTAACGATCTGGAAGAAGCTAAAAAGGAATTAAAAGAAATGCTTTCTCATCATAAATTTGGAGAGGCAAGTGCAAAAGTAGTTATTGAGGATTTTCTCGATGGTATTGAAATGAGCTCCTTTGTACTTACGGATGGTGAAAATTATGTCATCCTGCCCAATGCAAAAGATTACAAACGTATAGGTGAAGGTGACCAGGGTTTGAATACCGGCGGAATGGGAGCCGTTTCTCCGGTGCCATTTGCCAATGCTGAATTTTTAGAAAAAGTAGAGAGCAGAATTATTAAACCTACGGTTGAAGGACTTAAAAAAGACGGTATTCCGTATGTTGGGTTTATTTTTATAGGACTGATCAAAGTGAATGGTGAGCCTTATGTAATCGAATACAATGTTAGAATGGGAGACCCTGAAACCGAAGTGGTTATTCCAAGGATTAAATCAGATCTTGCTGATCTTCTTACAGCCGTAGCTGATAAAAAACTGGATCAGTTTAACCTTGAGACCGATGAAAGATCGGCAGCTACAGTAATGCTGGTGTCGGGTGGATATCCTGCCAGCTATGAACGGGGGAAGTTGATCTCCGGACTTGATCAGGTTAAAGATTCCATTGTTTTTCACGCAGGAACTGATTTGAAGGATGATCAAGTTATTTCTAACGGTGGAAGAGTATTATCGGTAACTTCGTTTGGAAAAGATTTTAAAGAAGCATTAAAACAATCTTATCAGAGTATTGAAAAGATCGATTTTGATCAAATGAACTTTAGAAAAGATATTGGTTTTGATTTGTAAAAAAATATAAGTTTAAATTATGCAGTGGGTTCATAATCATATCAATTATATTGAATTCCAGGCTCATGATCTGAGTGCGATAAAAGAGTTTTACACGAGTGTTTTTGGCTGGACTTTTGTTGATTACGGGCCCGATTATTGCAGTTTTTCTGAAAGTGGTGTACAGGGAGGATTTGCTAAAACCAATACTGTTATTGTAAATGGAGCGCTGATCGTGTTATATCATTCTGATTTAAAATCTGTTAAAAATAAAATAATCAGGTCAGGTGGAAAAATAACTAAAGATGTTTTTTCTTTTCCGGGTGGACAAAGATTTCATTTTAAAGATCCGGATGGAAATGAACTTGCCGTTTGGTCCGATAAATAAAGGCTGGAAGATTCTAATAATTAATTCTGCTAAGATCGATACAAAAAATTCTGGATCAAAAAAGATCCTTGTTGCTCCGTTAAACTGGGGTTTAGGCCATGCAACACGCTGTGTCCCGGTAGTTAATACCTTAATTGACCATGGGTTTAAGCCTGTGCTGGCAGGGGATGGAGAATCTCTAGCATTGCTAAAAAAAGAGTTTCCGCAGTTAAAAAATTATCAATTACCTGCCTACAATATTCAATATTCTAAAAAAGGAAAATATTTAAAATTTAAACTTTTGTTGAGTCTCCCCAGGATTCAAAAGATCATAAAAAAGGAAAAACTTGAGGTAGAAAAGATTATTGACAAAGAGCAGATTTCAGGAATTATTTCCGATAACCGGTTTGGGGTATTTTCCGAAAAGCTTCCTTCGGTTTATATTACTCATCAGGTTAATGTTTTATCTGGCCTGACAAGCTTTTTTACATCGAAAATACACCAAAGGATCATTTCAAAATATCAAGAATGCTGGGTACCCGATTTTAAAGGGGATAATAATCTGGCAGGGAATTTGTCTCAGGTTGATCATACTCGGCTTAATTTAAAATATATCGGACCATTAAGTAGATTTGAGAATAAAAAGATTTCTGTAAAAGAAAAAAAGTATCAAATCATGGTTTTACTTTCAGGCCCTGAACCACAACGTACACTGCTGGAGAAACAGCTGCTTACAGAATTAAAGGATTTCCCTAAAAAAGTTTTATTTATTCGTGGAGTGATCTCTGATAAAGAGAAAACATATAGTAAAAACAAGAATATTATTACAGTTAATTATCTGTTGCAAAAAGATTTACAAAAATCAATAGCTGAGAGTGAAATCATCATTTCCCGATCAGGATATTCATCTATAATGGATCTGGAAGTAATGCAAGCCAAGGCTTTTTTTATTCCTACGCCCGGTCAGCAGGAACAGGAATACCTTGCAACCTATTTAGAAAAAAAGGGTATTGCTCCTTATTCTAATCAGGATAAATTTAAAATAAATGACCTGAAAAAACTCCTAAATTACAAAGGCTTTAAAACAAAAAAAACAGTCAGAGAGCATAATATTCCGCTGACCGTTTTTCTGAAATTGGTTTAAAGTTCAAAGTTTAGATATTTGATTTCCACATATTCATCGATACCGTATTTTGAACCTTCACGGCCTACACCACTTTCTTTTATTCCTCCGAAAGGAGCGACTGTTGTAGAGATCTTCCCGGTATTGATTCCTACCATTCCGTATTCTAAAGCTTCAGCCACACGCCAGATCTGGCTCATATTATTTCCGTAGAAATAGGAGGCAAGTCCGAAAGGAGTATCATTGGCAATCTGTATCGCTTCTTCTTCGGTTTCAAATTCAAAAATAGTTGAAACCGGTCCGAAGATCTCTTCATCGGCTATATTCATCTGGGAGGTAACATCACAAATTACTGTAGGTTGGTAATATAAAGAATCCGGTTTGAATTTATTTCCCCCCGTCATTAAACTGGCACCGTTGTCTAAAGCATCTTTTACAAGATCTTCTACTTTATCTATAGCATCCTGATCGATAAGCGGTCCGATCTCTACATTTTCCTGCATTCCATCCCCCACTTTTAGATTATCGACAGCTTTTACATAATGTTTTAAAAATTCCTCTTTGATTCCGCTTTGTACCAGAATTCGGTTGGTGCAAACACAGGTTTGACCTGCATTTCGGTATTTTGAGGCAATGGCCCCTTCTACAGCTTTTTCAACATCAGCATCGTTAAAAACAATAAAAGGGGCGTTTCCGCCGAGTTCCATCGATACTTTTTTAACGGTTTCGGCACATTGCTTCATCAGTAATTTGCCAATTTCCGTAGAACCGGTAAAGGATAATTTCTTTACAATTTTACTCGAGGTAAGTTCTTTTCCCACCACAGAGGATTTTGCCGTAGTAACGATGTTAAAAACTCCGGGAGGGAATCCTGCCATTTCTGCCAGTTTTGCCAAAGCAAGTGCCGAATATGGGGTTAGCCCGGGCGGTTTTAAAACTACCGTACAACCGGCCGCCAAAGCAGGACCTACTTTACGTGTGATCATCGCATTGGGAAAGTTCCAGGGGGTAATGGCTGCAACTACTCCTACAGGTTGTTTTAGAACCACGATTCTTGAATGGGTTGTATTTCCCGGGATCACATCACCATAGATCCTTTTAGCCTCTTCGGAAAACCATTCCACAAAGGATGCTCCATAAAGCACCTCTCCTTTTGCCTCTGCCAAAGGTTTACCTTGTTCGAGGGTTAAGATCTTACCAAGGTCGTCAACATTTTCTATCATCAGATCGAACCATTTTCTTAATAGTTTTGATCTGTGTTCAGCAGATTCCTTTTTCCAGCTGTGAAAAGCTTTTTCAGCTGCAGCTATGGCTTTTTTGGTCTCTTCGGCTCGCATATCCGGTACATGACCAATAAGCGAATTGTCTGAAGGATTTCTTACTTCAAACGATTTCTGGTCATCAGCTTCTACCCATTGACCGTTGATAAAGCATTTTTCTGTAAAAAGTTCCGGATTATTTAAAGAAAAGTTCATGCTGGTATTTTTTATAAATATCTAGTTAAACTGATGCTAAATTATAAATTTAAAAGATGTAATAAAAGTAGTAGGAGTTTAAAATAGGAAGATATTTTGAAGAGTAAAGAAGAAGTATTTGTGCCTGAAATAACAATTGATCAAACTAACTTCCTTAAAGTAAATGAAAAGGTAGAACCGGAGCCTTTAACACTATCCACAAATATTTGTTGTTTATGGGCTTCTACAATATGTTTTACAATGGAAAGACCGAGGCCGGAACCGCCATGTTTTCTTGATCTGCTTTTGTCAACCCGGTAAAATCTTTCAAACAATCTTGGGAGGTCTTTTTTATCAATACCTATACCGTTGTCCTTAACTTTGATGATGAATTGGTCTTTAAGATAATTTCTAACAGAAACCGTAGTGGTACCATCGGTTTTTCCGTAATTAATCGAATTTGAGATCAAATTTATTAATACCTGTTCAATTCTTTTCATATCTGCACGAACAAAAAGAGGAAAATCGTAAATTCTGTCAAAAGTAAGTTGGATGTTCTTTTTTCTGGCTTTGATCTCAAGCATATCAAACACATCATTAATCAGTTTTATGATATTAAAAACCTCATAATTCAGATCCATACCCGATTCTAATTTTGAGATCATATCCAGATCCTTTATAATAAAATCAAGTCTTTCAATACTCTGGGCGGCTTTATTAAGATATTGTTTATGTAGTTTTTTATCAGAAATATCATCATCTAAAAGGGTTAGAATATAGCCTTGAGCAGTAAAAAGAGGTGTTTTAAGCTCATGAGAAACATTTCCTATAAATTCCTTTCTAAAATCTTCCCTGTTGTGGAGTTTTGTTATTTCCTTGTGTTTTTTTTCAATTACTTTTTCAATTTCTAAAAAAAGGGCATCCAGATCCGTATAGTCTTCCTGATGTACCATTTCATTTTTAAAGAAAGTAGTGTTGTGGAGTTTTTTGATTTTCTTTTGGCTAAAATTTCTTATACTATAATTTAGCCAGATAAAAATAAAAATAAATGTAATGCTGAGAAAGATAAATAATCTTAAAAAATGGAAATCATTTCCAATAAGTTTTAGGTAAATAAAAAGTAATACGGAAAACGTGAGAACAGTAAAAAAAGTGATCCTTAATGCAAAAATATGTGATTTATTAAATTTCAAATGGCTTTATATAACAAATTTATAACCCACACCTTTTATGGTGATGATATGATCTTCACCAATTTTTTCACGAAGCTTCCTGATATGAACATCAATGGTTCTGCCCCCTACAACAACATCCTGACCCCAAACAGTTTTAAGGATCTCATCTCTGTAAAAAACCTTGTTTGGAGAACTGGTTAAAAGTGATAACAATTTAAATTCTTTTCGTGGTAAAGTTATCTTTTCACCGTTTTTTTCAACATAATACTCTTCTTTATTGATTATAATATCACCAAAATTCACAACTTCTTTTTCTGGAGTGACCTTGTTTACTCTTCTTAAAAGAGCTTTTACCTTTTTTACCAGAACTTTTGGTTTAACGGGCTTGGTAATATAATCATCAGCTCCCGCATCAAAACCTGCTACCTGCGAATAATCTTCACCTCTTGCTGTAAAAAAAGCAATAATTACATTTTCCAAACCTTTGAGAGACCTGATCCTTTCGCAGGCTTCTATACCATCCATGTTGGGCATCATGATATCGAGTAAAATTAAATGCGGTTCAAATTTCTTTGCCTTTTCAACCCCTTCTTTACCATCTTTTGCTTTTTTGATTTGATAGCCTTCTTTTTTTAGATGAAACCCAACAATTTCGAGAATATCCGGTTCATCATCAACCAAAAGAATTTTTATGTCTTCATTTTTCATTAGAAATAACCTGTTTTATGATCTTGTAAAATTAATGCAAAAAAATTACCTATCTAAGAAGTTAACAATAACTTAATATAGTAACACCTAAATTACATTTATTTAACATAAGCATAAAACCTATTTAACGACTCAATAAAGGCAAAGCTCAATCTTTGCGCTGTATTTATTTAAACAAAAATTAGACAGAAATTTAAACAAAAAATGAAAAAAATGAAAACAATTAAAATTATTTTATCAGTTTTAACCATAGGCTTAATGACTCAGGTTTACACAAGTTGTAGTAGTGATGAAGGAACTAAAGCTACCTGTTTTGACGGAATTCAGAACGGAGACGAGACTGGAGTGGATTGTGGAGGAAGCTCATGTGAACCCTGTAAAGGTTCTTTTGATAAATCAGGTGAGATTGGTACCGAAACATGGACGAGCAACAATATTTATTATTTAAATCAAAAGGTAGTAGTAAAACAAGGTGCTACTTTAACTATTGAAGCCGGTACAATTATTAAAGGCAGAAAAGGAACAGGTTCTTTGGCTTCTGCACTTGTTGTTCAAAGAGGTGCTAAAATAATGGCAGAAGGAACAGCTGAAAAACCTATTATTTTTACTTCAGAAAATGATAATATTGATGTAGGCCAGACGGAAGGCACAAATTTAACAGAAGATGATAATGCACTATGGGGCGGAGTGATCGTGTTAGGAAAAGCAAAAGGTTCTTTTAAAGGTGATGTAAGTGAAGTACAAATCGAAGGGATTCCTGCAGGAGATTCTTACGGACTTTACGGCGGAGATGATAATAGCGATAACTCAGGGGTAATGAAATACGTTTCCATCCGTCACGGAGGTGCTGAAATAGGTGAAGGAAATGAAATTAACGGTTTAACCCTTGGAGCAGTGGGAAGCGGTACTATAATAGAAAATATTGAGATCGTGGCAAATCTTGATGATGGGATCGAATTTTTTGGTGGTACTGTAAGTCCGAAAAACCTTTTGGTTTGGGCACAGGGGGATGATGGTTTGGATATTGATCAGGCTTTTGCAGGAACGATCTCTAATTCATTTGTTATCGAAGGAGCAACCTCAGACCACGGATTAGAAATAGATGGTGGAGAAGGCTCCTATGAAGCACAGTTTACTTTAAATAACATTACCCTTCAAGGAAATATAGCTACTCCGCATGGTGAATATGCCGATTTCAGAAGCCATGCCATGGGAACTACTCAAAATATCTATGCCTATGGATTTAAACCCGAATCCGATATAGAACTGGATAAATCAGGAGATGTGGCTGAGAATTACAATGCCGGCAAACTCGTTTTCGGCAAGTGGCAAATCGTACTCCCCGAAGGTGTTACCGATGTTAAATCGCTCTTTAATAATACTTCAACTACTCCTGTGAGCGGATTTGGTGATACCGCCGAGGCTGTAACTGCCGGTCAACAAACCGTTGGTGCTGACTTATCAGTTTTTGATTGGACCTATGCTAATGCAAAATCAGCATATTAAATAAAAACCAAATCTATCTAATTTATAAACGCTCACCCTAATTGAAAAGGTGAGCATTTATTTAATAAAAACCTTTAAAAATTTATAATTATGAAGACTAAACTCTTATTTTTTTTCCTCTTTGGTATGATGGTGCAATTTAATTATGCACAAGAAGGAATCTTAAAGGGAACTATAAAAGATACCGAAAACAGTGAAGCTTTGGCTTTTGCAGATGTTACTGTAAAGAATTCTTCTACCGGAATATCAACTAACCTTGAAGGAAATTATGAAATGAATTTAAAACCCGGAATTTATACGGTGTTAATTAGTTTTATTGGGTATGAAACCAGAGAAATATCCGGAGTTAAGATTAATGCAAATGATGTTACGGAATTAAATTCAGCTATAAGTCCTGTATATTTTGAGCCGGAAGAACCTGTTGCAAAAAACTCAACAGTCCAAAAATCAGAACCAACTAAAACAAATCCATTATTTTAAATATTCAAACCAACCCGCTCTTTTCAGAGTAGGGTTTTTTAATCAAATATATTTTATATGAAAATTAAGATTTTACTTTTTATCCTTTTTGGAATGACAGTGCAATTTAACTTTGCACAAAAAGGAACTTTGACAGGAAACATCAAAGATAAGGAGTATAATGATGTTTTACCTTTTGCTAACGTACTTATAAAAGGAACTTCTCATGGAACAACCTCTGATTTTGAGGGCAATTATGAATTAAGTTTAGAGGCCGGAACCTATACTGTAATATTTAGTTTTGTTGGTTATGAAACTAAAGAAATAGCTGAGGTTATAATTAAACCCAATGATATTACCGAATTAAATACCTCAATAGGCCCGCTTTCAAATCAGTTAGAAGAAGTTATTGTAAAAACCAGTACATCACAAAATTCCGAAGCATCAGTATTAAATGTTCAAAAAAAATCTATTAATTTACTCGATGGTGTTTCGGCTCAGGCCTTTTCAAAGATTGGAGCCAGTAACTCTGCTGCTGCAGTTAAAAGTGTTCCGGGAGTTTCAGTTCAGGGAGGTAAATACGTTTATGTAAGAGGATTGGGAGACCGATATACCAAGTCAATTCTGAACGGTGTTGATATTCCGGGATTAGACCCGGACAGAAATACGATTCAAATGGATATTTTTCCAACAAATATTGTTGATAATATCCAGGTAGTTAAAACCTTTACAGCAAATTATTCGGCCGATTTTACAGGGGGTGTGGTTAATATTGTTACAAAGAATTTCCCCAATAAAGAATCGTATTCAATTTCTGTAGGGGGAGAGTATATGCCTAAGATGCATTTTAATTCTAATTATCTGACCTATAAAGGAAGCTCTTCCGATATTTTAGGCTTTGATAATGGTAAAAGAGATATGCCTATTGGCAGAAATGTCAGAATACCAAGTCCTTCTGAAGGGGATCCGAGATTGTCTCAAATGACTGCAGCTTTCCAACAAGAAATGAAGGCTAAACAAACAGACAGCTATATGAATACTAATTTTGGGTTTACGGCAGGAAATCAATACAATGTTGGTGAAGATAATAAGGTAGGGTATATCGCTTCTTTTAATTACAGAGATAAATATATTCTTTTTGAAGATTATGAAAACGGGAATTACAGAAAATCAGCCGATAAATCAGTTTACGAACTTGAAGTTGCAAAATCACAAAGAGGAAATCTTAGCAGAAGGAATATCTTACTAAGCGGTTTAGCCGGATTTACTTTAAAAACACCTAAAAGCAAATACAGTTTAACAGGTTTACATATTCAAAACGGTTTATCAACAGCAGGTTATTTAAGGCAGGAGATAATTTTTTCTGATGCCGTAACCATTTTTAAAGATAATCTAGACTACAAACAAAGCCAGATTACCAATGTTTTGTTAACCGGTAAACATTCTAATGATACGGGTACATGGAATATTGAGTGGAAACTTTCACCAACACTTTCAAGAATTAACGATAAAGATTCAAGAGTTGCTCCGTTTCAATATGATGAAGATACAGATACTTATTCCATCAGCCCGAGTTCAGCCGGAAGTCCTTCAAGATTCTGGAGAAATTTAGAAGAGATCAATGCTGTTGGTTTGCTTGATGTTTCTAATAAACACAAGCTCTTTAACAGAAATGCAAAACTTATGTTTGGAGGCGGTTATGTTTATAAGCAAAGAGATTTTAGTATTGATAAATACACTTTTGGCATAAGAGGACATTCCGGGCAGGAATGGCACGGAGATGCAGATAAAATTCTTGATCCAAGAAGCATCTGGACCGTTAATAAAAAAACAGGAACTTATCTTATAGGTAATTATGAACCTACCAATACTTTTGATGCTTACCAAACAATTATTTCCGGTTATGTCTCAGATGAATTTCAGATTTCTGATAAGCTAAAATCGATTCTCGGACTAAGATTTGAAAAATTCGATATGTATTACACGGGGCAAAATAATCAGGGAAGCATTATTTATAACAATAAAAAAGTTTTAGATAAGGCCGATATTTTCCCTTCTTTAAACTTTATTTATGCACTAAATGATGATACAAATCTGCGGGCAGCTTACGGGCGAACAACGGCAAGACCTTCTTTTAAAGAAGCTTCCATTACACAAATCTTCGATCCTATTTCAAGTACAACCTTTAATGGTAATATTGATCTGCAACCCACATACATCAATAATTTTGATCTGAGATATGAAAAATTTGGAAAAAAAGCCCAAATGTTTTCTTTAAGTGCTTTCTTTAAAAGCTTCAAAGATCCGATAGAGCTGACCTATTTTGCTTCTGCAACCGATCAGTTTCAACCCAGAAACCTGGGTTCTGCAATGGTTTTTGGTACAGAATTCGAGATTAGAAAGAATTTTGGATTTCTTGGAGATAATTTTAGCGATTTCAGCTTAAATTTAAATGCCTCACTGATCTTTTCACAGCTTGAAATGGGAGAAACCGAATTAGAATTACGAAGATTGAGCCTGAGAGAAGGAGAAACGCTGGATTCTAAAAGAAACCTTCAGGGACAATCCCCTTATCTTATCAATGCAGGGTTTATATATAAAAATGATCAGGGCTGGTTGGCCAGTTTATACTATAATGTTCAGGGAAAAACTTTACAGGTAGTTGGAACGGGTGATGTGCCGGATGTTTATACCTTACCGTTTAATCGCCTGGATTTTATTATAAAAAAATCCTTTGGTAAAAACTTTAATTCTACTTTAAGTTTTACTGTAAAGAATATATTGGATGATGATCTTGATAGTCATTATCAGTCTTTTAAAGCACAGGATCAAATTTTTTCTCATTTTAGTCCGGGAAGAGGATTCTCTTTGGGATATACTTATAAATTTTAAAGATTGTTGTTTTATTTCCTATAGAAATTTTAATTTTTAATTCAACATTTAATTTTAAAATTTGTATTTTTATAATTAGTACTTAAAAAAATTTAATCAAATGAAAAAAACATATATAATCATTTCTTTTATTTTGTTCTCTTCTGCTCTTTTTGCTCAGACTCAGAATAATAAAAAGATAGAAAAAGTTGGCGACTTGTATGAGGTTACTGTTTATTATGATAATGGAAAAGTTATGCAACACGGTTTCTTATCTAACAATAGAAAATTACACGCTTCATGGGAAAGTTATTATGAAGATGGTAGCAGAAAATGTATAGCCACATATAGCAATGGAGTAAAGGTAGGCACTTGGTTTTACTTTGATAAAGGCAAAAAGACTAAGGTTATCTATGATGATAATAAGATTATTAGTGTTGAAAAGCTGGATTCAATTAAAAATTAGGTCAGATCTTACTTTTTTTATTTAACAATAAAATCGTTTTTTGATAACAATAAGCTAACATTCCGCTAAAAGATTCATGTTAAATTTGTAGTATAAAATTATTTAAGATGAAAAAAATAATATTTGTTGCGGCTTTTTTAGCGTTTTCTTTTGGTTTTGCACAAGATGGTAAAATAAGAGGAGTGGTTTTAGATGGAGAATTTAATAATGAACCCTTAGCATTTGTAAATATTAATGTTAAGGAAACAAATCAAACCTTTATCTCCAATATAGAGGGTAAATATACTTTGAGCCTAAAACCCGGAAAATATACTTTGGTTTTCGATTTTATTGGGTACAAAAATCTTGAAGTAAAAGATATCATAGTTAAGAAAAATGAAACCATAACAATTGATGAAATTTTGAGGTCTCATCAACTTTCTTTTGACAATGAGGTCGTTTTAAACCAGTAATGATACTACCCTCCCTATAAATCATTAAAGCCAATGATTTATAGTCAATATTTTGTAAAATTTATCCATTGACTTTATGGTTCAATTAAGTCAATGGATTTTTTTGTACTGGATTTTAGACCTTATAATCTATAGTGTACCGCAGGTTAGTTTTTTCCTTGGTTTCAAGTCAGAGCTGTTGTTTCCTTTAGATCTAAGGTTATAGGAGTAAAAGGGAAGATGACTTTAGGCTATATCTTAAAAAATCAAAATCTAAAAATAAATAAGAGTATTTTGTTAACTTTTTCATTTTTTTATCATTAAAAGATAAAAATGAATACTAAAATCAAACTTACTGACATCCTTTTTCTGGATATCGAAACTGTACCTGAAGTTCCTTTTTTTACTGACCTTTCAGATAAAAAACAGGAAATGTTTACCAAAAAAACAGAGTATCAACGAAAAGATGAGATAAGTCCGGAAGATTTTTTCGAACGTGCCGGTATATGGGCTGAATTTGGGAAGATTGTATGTATCTCAGTAGGTTTTTTTGATCCTTATACTTATGATAAAACATTTAGGATCAAATCATTTTATAGTAAGGATGAATCGAAGATCCTGAATGAGTTTAAAAATCTTCTGGAAAAATATTTTTATCTGCCTCAGCATCTCCTTTGTGCTCATAATGGAAAAGAATTTGACTTTCCTTATATCGCCAGACGAATGATTATCAACAGAATTTCCTTACCCGAAAAACTTAATCTTTTTGGTAAAAAGCCTTGGGAAGTAGCGCATCTCGACACACTTGAATTGTGGAAATTTGGCGATTATAAGCATTATACTTCATTAAATCTGCTTACTGAGATCTTAGGGATTGCTTCTCCAAAAGAGGATATTGATGGCAGTCAGGTAGCAAGGGTTTTTTATGAAGAAGATGATCTTGACAGAATAGCCAGGTACTGTGAAAATGATACGCTAGCCGTGGCTCAGGTTTATCTGAGATTGATGGGATTAGAAATTTTAGATAAGGATCAGGTAGTTAGGGTAAAAGGCTGAATTATAATTCATTTACAATGATGCTTTGTATGTTTTATCATTAAATTAATAGCTCCATAGGAGCCAAACAACTCATAGGAATAATTACCAATCTAATAAAAGATCCGTAGCAGCGACCCTATATCATGGCAAACACCTATTCACAAATATATATCCAGATAGTTTTTACAGTAAAAGGCAGGCAAAATCTGATCAAAAAAATTCATAGGGCTGAACTGCAAAAGTATATCACAGGGATCATAACCAATCGGGGTCAGAAATTACTATCAATTTATGCTATGCCCGATCATATTCATATCTTAGTTAGTATAAAACCAGATATTTCAATTTCCGACCTGACCAGGGATATAAAAGCTGGATCTTCAAAATTTATCAATGAAAATAAATGGATTAACGGTCGGTTTAACTGGCAGGAAGGATTTGGTGCTTTTTCCTATTCAAAAAGTCAGGTGGATCGTGTTGTTAAATATATTGAAAACCAGGAGAAACATCATAAAAAAGATACATTTAAAGAGGAGTATATTAAATTTTTAAAGAGATTTGAAATTAATTATGATGAGAAATATTTGTTCGAATGGGTAGAATAGACAGGTCGCTCCTACGGAGCTGATGTTGTTTTTTGCCAGAGGCTTTTTATTAATAGTTAGCCTCTATGAGGCTATAAAAAATAATCAAATTAAAAAAATGGATATCCGGAAGAATGTTTGCGTGATTATATGTAAAATATGATTAATATATATTGGTTTATGTTTTTCACTATAACAAAGCAAACAAAGTGGCTCCGTAGGAGCCCACCATTCATAGAAATAATAAACAATGTAGAAATCAGCTCCGTAGGAGCGGTCTATATATTCCACATGTTTATATTGGTTCGATCCAAACAGGACGCTCCTACGGAGCTGATAATGATTTTTATCAGAGATTTTTTATTAATGGTTGGCCTCTACGAGGCCCAAAAAGAATATCCGGAAAGAGGTTTGAACAATTTCACATGATATCAATCATAGCGATTAGTTTCGTTGATCACCATAACAGAGCAAACAATATGGCACCATAGGAGCCATCTATTCATAGAAATAATAAACAATATTGGAACGAGCTCCGTAGGAGCCTAACTATTCATAATCCACATCAACACATTAAAACAACATGGTTTTACCTCCATTCGATCAAAGAAAGCCCCAGTCCCAAGGTAGTTTGTTTATGGTTGTAATCGATCAAACTTTCTCCATAACCATGGAAGATCTGTAAATGAAGTTTTAAATAATCATAAACCTTAAATCCGTAATCAAATTCTACACTCCCCCGATTGTTTTCACCAAATTTTAATGAATGTCTGGCAATTATACTAAGGTCAAGCCTTCCTTTTTCATAGGCCATGGTCAGGTCACCTCTTCCGACATAATTTTCAATGCCCGGATTGTTATCTTCAATAGCGGTTTCCTGAAGTCGCCACCAGGGTCGTAAGATGATACTTAGATCTTTGGTTTCCCATCCGAACTGCAAAATTACTCTGTTCCAGCTTCTCGATAGCGGATTTGATCTACCATTACTTTGGTGATTAAAACCAATGCCCGCAAAAACACCGTTTAAACCAAAGATCTGATATCTGGTTGGAACAACCAGCATTATTTCAGGTTCATAATTGGTTTCCCTAAAGGGACGTGAAATATCAGGGTTGTAAAGCTGCCATCTGGAAGTTTGTGTATATCCTACCCAAAGATCACCTCCAGCCTTTCTTCCAAAAATATTATGTAAGGCCTTTGTTTTAAAACTGATCTGAAATTTAAGTTCCGGGTTTTTTAGCGGAAGAGGTTCCTTCACTACGTTATCAGGATTATCGCTGGTTGGCTGCTTATTGATGTCACTGGTGTAATTGGCCAGTAAAACATATACCGGTTTGTAGGTCATCACTCTGAAAAGGCCTTTTTGATTTGTCAGCGTATCATTGGTTTCCCAACGTTCTGATAATGAGTAAGATTTTGGTTTATTAATTAATAGTTTTTGTGCAGATATTAAACCTGTAGAAAGTAATAAAAAGCTTATAAAGAATATTCTTTTCATATTTTAAGTTTCTTCCATTTTCATAGATAATTCCAGCCAGCGTTCTTCTTTGGAATCGATCTCTTTTATAATTTGCTGTAATTCCTGTGATTTTTCATTGATTTGCTCCGGAAGTATTTCATTATTTGAAAATTGCAGCTCGATGGCCGTTTTCTTCTTTTCCAGTGAAGCAATTTTCTTTTCCAGTTTATTGAATTCTCTTTTCTCCAGATAAGACAACTGACCTTTAGACGGAGCCGATTTACGAGTATCTTCTTTTTTAATATTTTCTTCCTTTAAGGATGGATTAGAATCCTCATAAATACGGTAATCCGTATAATTTCCGGGGAAACCACTGATTTTACCCGCTCCCTCAAAAACAAAAAGATGATCGATGATCTTATCCATAAAATATCGGTCGTGAGACACCACCAATACATTTCCGGGAAAATCCAGAAGAAAATCTTCCAGAACATTCAGGGTAACGATATCCAGATCATTGGTAGGCTCATCCAAAAGGATAAAATTTGGATTTTGTATCAGTACCGTACAAAGAAAAAGTCGTTTTAATTCTCCCCCCGAAAGTTTTTCCACATAATCGTATTGTTTCTTTCTGTCGAACAGAAAGCGCTCCAATAATTGTCCGGCACTGATCTTTCTGCCTTTGTTCAGTGGAATATATTCGCCGAATTCTTTGATCACTTCAATTACTTTCTGCCCCTCTTTGATGTAAATGCCGCTTTGTGTATAATAACCAAATTTGATCGTATCGCCAATAACAACTTTTCCGGAATCAACCGGAATAGTTCCTGTGATGATATTTAAGAAAGTAGATTTTCCTGTTCCGTTCTTTCCGATGATCCCGATGCGTTCCCCTCTTTTAAAGACATAATCAAAATTATTCAGGATCACATTTTCCCCAAAGGCCTTTTTAAGATGGTGCAGTTCTACAATTTTGCTCCCCATCCGCTCCATATTAATTTCCAGCTGAACCTGATGGTCATTTCTTCTTTGATGTGCTTTTTCTTTGATCTTGTAAAAATCGTCAATTCTCGATTTAGATTTGGTAGTACGGGCTTTGGGTTGTCTGCGCATCCAATCCAGCTCTTTTTTAAAAAGATTTTTGGCCTTATCCAGTGTAGTTTGTTCCAAGGCTATACGTTCTTCCTTTTTTTGTAAAAAGTAAGAGTAGTTTCCTTTGTAGCGATAAAGTTTTCCCTGATCCAGTTCTATGATCTCATTACAAACACGCTCCAGAAAATAGCGGTCGTGTGTTACCATAAAGAGCGTGATCTTTTCTTTTTGCAGGAAATTCTCCAGCCATTCGATCATTTCAAGATCCAGATGGTTGGTAGGCTCGTCCAGAATGAGCAGGTTGGGTTTATTGAGTAACATCACCGCCAGCGATAATCGTTTTCTCTGTCCTCCGGAAAGTGTAGAAACCTTTTTATCCAGTTCATTAAGTTTTAGTTTGAACAGGATCTGTTTGTAATGTGTTTCAAAATCCCAGGCATTATATCGCTCCATCAATTCAAAAGCCTTTTGGTAGGTATCACTTTCGTGTGAATTCTCCAAAGCTTTTTCGTATTGAGTAATAATTTTTAAGATCTCATTTCCCGAATTATGAATGGTTTCTTCAACAGTTAGGTTTTCGTTCAGTTTATCCTTTTGTGAGAGATAAGTGATTTTTAAACCTTTTCGAAAAATGATTTGACCTTCATCAGGCGAATCAACTCCGGCAATGATATTTAACAATGTGGTTTTACCGGTACCGTTCTTTGCAACCAGGGCAATTTTTTGATCTTTGTTGATGCCAAAGGAAATATCCTGAAAAAGGATACGTTCTCCAAAGGATTTTGTAATATTTTCAACAGAAAGGTAGTTCACAAGCCGGATTTTTGCAAAGAAAGGGAATATTTAAGGGAAAAAGAATAAGAAAAACAAGAAATTCAATTTTTGAATGGGTGGATCCTTTAGGACACAAGATTAAAGATTCAAAATTTGAGTAAACTAATGTTGACAAAAATTTGTTAATGCCCGTCGGAGATGTTAGGAAATAACATTAATCCTGTATAAACTCTATCTTTTTTGTATAAGAACTGAAAAGGTTTGTAGGATAATAATTTTCCTTATAAAACGTTTTAAAATGTTTTAAGGAAGTTGTAAAGATTTGTATATGTTTTATATTTCTCTACAGTTTTGCCTTAGTCTTAATTAACAATTAAACTTATTAAAAGAGTCCCCTCATGTATAAAAAAACAGGCTTTTCGATTTTATTTCTGTTATTCTCTATTTATCAGATCTCAGCACAATTTACAGATGATTTTGAACGCTATAATTATAAAAAAAGAATCAGTCCGCAATCTTTAAACTGGATTACCTGGTCGGAAGATGCTGATGGGAACGGATATATTAAAGATGAAGATGGAATTGTAATCAACACAGATGATAAAGGGAAAAGTTTTTCCGGCAAGCAAGCATTATTGATAGCTAAAAGCAATAAAGGATCTGTTCCTCAGGATGTTATTCTTGATCTTCATAACAAATCAACAGGTCTGTGGGAACTCAGCTGGATGATGTATATTCCACAAAAGAAAAAACAGGCTTATTATAATTTTCAGGAGAATACTCCAGTAAATGGCGAAGGCAATTGGGCTATTCAAATTTATTTTAACGGTGATGGAAGTGGCACAATAGAAGATGATCATGGTGGAGCCATTGTTAATTTTTCTTATCCTTGGAAAGAATGGTTTCAGTTAAAACATAGTATAGATCTTGATAATGATCGTATCAGTATTCAATTGATTAACAGTTCGGGAAGCACAGAAATATACAATGCCGAATTTTTAAGCAATTCACAGCATCTGGGCGGAGTGGATTTTTATTCTATTTCAAAGGAAAACAGATATTTTATAGATGATGTGGTTTTTAAAAGAATTGGAACAATACAACAGGTTTATATCTGGAAAAATAATCGCTGGGAAGACCGGGCCGGAAATGCTTTATCCGGAGAACCGGACAGTTCCTATGAGGTAATCTTAAAAGAGCCTTTTGTTGTGGGTACAAGTACAGCTTCCACCACTTTAAATTGTTTAAATCTTCTTTTAGAAGACCAGGGAATATTAACCGTACCATCACAAAAAAACGTAGTTATCTCCGGTGATGTGAGCGTTCCAGCCGCAAATAAAATTGTTGTTGAAAATAACGGCTCTTTTATCATGTTAAATAACACAGCAAATATTGATATACCAGATTCCAGTAGTTTTAAATATACTAGAACTTCCGGTAAAATGGAAAGTAATGATTATACTTATTGGTCATCACCGGTTGAAAATTTACATATATCCAACCTGGGAAGTCAGTTTGTTTATTCGTATGACACGTCAAAATTTATCGATTTGTATTCAGGCAGGGGATATCCGCAAACTTCCGGTTCTCCCGATAATCATGATGATAACGGAGACGATTGGCTCTATGAAGCTCAAAATAACAGTATTATAGCCGGAAAAGGTTATGCCGTTTTAAAGTCGGGAACAGAGAATAAACAATCGGTTACTTTTACCGGTAAACCCTACAATGGCTACATTTCTATTCCGGTAAGTTCCAGTGCTAATGATCAAAATGATGAAGATGACTGGAATTTGATTGGGAATCCTTATCCATCAGCTATTGATGCAAAAGTGCTGATCAATTCTAATATCAATATCAGTGGAACATTATATTTCTGGACTCACAATACGGAATTGGGAGGGGGAAGCAATATCGGGCCTGATGACAGCAACTATAATTCTGATGATTATGCCTCTTTTAATTTATCAGGAGGTGTGGCCGCAGGTACCGGTGGAGAAGTTCCCAACGGTTATATTGCCGCCGGACAAGGTTTCTTTATGGATGTAAGAAACGATGGGGTAATTACTTTTAATAACGATATGCGTGTTAAAAACACCACTGATGAGAACACCCGGTTCTTTAAATCTTCAACAGATAAAGAAGAAAATACAGATGTAACATCAAATACCAATAAGATCTGGCTCAATTTTTCTAATGATAAAGGTGCTTTTAGTCAGTCTTTGATTGCATTTTTACCCGGGGCAACAAATAAATATGAACCTGGATATGATGGTGTTCGCGCCGGCGCAGATCAGAAAACAAAATTTTATTCTATACTGGATGATAAAGAACTGGCAATTCAAGGAAGATCGGTTTTGAATGATGAGGTTCAGATACCACTGGGATTTTATATCAATAAACCTGAAGATTTCACTATTTCTATTAAGAATGTAGAAGGGCCGATTGCTCATGATAATACCATGATTCTTTTAAAAGATAACGAGCTCAATTTAACTCACGATCTTAAAAATAGTGATTATCATTTTGATGTGACCGAATCGGGTGTAAATAATAACAGATTTACTCTGCAAATAGCGGGAGCCGCCTTAGGTATAAATGATATTGATAAAGAAGAAAATGATCTGATTATTTTCCACAGGGATCATTTATATAGAATCAAAGCTAAGATGACCGTAAGATCGGTAAAGGTATATGATGTAATGGGCAGATTACTGATACAAGAAAGACCAGATAAAGAATTATTTGATCTGGAAGATCAAAATGTTAAGAAAGGTACAATCCTTATTTTCAATGTGGAACTTGAAAACGGATCCGTATTAAGCAAAAAGATGTTACAATACTAACCTTAGTAAACAAATTTCACTGCCGGTTCTATCCTGTTTAATAGAACCGGCAGGGAAAAGATACTGAAATCAGTAAAAGTTAATCTATCCTTTAAACTCAGGTTTAAAGTCGTTTTGATATTTTTCCCAGGCCTCTTTGGTGGTAATACTTTTAAAGGCATCGGTTTGGAACATTTTTAAATAAAGTTCTAATTGCTGAGGTGTTTTATAACCCGGAAGAACAACAATAGGATCTCCTTTTTCATCAAAGAAAACAATAGAAGGATAAGCATTGATTCCTAATGCTCCCGAAAACTGATGTTGTGCATTTCTGCCGCTTCCCTTTGAAGGATCAAATCCGGGATTGCTGTAATTCTCTCCTTTAAAATTAAATTCTGATTCACCTTCTGCGTCAAATTTGACAGCATAGAAATTGTCATTAACATATTTAACCACGTCGGGGTTATGAAAGGTGTTTTTGTCTAATAATTTACAGGGGCCACACCATTTGGTATAAGCATCCATCATTATTTTTTTAGGGTTTTTTGCCTGAGCATCGAGAGCCTGCTCCAATGTCATCCAGTTGATTTCCTGCGCCTTTACTGTAAATGTCATGGCAAAAATTGCCAGTAAAAAGATGTATTTTTTCATTTTAAAAATTTTTCAATATTGTTAAATAGTAGTAAAAAATCAGGCAAAATTACACAATCAAGTTCAGAAATAATTGTTAAATCTTAAATTATGTAACTTTTATTGCTTTTTATTTATCTATACCATGCATCATTCGCTTAATCGGTTTGTTCAAACTTAGGATAACCAGACCCGCTACAAAAGGGATGATGGTAAAGATTAGAAAAAAACCTGAAAGTCCTTTTTCATCAGCTATTCCATCAGAATATTCCGCCATAATACCTGCCAGTTTATTGGCCAATCCGGTAAATACATACCAGACACCAAAAAGGAAGCCTACCATCCGCGCAGGCGCCAGTTTACTAACATAAGATAATCCTACGGGTGAAATAGATAATTCCCCCATTGTATGTAAAAAATAAGCCAGTAAAAGCCATATCATACTAACAGAGGCTGTTTGTGCACCTGCAGGAATGCTCGAGGCTCCTATGGCCAGCATGGCAAATCCTGCAGCCAACAAGGTTAAACCTCCAAAAAATTTCTGCGGTCCTGAAAAATTGTGTTTTTCCCAGAATTTAGAATAAAGAGGTGCCAGTGTGATGATAAACACCGGATTCAGAATTTGAAACCAGGAAGTATCCACCAGTGCCGAAGTACCGGTGAGTTTATCATAAACTCTGTAAATTACCAGCCCCCAGATGATGATAAAGCTCAACGAAGTGAACAAAATGGTTAATGGATATTTCTTTATGATGGCTTTCCCTAGTTTGTAAATCACCCAGCTTAAAACCAGCATGGGAGCAATAGACAGGATAAAATCTATGATCTTATAAAAAAGTCCCCAGTTGCCTGCCAGTGTCCTGTTAGTATAATCCCGTGCAAAGATATTCATGGTAGTTCCTGCCTGTTCAAAACTTGCCCAGAAGAAGATCACAAAAAAGGCAATGATAAACACTACTTTTAAACGATCTCTTTCAACTGGCTGAAAACGTTGTAAACGGGAGATTCCTAAAATGATAAAGAAAACCAGGGATAAAAGAAAAAACAGGGTTGACAAATCTACACTAACCACGGAGTCAGAAATATTTAAAGAGAAGATGTTTTGGGCCAGAAAATGACTGCCCCGGGTAACTACAGAATACAAACCGTCAACAATCCAGGTAACTGCCAAGAAAGCACCTATACCTCCTAAGATCTTATCTTTTTGGGTAAAAGGAACATTTTGTTCTTTTTCTTCTTTGGTGAGATCTTCCGTTTTTGGTTTGGGTTCTGAAGCAGCTTTACCAAATACTTCCCGTGCAAAATAGAACTGTAATAATCCGAAAAGCATAAAGATTCCTGCTAAACCGAATCCCCAGGTCCAGCTAAAGGTCTCTCCTATCCAACCCACGAGCAGAGTGCCTATAAAAGCTCCGGAATTTACTCCCATATAAAAAATAGTATAAGCACCATCTTTTTTATCGCTCTGCGGCGGATACATTTTACCCACAATGGAAGACATATTAGGTTTAAATAATCCGGTTCCCAGAACGATGAAAAGGAGTCCGAAATAGAATACAAATTTCAGGTCTATTCCTACTTGTAGATCTGATACTGCCATAGAAGCATGCCCCATAGTAATAATCGAGGCTCCTACAATAACGGTTTTTACATGACCCCATTTGTTATCGGCCAGCCAGCCGCCTAACATGGGTAAAAAATAAACCAGCATCACATACCATCCGTAAAGAGCATAGGCCTCAGTACGGGTCCATCCCCATCCTTTATCTTCAATTTTTGCCACCAAAAAAAGAATTAAAAGGGCCCGCATTCCGTAATAGGAAAAACGTTCCCACATTTCGGTAAAAAAAAGTACAAATAATCCTACAGGGTGGCCTAGGATATGAGGTTGATTT
>JANTGS010000027.1 GCA_024762795.1 Flavobacteriaceae bacterium | reverse complement strand
AATTAAAATAACAATTTCTATCTGCATTTTATCCTAAATTGAAAATAAAATTCTGACAAAGAGCTATTTTATATGTATTACAAAAAGCAAAAAAAAAATTGAAAATATGTTTTCTTTTTGCTATAATTTTATTTAATATTAAAATAATAAATTATTCTATTTCTTTTTTAAAAGTAGTTTATCAATTCCTTTCACGGCATTGAATCCGTCAGCAATTGCTGAGATTGCATCAGCATTACCAAATTTTACAGCGTCACCTCCTGCAAAGATCTTAGCATCACCAGTTTGTCGGTCATTATTTACCTGAATCTTACCTCTTTCAATAAGAACACTTTCTTTATATTTTTCAGGTAACCAGGTAAAGTCGGCCTGTTGTCCGATGGCACCGATCACGGTATCGCATTCGTAAATAGTCTCACTGCCCTTAATAGCTACAGGTCGGGGCCTTCCACCGCCTTCTTGAGTAACCATTTCTGCCATGACATATTCAATTCCTTTAACATGGCCTTTTTCGTCTTTGATAATTCGGGTAGGAATGGCCTGAGGAATAATGTGTACTCCTTCATCTTCTGCACCTTCAATCTCTTCCCAGTCTGCCGGCATATCTTCAACTCTTCGTCTGTAAAGTATCGTTACCTCAGCATCGAAACGGGCAGAAACCCTCGCGCCATCTATAGCCACGTTACCACCGCCAATTACAGCTACTTTCTTACCTACATCATAAGATCCACCGCTGTTGATGATTTTTAAGTATTCTATTGCAGGGATCACACCTGGAACATCTTCGTTCTTAATACCGATATTCCATGGTTTTTGTAAACCGATACCAATAAATACAGCATCAAAATTCTTATAAATATCATCAAAAGTGATATCTTTTCCTACGCGGGTATTGTAATTGATCTTCACACCGATACTTTCCATATACTCGATTTGTTTATCGATACTGTCAAGCGGGAATCTGTATTTTGGAATTCCGTACATCACCATACCTCCGGCATGAGCCTGAGCTTCATAAATAGTAACATCATAGCCTCTTAAGGCGAGATAATAACCAGCTGTAAGTCCGGCAGGGCCTGCGCCGATAATACCTACAGAAAGTCCGTTAGGTTCTTCAATTACAGGATTAACTATTTCTTTAATGGCTTCAACGGTAGGTGCTGTTTCAGTGGCATATCTTTTTAACCATCTGATGGCAACAGCATCACCACGTACCTGAAGTGCACAGACATCCTCACAGCGTCTTGTACAAACCTTACCACACATTTCCGGCAGTGGGTTGTTATCGTAAATAATTTTAACGGCATCTTCATCTTCCCCTCTTGCAATGGCATTGATATATTCCGGTATATGCATATGTTCCGGACAAGCTTCTGTACAGAGTCCGCAGGAGATACATCTTTCTGCTTCGGCACGGGCTTCATCTTCAGTATAACCCAATACAACTTCTGCAAAGGATTTTACTCTTTCCTTACCTTCCAGTTCACGCATCGGTACTCTGTCATACATAGTAAGTGAAGTAGTAGTATCTGATGTATAAGAGATCAGGTCCTTTCCTTTCTCTTTATTATCTACTCCCGGCATCCATAAAAAACTGTTCGGATCATCCGTAACGTAGATATAATCTTTGGTAAGATTGAGTGAACCTGTAGGACAAACATCCACACAAAGTGCACACCAGCAGCATCGTCCGTTATCAATTCTCGGCCTTAATCCGCTGTCTCCTGTATTTCCCTCTACTTCAAGCAGATCGATCATGTCGATTGCAGCGTTAGGACATATAGTTGAGCAGTTACCACAACCAATACAATCGTTAATCTCATTGTAATGTAATCCCCTGTAATTATCAGAAGCATCTTTCTGTTCGTATGGGAATCTGATGGTATGCGGCTTTTTCCCTATTTGTTTTAAGGCTCCAAGTGGCTGCAACAATCCTTTTAAATCAATAAAGCTCATATTCTTCGCTTTTTATATTTTATTTTTATTCTGAATTTCCTTTTCAGGAATGTAAAAATCTATCTTTCGATCTCAGGAGGACATACGCCTAATGAGTTCATTATAAATGAAACATCCGCAATATTTTGTCCCGGTAATACCTTTTCCAGTATAGTTACTCCGTGTGAGTAAGCTGCTCCTTTGGCGTGTACACGATAGGGTTTATTGGTACCATTACTGGCCACATAAAAACCTATCTCTCCTCTCACACTTTCCGTTTTAGCCCAGGCCTGGCCTTTAGGAACGATCCATTTCATGGGATTTGGTACTTTATTGTAATAATCTCCTTTTGGCATTTTCTCTATGGCCTGACGTATAATACTTATAGATTGTCTGAACTCTTCCTGTCTTACCATTGCTCTAGCCCAAACATCACCACCTTCAAAGGTTGGTACAACAAAATCGAGCTTGTCATAGATCTCATAAGGTTCATCAATTCTTACGTCCGATTTAATTCCGGTACCTCTTAACGGAGGACCTACAAGACCCCATTCAACAGCTTTCTCCTTAGGAACAATTCCTACCCCCTTAGCTCTCTTCTGAAATACGGTATTGTCAAACATCAGCTGATTGTAATCTTTTTGACGACCTTCAAGATAATCCATGGTTCTTAACACTTTATCGGTCCATCCCTCCGGAAGATCTCTTCTTACACCTCCGGGCCAGATGTACATATGGTAGATCCTACCGCCGGTAAGATCCTCGAAAAGGTCGAGTATATAGTTACGATCTCCCACCGACCATTGTCCCATGGTGTAAAGTCCGCCTGATCCGGCCTGACCGGCATACCATAGGAGGAAGGACTGCAAACGGGCAAGTTCCATTACGATTACACGAATATATTTAGCTCGTTCGGGTACTTCGCGATTATCCAGTTCTTCCACAGCTCTGGCATAGGTAAGTTCCATCGGATCCGGTTCGGGTACACAAAAACGGCATAGCAGAGTAAAGGCATTAAGCCAGTTACGTCTTTCGATCAGTTTTTCGAAAGCTCTGTGTAAATAGCCCACATGGGTAGTGGCACTGACAACAGTATCTCCCTGAACTTTTAATTTGACCATCATGTTACCGGTAATACCCGGGTGCTGAGGACCTAAATATAATGTGGTTTCTTTTTCTCGTATCATCTTTCTCTTGAATATTTTTTGGCAAAATCAGGTACTTCTGTACCACTTCGTTCAACAAGGGTTTCCCTTACATCTTTTGCATCTTCTCTTCCGGGACGGTTAAAATAAGTCTGTTGTGCATAATTATGTGTATCAAAATCCTTTCTCATAGGAGGTATTTCTTCCCAGTCTTCCAAAGCAAAATCACGTTCTCCCTTAAGTCCCGGAAATTCAATACCAAACATTTCACGCATTTCTCTTTCATAAGTATTTGCCTGATCCCAGATCCTATCGATATTTTCCATTTCAGGATTCTCTCGGTCTATTTTAGTCTTTACAAAAAGGTGTACTTTTTCTACAGGAGACCAAATAGTATAGACCAGTTCAAATTTATTTTCATCGATCCAGTCGATACAGGTCATATGAGCCAGGTGAATATATCCCAGCTGAGTTTTTGCATAGAGCAAAACACTGGATACGGTTTCTTTATCACAAAATACTTCCACGCGTCGGTTTCTGATCACTCTTCCTTTTATTTTAAAAGGATTTGTGACATTTTCGAGAAGCTTTTGTTCTTTAATGAGATCTGTCATAATTCAAATTTTAACAAATTACCAATTGTAATCCGGCATTTTCCAGTTCTTAATAATTTTCTTTTGATTGGTTCGGTACCATTCCAGATTTTCTCTGTATCGTTTGCCATTATCTGCTTTTCCCTGCTGGATGAGTTCCTGTAATTTTATAAAACCACTGATCACTGATTCAGGTCTTGGCATACATCCGTTGATATAAACATCTACCGGAATGTATTGCTCCAGTGCATTGATGGTATTGTAGCTATCGTAGTACATTCCCCCGTTAATGGTACAGGATCCGAATCCTATCACATACTTGGGTTCCTGCATTTGTTCGTATACTCTGATCACACGTTTCAGGGTTTTGGTTGCAAGATATCCGGTGATCAGTAAAACATCAGCCTGTCGCGGAGTAGCAGCTCCACGGATACCAAATCGCTCGGCATCATATCGAGATGTCATGGTAGCCGGTATTTCAATCGCACCACAACCTGTTCCGTAAGCCATTACAAATAAGGAATGCTTACGCGAAAAGTTTTGTATGTAATCTACTATTTTTTGTGAATCTTTATCGTTAATCATTTTCCAGTTAATTAGATTTTTAATAAACAGCCCATATCAGGCCTATTATTCCTAAAGCTGTTGGCCATCCCCAGAAATAGCGGATTGCCTGTTCGGTTCTGTATCTAGGACTTACCCATCCATAGAAAACAGGAACCATATATAGAGTAAAAGTTTTTATAAGTAAAACACCAATACCTGCCAGTGTAGCCCATATTCCTATATGATCAGGATTTCCGGCTCCTCCAAGGAACAGATCCACGTAGAGGGTAAGTTTGATAAAGGAGAAAATAGATCCCCCTGTCATCATGGTTCCCAGATATTTTCCTCCAAATTCCGACATAGGCCCGGAAGCCAGCTCGGCAGGGGCTCCTACAATGTCAAAAGGAGAATATCTAAACATCCCCAGCGATGCAAATAAGGCCGCAAGAAAAGCAAAAGGGTTTGAGAAGATCAACCAGGTTCCCGATTCATGTTGTATCTGCATAAGATCCTGAATGGAAGTAGTATGGTATTGTACCATTAATGCTACCAGAGCCAGTACAAAAGGTATTTCATAACCTACCATCATGCTCAGTCCTCTGGTTACCCCGATTGCGGAATTTGGGTTACCTGTTTGCCCGGCACCCAGTGCCATACCCAGTGATCCGAATACCATCATATAGAGGATAAAGATCAGGTCACCGTGAAAATTAAGATTAGGAAACCAAAGGTTACCATTTAATATAGGGATAAACATTAAAACTGTTATTGACGCAATGATGATCCATACAGGAGCTGTGTGCCCCATAAAACCATGAGCAATATTGGTCTTTTTTGATTGTAATTTTACCAGATCAAGAAAGTTCTGATAAAAAGGAGGCCCAAATCTGTTCTGTACCCTTGCTGTTAATTTTCTAACAATACCACCATAGGTCATACCCACGGCAAAGGCCATGATGGTTGTTAAAATTGCTCCAAATATTTTTAATCCTAAATCTTCCATTTTAAAATTTGATTCTTTTAGTTAGCAAAAAGTGAGTCCTTAAAAATCAGCAAGATAACCAGGAAGATTATGACAAACAAAGCATAGGTTTGTCCGTTCCCGGTATAGATCCTCCGTGTAAAATTGAATACAGCTTCCAAAGCATTTCCAATATCGTTCCAGATCTTATTCATACTGCGTTTATAAAGCGGAGCAGCAGCTCTTTCAAAAGGTTTATAATAATCCAATTGATAGGTTAGATTTTCATGTTCCAGTGGAATTTCACCGGAAGTTGAGATCTCTTTGGTACCCACATTTCTTGTTCCTTTATATCCTTTTAGGGAAATGAATAAAATGACTACCACAAATACAACTCCTATTGAAGTAAAGATATAACTCATATTGGTTTGTTCACCCCAGATGTTGTTCAATACGGACATATCCCAGTTTACATTAGAATATCCCAGATATTCCATTCCGTGAGCTATAGGTTCAAAAAGGATACCGGGATACAGACCGGTAACGATCAAAAGCAGCGCAAGAATAGTCATAGGGATTACCATAGTTAAAGGTGCTTCTTTGACATGTTCTGTTTCTTTTTCTTCCTGACCGAGGAATAATCCGAAAAGGAATCTGTAGCTGTACAAGAAAGCCGCTGTGCTGGAGAAAAAGATCACAATTACCAGAAAATAACTATCTGATTCAGTGATCAGAGATTCATAGAGCATCCATTTTCCTACAAAGCCGCCCAGTGGAGGTACACCGGCTAAAGCTATGATAGATATTAAAGATGCAAAGAAGGTAAAAGGCATTTTCCTGATCAAACCGGATACTTTGGTCATATCTGTTGTGCCGGCCTGTTTTTCAACAGCTCCTGCAGCCATAAATAGCGTTCCTTTAAAGATGGCATGAACCACAGCAAGAAATAAAGCAGCCATAACTCCTAATTGTGTTCCTGTAGAAAGTCCTACAACAATATACCCCAATTGAGCTATAGAAGAATAGGCTAGTAATTTTTTGGCATCGGTTTGAATCAGGGCATAAATGGTGGCCATTACTGCTGTAATACCTCCAAGCCAGCCTAGTACCTGTTTAAGGATCAGTGAATTTACAGAATCCTCCGGAGAAGCATGTGAATAAATACTTGCTAATACGAGTCCCATACCCAGAATACCCATTTTCGACATAGCTCCTGAAAAGACAGCTGTAAACGACATGGGCGACATAGAATAAGCTTTTGGAGCCCAAACATGTAAAGGCATTAATGCTGCTTTAACGGCAAAACCGATCAACAACAGGATGGGAATATAGAGATGATCTGTAAAATTAAAGGCTCCGGCAGCCATAGCATCCTTGATCATAAAGGAACCGTAGATCCCTTTTATCGATACGATGGCAGTAAGCATCGCGTAGGCGCCCAATGCACTAAAGATCATATATTTTATACCTACTTTACTTACAGAATATCCATTGTAGATCACAATAAGATAAGACGACCAGGTCATGATCTCCCAGAAAATAAAGAAAGTGATAAAATCCTGACTGAAGATGATGCCCACCATTCCTAAGATAGTTAAAACAAAATTAAAGTAGAAATAGCCCAGCCTTTCTTTTCCTTTCATGTACTGAATAGAGTATAGGGAGGCCATAACACCAAGTCCAAGAACGATAATGGCAAATAAATAGGTAAAACTATTCAGTCCAAATTGCATTTGGATACCTCCTAAAGAGAAACTATAGGTGCTGCCGATACTCAACTGGGTAAAGAAGAGAATACTTGCAGCGGTTATACCTATAAAAGCTATAATTCCACTGGATCCTCTGACAATCCGGTTACTGATAAAAGCAAGAATTGCTGATGAGAAAAGGATTAATAATATGATGAAAAATAGGTTCATATCTTTATTTTTTAATAATTATTGCACCGGTGCATTAGAGTTTAATACAAAGTCTATATAAGAAGCCTTATCCAGGATCATATCTGCTGCATTGTGCAGATAACCTGTGATCAGATCTGGATAAAGACCAATAATCAGGATGACAGCTCCGAGAATACCCATGGCAATTTTGGCATTGACAGAGGGTTTGAATATGGTGATATGTTCAGTTTCTTCAGCAAAGTACATTTTGCTCACTACTCTGAAATAATAAACAATTTCAACAATACTTACAGCAAGTATGGCTCCGATCAACAGTATCATTTCTTCACCGGCGGCTGCGGTAAGGATATATAATTTACTCCAGAACCCTGAAAAAGGAGGGAGTCCCACAATGGCAAAGGCTCCTAATGAGAACAATAATGAGATAAAGGGTAGCTTTTTACCCATACCATTTAGCGTTGAAATGGTTTTATCTTTAGAATTGTACATTAAAATACTTCCTGTCATGAATAAAAGGCTTTTGATCACAGCGTGGTTGAACATCAGGAACAGCGCTGCAAAGACTGCCGTTTTGGTACCGATGCCAAAGGCGATCAGTACGAGTCCCATTTGCCCAATACTGGAATATGCCAGCATTCTTTTCAAATTGGTTTGTTTGAGTGCAGAGAATTCTGCAATGATCATCGTAACCAGTCCGCCAATGATCAGGAAGTCAAAAGCTCCCTCAATATCAAAGAGTGTAAAGATAATTCTGATCAATCCGTAAACACCTGCTTTGACCACAATTCCTGCAAAGGCCGCACTTGTAGGGCCGGGAGCCTGAGAATAAGCATCGGGTGCCCATCCGTTTAACGGGAACATCTCTGCTTCAATTCCAAATCCAACAATAAACAATACCAATATGGTGGCTTTCATACCCTGTGGAACGAGATGTATTTTTTCGGAAATTTCAGCCATGTTCAATGTGCCTACCTGAGTATAAAGCAACAGAATGGCCAGTAAGATCAAAGTGGATGAAAATCCACCGATCAAAAGATATTTAAAACCAGCTTCCGCACCGTCCCTGTGGCGGTAAAAAGAAGTTAAAGAGATGGCTGTAATAGCTACAATTTCAAGGAAAACAAACATGTTGAAAATATCCCCTGTGATGATGATGCCAATGGCACCTGTGATCATCATCATTTGTAAGATTCCGTATGATTTGAGTTCTCCAACATCAATAACTCTTTTAAAACGGTACTGATATAGCCAGATTACAAATCCCATAAAGGAGATCAGGCTTACTAGAAATCCACTAAAAGGAGTAATGATCAGATTGATTCCCCAGGGAGCTTTCCAGCCTGCGATCACTTCAGAAACATATCCAAATTCATTTACTTGTTGCATAAGTACGATCGAGATAATGATGTTGTAGAACATCACCAAGCCGGGAATGATCCGTGGCAATTCTTTATGGATCTTAACCAGTAAAGGTATTGCAAAGGCCGCAAGAAGCGGAACGACGATATAATGTATAGGAGTAATTACCATTTTAACGATTTTATTTGATCAATTTTAGCTGTATGATGGTGTTTATATAACCTGATAATCAATGAAAGAGCAACTGCAGTAACCGCAAACCCGATTACGATGGCTGTTAGTACCAGAGCCTGAGGAACAGGATCTACCATCTTGCTCCCTGCATCTTCATATCCGGGAGAAAAGATTGGGGCAGTACCGCCCTGAACATATCCGATCCCTATAAAAAGCAGGTGCAATCCGGCATCCAGTATGCTTAATCCGATTACTATTTTAACCAGATTCTTCTTCATTAAAACGGCATATAAGCCTATCAACATCAACCCAATGGCAGTTCCGTAAACTCCCAAAGTGATTATTTCGTGATATTTTACAAATATTTCATGAAATTCCTGTTGCATTACTTTTTAGGTTTAATTTTTAATAAAATATCCAGTATTCCGGTCAATTCTACTGCTACCTTAAAGCCAACAGCTATATAAATAATAGGTATCAGTCCACCACTTAAAAGTTTATTCAATTCCCCTATTTGCGGAATATTACCGAGGAAAGTATGATCTGTGATCAATCCCCAAAGTCCAATTAAAACAAAACTAAGCCCGGCAATACTCTCTACCCAGGTCATAATGTTATGGTTGGTATTAAATCCTTTATAGGAGATCAGCATCAGTAAGAAACCTGTAGCTACAATGGTACCTCCCTGAAATCCTCCACCCGGAGTTAAATGTCCGTGGATGAATACATAGATTCCCAACAGGGTTATGGCAGGAAAAAGTACCCTTGCACCGGTTCTGATGATGTTTGAAGAGGGTAAGTTAAGGCGTTCAACTTCTTCTTCCTCTTCTTTTCTACGGTAAAGAATACTGGCAACACCTGTTGTTGCAAGGAATAAAACAGTAACTTCACCCAGTGTATCCAATCCCCTGTAGTTTACCACAATGGCAGTAACTACGTTGGCTACCTTTGATTTCTCTTTGGTATTGCTCAGATAGTATCCTGCGGCAGTTGGCTTTTGTGCGTTGATATCCCCAATCCGGTTTTCACCAAGGGGTATTTCAAGAAAAGTTTGAGCAAGAAAATAGCCCAGGGCTGCTAACAATAGTATAACAAGAACTTTTTTCATAGTTTTTCATTTTTTTTATCGATGATCTCATCTTCATCCCGCGTTGTATTTCTGATGGTAATTACAAAGATAATTGTAGTCAGGGCAATACCTATGGCAGCTTCAGTAAGTGCAACATCAGGAGCCTGAAGCAGGTAAAAGAACAATGAAAGAATCAGACTAATAATTCCCGTGGCGATTACTGCAAAAAGCAGATCTCTATGTGTAACAGCAAAGATTGCTGTTGCCAATAAGAGTACACCCATAATAATAAGGATAGCTATATAGATCATGAGATTAATTTTTTAATTTGTTTTTTAACAGCTTTTTTATAATAATCAACACCACTTTTAAGCTTAGGTGCCACGCCGGCGCGGTATGTTGATCTTGCAAGAGCGTGAGAACTCAATGGGTTGGCCAGACCGATAAAGATCACAATGATCAGGATTTTAAAAAACCAGTCGGGATGTAAAAAACCAACACCAAGTATTGAACTCATGGCTCCCAGAGTAGAGGCTTTAGTACCTGCCTGTAAACGGGTATAAACATCAGGCATTCTAAAAATACCCAGCGCACCTAAAAAGAGAAATATTCCTCCAATAAGTATAAGTGCCATTCCTATATATTCCATAATTTGTGTCATAACGCGCCTTCTATATATCTTGCAATTACTATTACACCTACAAAGCCCAGTACAGCATAAACCAGAGCTACATCAACATAAATGTATCTATCGAAAACATGAGCCAGTAAAACCAGGGCTGAAGTAATGATGATAGACATAGTATCCAGGGCAACAACCCTGTCACCCGATCTCGGACCTTTTACAAATCGGATAAGGCTAAGAATAGCTCCTATGGCCATGAGTGTAAAAGAAATGGTAAAAATAATATTCATGGTTAAATATTTTAGTCTTCGTATATTTTTAATAATATTTTTTCAAATGGTTCAGCAATTTCCTTATAAGCCACCTCCGGATCATCAGATTTTACGTCGATCCAGTGTACATAGAATTTATTGTTGATCACATCCATAGTCAAGGTACCGGGAGTAAGTGTAATACTATTGGCCAGTACCAGTCTTGCAAAACCGTTGGTAAGTTTGGTCTCGAACTTAACAATACCCGGATTGATAGGTAAAGATGGTGATATTACTCTACGCGCAACATCAAAATTCGATTTGATCAAAGCGATCATAAAAACAAAAAAATACTGTATAAAGTACATGATCTTATGAGGCATCAGTGGTCGCAATCCACAACAGGAAAAAATTCTGTCGGTAAAAGCAGCAATGATCAGACTCACAATTGCACCGGTGATCAGTTCGGCAGGTTCAAAAGAAGTAGTAAATGCCATCCATATGATAAACATTACCAAAAAAGTATAAATAAATTTTCCCGGAGTGGACTTACTCTTAAGAATAGGAGTGTGTGTTTTTGCGCTCATCCAATTTAGATTTAAATGATATGCAAAATTATACGAATGAATCACTTAAATATATGACTTTAATCATTTTTATAAAGATGTTATCAACCACACTATTGTATTTAGATATAGCTATGTAAAATACATAAATTCAGCGTTATAGGTTTTTGTGATTTATTTATAATTAAAAAAATGTTACCAAAGTTACGCTTTAAGATAGACTATAATTTAACGGAAGGAATTAAATCTTACCTTTGTATATGAATTTTTATCAATTCATTGATGAATAAAAAAACTTTAAAGATCACTTTTTTAGGAACGGGTACTTCTCAAGGAGTTCCTGTGATTGGATGTACTCATGAAGTTTGTTTATCGGAGGATCTAAAAGATAAGAGACTCAGATCTTCTATTTTGATCGAATGGGGTGATTTAAAATATGTTATCGATTGCGGACCCGATTTTCGTCAGCAAATGATCCGTGCACAGGTTAGCCGGCTTAACGGGATTTTATTTACGCATTTTCATGCAGATCACACTGCCGGATTGGATGATACCAGACCTTTTACCCAGCGTTATGGAAAACTGCCCATCTATGGTAAGAAGGAGGTCATAGATAACCTGATCAAAAGATTTGATTATATCTTTGAGACCAGAAATAAATATTATGGCGCTCCTGATCTTGGTATAAATGTTATTGATAATGAATCTTTTAAGTTAAATGATCTTGAAATAACTCCGATAGAAGTTGAGCATGGTAAATTAAAGATCCTCGGATTCAGGATCTTAAATTTTGCATATATCACCGATGCAAAGAAAATTAGCAGTTTAGAGAAAAAGAAACTTGAGAACTTAGATATTCTGGTGGTGAATGCTTTGAGAAAGGAACAGCACCCCACACATTTTAATTTACAGGAATCGCTTAACCTGATTAAAGAAGTGAAGCCAAAGAAATCTTATTTGACGCATATCAGTCACCGCTTAGGTTTTCATACCGTAGTTTCTCAAATACTCCCTAAGAATGTTTTTTTGGCCTATGATGGCTTAGAAGTAGTAATGTAGAGTTATTTGAGAAGCTTTTAACAGTATTTTATTTACGGTTATGCCATTACTGTAAATAAAGACTCCTCGTACTATTTTGGATCAAGAATAACACAGGGAATGATCATTTCCTCCAGGGAAACACCGCCGTGCTGATAGGTGTTTTTATAGTATTTAACATAATGATTAAAATTGTTAGGGTAGGCAAAGAAATAATCTTCCTTGGCAAAGATAAAAGAGCTGCTTACATTGATGGAAGGCAGATAAACATCTTTCGGGTTTTTAACCTCATAAACCTCTTTATCATTAAAACTAAGGCTTTTACCGGTTTTATAGCGTAAATTAGAGCTGATATTCTTATCACCGATCACTCTTGATGGTCTTTTTGTATTGATCGTTCCGTGGTCAGTAGTTATGATCAGTTTCATATCCATTTGCTGAGCTTTTTGAATGATCTCTAAAAGTGGTGAATTTTTAAACCAGCTAAGTGTTAATGAACGGTATGCTTTATCGTCACTGGCAAGTTCCTTGATCATCTCCATTTCCGTACGCGAGTGTGATAGCATATCGACAAAATTGTAAACGATTACCGTAAGGTCATTGTCTTTTGTTTTACCAAAATTAGCAGCAAGATCTTTTCCTTGAGCCATGCTTGAGATCTTATAATATTCGTGTTTGATATTCAGTTTCAGTCTTTTGATCTGAGCAGTAAGAAATTCATTTTCATAAAGATTTTTCCCCCCCTCTTCAGTATCGTTTTTCCAGTATTTAGGGTGCTTTTTCTCCATTTCCAAAGGCATCAATCCGGAAAAGATCGCATTTCTGGCATATTGAGTAGCTGTGGGCAGGATACTGAAGAAAGAGACTTCTTCTTTTGGCTTGTAAGATTCATAGATTACCGGTTCAAGAACTCTGAGCTGGTCATATCTAAGGTTGTCAATAACAATGAGCAAGGTACTCTGATCTTTACTGATCTCCGGTGCGATCACTTCCTTAAAAAGCGTATGGGATAAAATAGGCTGGTCATTTCCTTCAAACCAGTTCTGGTAATTCTTTTTAATGTATTTAAAGAATTGAGAGTTGGCTTCATTCTTCTGACTTACGAGAATATCTGTCATTCCGGGATCAGTAATCGATTCAAGCTGAATTTCCCAATGCACCAGTTTTCTGTATACATCAATCCAGTCTTCATAAGAATTTACCATGGCAAGATCCATAGCGATCTGTCTGAATTCCTGCTGATAATTTGAGGTGGTCTTTTCAGATACCAGGCGTGAAGTATCGAGATTCTTTTTTAAGCTTAGTAAGATCTGGTTAGGATTAACAGGTTTTATAAGATAATCGGCTATTTTAGAACCAATTGCTTCTTCCATAATGTATTCTTCCTCACTCTTGGTGATCATAATTACCGGAAGATTGGGTAATTTTGCTTTGATCTGAGATAAAGTTTCAAGTCCGGAAAGTCCCGGCATATTTTCATCCAGAAAAATAATATCATAATTATCTTCAGTAACCATTTGTATGGCGTCAGCTCCGTTAGTACAGGGTGTAACAACGTATTCCTTTCTCTCCAGAAACAGCATATGAGGCTTTAAATTCTGAATTTCATCATCTACCCAAAGTATTTTCGCTAAACTCATTAAATCTCTTTTATTTAGATTATTAAAATTAAACCTTTAAATTTGTTTTTGAAAAACAATTTTTCGGTGATCAATAAAGTGCGAAAAGTACAAAAAACAAAGAAATAATTTTGAAAAAAATTAAATTATTTAATGATCCTATCTACGGATTTATATACCAGGAGAGTGAGCTGATCTCCCGAATCATTGATCATCCTTATTTTCAGCGGTTAAGGCGAATTACACAGATGGGTTTGTCTTACCTTGTTTATCCGGGAGCACATCATACCCGTTTTCATCATGTATTGGGTTGTGGATTTCTGATGCAAAAGGCCGTAGAGACGCTTCGTTTAAAGGGGATTAATATCTCAAACAAAGAAGAAGAATCTCTGTATATTGCCATACTTTTACATGATATTGGCCACGGGCCCTTTTCCCATGCACTTGAGAATAGTATTATTGAAGGGGTAAGCCATGAGGATATTTCTTTACTTATTATGAAGGAACTTAACCGTGAGTTTAACGGAGAACTGGAAATGGCTATACAGATCTTTTCGAATCAGTATCCCCGTAAATTCTTTTATCAGCTTATTTCTGGGCAACTGGATATGGACCGTATGGATTATTTAAAAAGGGATAGTTTTTATTCGGGTGTGGCAGAAGGGAATATCAACGCCGACCGGCTTATCACTATGCTGAATGTAGAAAATGATCAGCTGGTACTGGAAGAAAAAGGCATTTATTCTGTTGAGAAATTTATTGTCGCCCGCAGGCTGATGTACTGGCAGGTATATTTGCATAAAACAAGCCTTGCTGCCGAAAGAATTTTAATACAAACCTTAAAAAGAGCTAAAGAACTGATAGGAAATGGTGTTAGAGTACCTGCCAGCAGTTCGTTGAATTTTTTTTTAAATCGTAAAATTGATGAGAAAAAATTTGATCAAGATATTTTGGTAAGGTACATTAAATTAGATGATTATGATGTTATTTCTGCACTAAAGCAATGGTGTGATCATCAGGATTTTATTCTGTCCTATTTATCGGGATCTATCATCAACAGAAAACTACCGAAGGTGGAAATGCAAAAGGAAGATTTTTCTGAGGTCTATATTCAACAGAAAAAAGATCAGATGATGAAAAAATATTCTTTAAATAAAAACGATATAGATTATTTGGTTTTTACAGGAAAAGTTTGGAACAAAGCCTACAGTACAACTGAAGTAGGTATAAGTATTTTGATGAAGAATGGAGAGATCATCGACATTGCAGATGCTTCAGATCAACTAAATATTAGAGCTCTTACAGACCCGGTAACCAAATATTTTATTTGTTATCCAAAATAAGAAATACCAAATACTTTATTATTTTTATTATTTTTGCAGCAATGAAATTTACAGCAACTCAAATCTCTGAGATTTTAAACGGTGAAATTGTTGGAAACCCTAAGGAGGAAGTTTTTCAACTTTCAAAAATAGAAGAAGGAATAAAAGGTTCGTTAAGTTTTTTATCAAATCCAAAATACGAACCCTATTTATACAGTACAAAGGCTTCAGTAGTTATTGTAAACAGTAGTTTTGTTCCTGAAAAGCAAGTTACTGCCACGATGATTAAGGTGGAGGATTCTTACAAGGCATTCTCAAGACTTTTAGAATTTTACAATCAGATCAAATTTGATCTGAAAGGCATTGAAGAGCCCAGTTTTATACATAAATCAGCCAGTTTAGGAGAACATATCTATGTTGGAGCTTTTTCATATATAGGTAAGAATGTAAAACTGGGAAAAAATGTAAAGATCTATCCCAATGTTTTTATAGGCGATAATACAGTAATAGGGGAGAATACCATTATTTTTTCAGGGGCCAAGATCTATTCGCATACCGTAATCGGGAAAGAATGTTTTATCAACAGCGGGGTGATTATTGGATCTGACGGATTTGGCTATTCTCCGGATGCTGTAGGAAAATTCCATAAAGTTCCCCAGATTGGTAATGTGGTGATAGAAGATTATGTAGATATTGGTTCTGCTACTACAATCGACAGAGCTACGCTTGGATCAACATTTATCCGTAAAGGGGTAAAACTTGACAATCAGATTCAGGTTGCACATAATGTGGATATTGGAGAAAATACCATTATTGCTGCTCAAACAGGTATTGCAGGTTCTACCAAGATCGGTAAGAATTGTATGATAGGTGGTCAGGTAGGCATTGTTGGTCATCTTATTATAGGAGACCGTGTTAAAATTCAGGCACAGTCGGGTATTTCACGAAATTTAAAAGATGATGATACCGTTCAAGGAAGTCCGTCATTGCCTTATTCCGATTATAACAAATCTTATGTTCACTTTAAGAACTTACCCACAATAATTGAACGTTTAAATTCTCTTGAAAAGGAAATGCAAACTATAAAAAAAGATCAAAATGAGCGATAAACAAAGAACTATAAAAAAAGAGGTATCTCTAAATGGTGTAGGTCTTCATACCGGTAAGCTTGTTGAACTCACCTTTAAACCTGCCGAAGCTAATACGGGGATTCGTTTTGTAAGGACAGATCTTGAAGGTAAGCCAGAAATAGAGGCGCTGGCCACATTTGTTAAAAAAACGCAAAGAGGAACAAATCTGGAAAAGAATGGGGTAAGCATCAATACTTCTGAGCATGTTCTTGCGGCCATTGTAGGGCTGGATATAGACAACATTATAATTGAAGTAAATTCACCAGAGCCTCCCATTATGGATGGTTCATCAAAATTTTTTGTTGAGAGTCTGGAAAAAGCCGGAATAATTGAGCAGGATAGTGATAGAGAATATTTTGAGGTAAAGGAAGTTATATCGCATAGAGATGAAGAGAGTGGTAGTGAGATCATGATCATGCCATCAGATCATTATGAAGTGACCGTTATGGTTGATTTTGGAACCAAGATCCTTGGAACACAAAATGCAACTTTAAAAAAGATTTCTGATTTTAAGAAAGAGATCGCCAACGCACGTACTTTTAGTTTTTTGCATGAGATTGAAATGCTATTAGATAACGATCTTATTAAAGGAGGCGACCTGAACAATGCAATTGTTTATGTTGATAAACCACTTTCTGATAAAACCATGGAAAAGTTGAGCAAGGCCTTTAAAAAGAAGAAGGTAACGATAAAGCCCAACGGTATTCTCGATAACCTGACCTTGCATTGGCCTAATGAGGCTGCAAGACATAAATTACTCGATGTAATTGGAGATATCGCTTTGGTGGGTACCCGGTTAAAGGGAAAAGTGATCGTTAATAAACCCGGGCATAAGATCAATACGGATTTTGCTAAAAAACTGTATAAAATCATTTTACTGGAAAAACGAAACAAGGTTCCTAAATTCGATCTTAACCAACGGCCCTTAATGGATATACATGAAATCATGAATATTTTACCTCACAGGCCTCCGTTCTTATTAATAGACAGGATCCTTGAGCTATCTGATAAACATGTGGTTGGAATGAAAAATGTTACCATGAATGAACCCCACTTTGTCGGGCATTTTCCCGGAGCGCCTGTAATGCCGGGAGTTCTGCAGATAGAGGCCATGGCTCAGTGCGGTGGAATCTTAGTGTTGAGTTCGGTACCTGATCCTGAGAATTACCTGACCTACTTTATGAAGATGAATAACGTCAAGTTTAAACAAAAAGTTCTACCGGGGGATACGCTTATTTTTAAAGCTGAATTAATGAGTCCGATAAGAAGAGGTATTTGTCATATGCAGGCCTATGGATATGCCAATGGTAAATTGGTTGTGGAAGCAGAGTTAATGGCGCAAATAGTAAAAAAAGATAAATAAAAAAAGATGAATCAACCCTTAGCATACGTACATCCCGGAGCCAAGATAGCTACCAATGTTGTAATAGAGCCTTTTACTACAATTCATAACAATGTTACTGTAGGAGAAGGTACCTGGATAGGTTCCAATGTAACCATCATGGAGGGAGCAAGAATAGGTAAGAATTGTAAGATATTTCCAGGAGCTGTAATTTCGGCCATACCTCAGGATCTGAAATTTGAAAATGAAGATTCTGAAGTAATCATTGGTGATCATACAACTATTCGAGAATTTGTAACGATAAACAGAGGAACAAAGGCCTACGGAAAAACTGTGATCGGTAATCATTGTTTGATCATGGCAACAGCTCATGTAGCTCATGATTGTATTATTAAAGACCATGTAATAATCGTAAATGGAGTTACACTTGCCGGTCATGTGGAAATAGGCGAATACGCTATCATAGGAGGGCTGGCAGGAGTTCATCAGTTTATTCATATTGGTAAACACGCGATGATCTCAGGAGGTTCATTGGTGCGAAAAGATGTGCCTCCTTATGTGAAAGCTGCCAAAGAACCTCTTTCCTATATTGGGATCAATTCAATTGGTTTGAGAAGAAGAGGATTCGATCCAAAGAAAATAAATGAGATACAGAATATATACAGGATTCTGTTCCAAAAAAATAACAATACCACACAGGCAATGAGAATTCTCGAAGCAGAACTTGATGCCACAACAGAAAGGGATGAAGTGATCACTTTTATCAGGGAATCACAGCGCGGTATTATGAAAGGATACACAAGTAATATTTAATAAACAAAGTATAAAATAATTAATCTATAAAAATGGCAAATACTTCAGATATAAAAAAAGGATTATGTATTGTTTATAACAACGATACCTATAAAATAATTGAATTTCAACATGTAAAACCGGGAAAAGGTCCTGCTTTTGTAAGAACCAAGTTAAAAAGTCTGACTTCCGGAAAGGTAATAGACAATACTTTTTCTGCCGGGCATAAAATTGATGAGGTGAGAGTGGAGACCCGAAAATATCAGTATTTATATCCTGAGGGAGATACTTATCATTTTATGAATACAGATGATTATAATCAGATCTCTTTACAAAAAAGTGCCCTTGATGCTCCTGAACTTCTGAAAGAAGGAGAAATTGTTACCATAATCATCCGTGCAGCCGATGAATTACCTTTGGCAGTTGAAATGCCTTCTAATGTTGTGCTTGAAGTGACACATACAGAGCCCGGTGTAAAAGGAAATACGGCAACCAATGCCACCAAACCTGCTACAGTGGAAACCGGAGCTAAGATCAATGTACCTCTGTTTATCAATGAAGGAGATAAGATCCGTGTGGATACAGAAAAAGGAGCTTATCTCGAAAGAGTAAAACAATAATACTTTAACTGCATGAAATTTCCAAGAACCTATTCTTTAGAAGAGATTGCCAAAATTACCCATACCCAATTTGTGGGTGAACCCGATTTTCCGGTAACAGGTATTAACGAGATTCATGTAGTTGAACCCGGAGATGTAGTTTTTGTTGATCATCCCAAATATTATGACAAAGCCCTGGAATCGGCTGCCACAGTAATTCTGATCAATAAGAAAGTTGAGTGTCCCAGGGGAAAAGCACTATTGATTTCGGAGGATCCTTTTAGGGATTTCAACAAGCTTTCTGTTTATTTTAAGCCTTTTCAAACAGCTTCAGGAAGTATTTCCACAACAGCAAAAATAGGTAAGAATACTATTATTCAACCCAATGTATTTATAGGAAATAATGTTGAGATAGGTGAAGGCTGTACTATTCATCCCAATGTAACTATTTACGATAATTGCATCATTGGTAATCATGTTACGATCCATTCGGGAACAATTTTAGGCTCTGATGCTTTTTATTTTAAGAATAGAGAATCAGGATTTGATAAACTGATCTCCTGTGGAAGAGTGGTTATCGAAGATCATGTTGATATTGGTGCTGCCTGTACCATTGACCGTGGTGTTACCGGCGATACGACCATAAAAGAAGGCTCTAAAATAGATAATCAGGTACAAATTGCCCATGATACAGTAATCGGTAAAAAATGTCTTATCGCTTCACAGGTAGGGATTGCCGGTTGTACAATTATCGAAGATGAAGTAACCCTTTGGGGGCAAGTAGGAATCATCAGCGGGGTTACCATTGGTAAAAAAGCTGTGATCCTGGCTCAATCAGGGGTTTCAAAATCACTGGAGGGAGGTAAAGTTTATTTTGGTTACCCGGTTGGAGAAGCCCGTGAGAAATATAAAGAAATGGCTTTGTTAAGAAAGTTACCTGAATTGATAAAAAAATTGAAATAATTCAACTGAATTTCAAATACAATAATTTACATTTGTATTCGAATTTTAATAAAACATAAAATGAGTGTATTAGTAAATAAAGATTCTAAAATAATAGTTCAGGGCTTTACTGGAAGCGAAGGAACTTTTCATGCTTCACAAATGATCGATTACGGAACAAACGTTGTTGGTGGAGTAACACCGGGTAAAGGTGGTCAAACACATCTTGATAAACCCGTTTTTAATACAGTAGCAGATTCTGTTAAAGAAGTTGGTGCTGATACTTCTATCATCTTTGTACCCCCTGCATTTGCAGCAGATGCGATCATGGAATCGGCTGAGGCCGGAATCAAAGTGATTATTTGTATCACTGAAGGTATTCCTACTGCTGATATGGTAAAGGTAAAAAGTTATCTGGAAGGAAGAGATTCCCGTCTGGTTGGGCCTAACTGTCCGGGTGTAATCACTTCTGATGAAGCAAAAGTAGGAATTATGCCGGGTTTTGTATTTAAAAAAGGAAGAGTAGGTGTTGTTTCAAAATCGGGAACTTTGACTTATGAAGCTGCAGATCAGGTTGTAAAACAAGGCCTGGGTATCTCAACGGCTATTGGAATTGGTGGAGATCCGATTATTGGTACTACTACTAAAGAAGCTGTTGAAATGTTTATGAATGATGATGAAACTGATGCCATTGTAATGATAGGTGAAATTGGCGGACAACTGGAAGCTGAAGCAGCCCGATGGATCAAAGCTGACGGAAACCGTAAACCTGTGATCGGATTTATAGCCGGACAAACTGCTCCAAAAGGAAGAACCATGGGTCATGCAGGGGCAATTGTTGGAGGAAAAGATGATACCGCTCAGGCTAAGATGGAGATCTTAAAGGAAAATGGAATTCATGTTGTTGAATCTCCTGCAGAGATTGGAAAAAAAGTCGCTGAAGTTTTGTCAAAAAAATAATATAATTGAAGTACATCAAATTTTAAATCTAAAAGGCCTGCTTTTCTTATTTGTAAGGATGCAGGCCTTTTTTTATAGGAATAAATTAAAAAAAAATTAAATGAAAAATCTAAAATTTCTGATTCTGTCTTTAACATTGATAGCTTTTGTTGGTTGTAGAAATTCAGAAACCGCTAAAGGAAAAGAAGCTAAGATATCTGAAAACAAGGATGCCAATGGCTATAGGTATGAAACAGTGGCCAATGATCCAACCGGGTTACGTTTGTATAAATTAAAGAATGGTTTTACAGTTTATCTTGCTAAAAATACTGATGAACCTAAAATTCAGACCTATGTTGCGGTTCGTGCAGGTTCAAATTATGATCCTAAAGAAACCACGGGTCTGGCGCACTATTTAGAGCATATGCTTTTTAAAGGAACCAGTAAGTATGGCACCCAAAACTGGGATAAAGAAAAAGTTTTACTGGATTCAATTTCAAATTTGTACGAACTTCATAAGGCCGAAACCGACAAAGAAAAGAAAAAGAAAATCTATCATCTGATTGATCAGACCTCACTTGAAGCCTCAAAATATTCTGTTGCCAATGAATATGATAAGATGACCGGATCACTTGGTGCTCAAGGAACCAATGCGCATACCTGGTTTGAAGAAACAGTTTACCAGAATAAAATTCCTTCCAATGAGCTGAACAAATGGGCTATTCTGGAAAGTGAGCGTTTTAGTGAACTGGTTTTACGTTTGTTCCATACCGAACTCGAAGCAGTGTATGAAGAATTTAACAGAGGCCAGGATAATGATGGCCAAAAGATGTTTGCAAAAACCCTTGAAGGTTTATTTCCTACACATCCTTACGGACAGCAAACCACTATTGGTACTTCAGAACATCTGAAGAATCCTTCGATGGTAGCTATTCATAATTATTTTGAAAAATATTATGTTCCTGAAAATATGGCCATAGTTCTTGTTGGGGATCTGGACTTTGATAAAACCATTAAGATGCTTGATGATACTTTTGGGAAAATGCCTTCAAAAAGTGTGGAACATCCTGTTCTTCCCGTTGAAAAACCTATTGATAAACCTGTGGTAGAAGAAGTTTTCGGACCTACAAATGAATCTGTTTATGTAGCTTACAGAACAGATAAAATGGGCAGTAAGGAGGCAATGATGGTAAAACTTGTTGATATGATCCTGTCTAACAGTCAGGCCGGATTATTCGATCTAGATCTGAATCAGAAACAAAAAGTTCAGGGTTCCTCCTCTTTTACATTTTTTCAGAATGATTATGGAGTTCATTTTTTAAGTGGTTCTCCTAAATCAGGTCAGTCTTTGGAAGAAGTAAAAGATCTGATGCTTTCAGAAGTAAACAAGATAAAGAAAGGAGAATTTGATGACTGGATGATCGATGCTGTAGTAAATGATTTGAAACTTAGCAGATTAAAGCAATTTGAATCCGGTACAGGACTTGCTACTGTATACTATAATGCCTTTATACATCATCAAAACTGGGCAGATATTGTAAGTGAACTCGACCGGATGAAAAAAGTTACCAAGAAAGAACTGGTTGATTTTGCCAATAAATTCTATAAGGATAATTATGTGGTAACCTATAAGCGCAAAGGAGTAGATAAAACTATTTCCAAGGTTGAGAATCCCGGGATTACTCCCGTTCATCTCAACAGAGATAAACAATCAGAATTTCTGGTCAATTTTAATAAGATCAAAGCAGAGGAGATGAAACCTGTTTTTGTAGACTATAAAAAGGAAATTCATAAGTCAAAATTAAAAAATGGTGTAGAGGTGTCTTATATCGAAAATAAGACCAATGATCTTTTTAATTTGAATTTTATCTTTGATATGGGCAGCGATAACAATAAAAAATTATCACTGGCTGTGGGTTATCTCAATTTTCTGGGTACAGATAAATTGTCACCGGAAGAGGTTAAAAAAGAATTCTATAAACTCGGAATCAATTATGGGGTTAGTGCAGGAAATGATCTTACCAATGTAAATCTTTCAGGATTAAAAGAGAATCTGCCCAAAGGTCTCAGATTACTGGAAGATCTATGGAATAATGCAGTTCCTGATCAGGAATCATACGATAAATATGTTGCCAGAATCTTAAAATCAAGAGAAGATGGTAAGACACAGAAAAGTAATATCTTATGGAATGGCCTTTTTAATTACGGTAAATACGGGGAGCACTCAAGATTACGTAATATTTATAATGTTGATGAATTAAAGAACATAGATCCTGCTGAACTGGTACAGATTATTAAAAATCTAAAAGATTATAAACAAAGAATCTTTTATTATGGAAAAGATGTTGATGCTGCTGTAGCCGCATTGAATAAAGATCATAAGTTACAGGCTGAATTAAAGGATTATCCTGAAGCGGTGGTTTATAAAGAACAGCAAACGGGAAATAAGGTTTATTTTGTCAATTTTGATATGGTACAGTCTGAAATGATCTTTGTGGCCAAAGGCGATAAATTTGATGCTGGAAAACTTGCTAAATCTCAACTGTTCAACACCTATTTTGGCAGTGGTTTATCCTCAATTGTTTTCCAGGAAATCAGAGAATCGAAGTCTTTGGCTTACAGTGCTTTTGCCTCATATTCTGCAGGTAAAAAGCTAAATGATCCCGATTATATCTATGCTTATGTGGGTACTCAGGCCAATAAGTTGCCTCAGGCTGTTGATGCCATGATGGACCTTATGAACAATATGCCGGAAGCTGAAAGGCAATTTAAACAGGCTAAGGAAGCTACTTTAAAGAAGATTGCTGCACAACGTATTACCAAGTCGGGAATCTTTTGGAATTACGAGAGTCTTAAAAAAAGAGGTATAGATCATGACATCAGAAAAGAGATATACAGTACCATTGAGAATATGACCATAGAAGATCTGAAATCTTTCTTTGACAACAATATCAAAGGAGGTAAATATACAGCCCTGGTTATTGGAAATAAAAAGGATATGGACCTTAAGGCTTTAAAAAAACTGGGGGTAGTAAAAGAATTAGATATTGATTATTTGTTCAATTATAAAGATATTAAAGTTAAACAATAATCCTTATTTATAAAAATTGAAAATTAGAAATATTTCGCAGTTCTGGTAAGCTGAACCAAAGTAATATTTGACTAAAATCAAATCAATAAAAATTGTTACTTTTGTTTAAGTTCAGAAAAAAGAATTCGGGTAAAAAATGATAAATAGAAAATCATGAAATTAGTAATAGATAAAAATGTGATCATCACAGGTGCATCCAGAGGAATCGGCAGAGGGATTGCCAAAGCCTTTGCAAAAGAAGGTGCTAATGTGGCCTTTACTTACAATGCTTCTGCAGAAGCAGCTAAAGAACTGGTAAAGGAGTTAAGTGCATATGGAATTAAGGCCAAAGGTTATCAGTCGAATGCAGCTGATTTTGAAGCAGCTCAGGAGCTGGTAAAAAATGTTTTGGAAGATTTTGGTAGTATAGATGTTTTGATCAATAATGCAGGGATCACCAAGGACAACCTGCTTATGAGAATATCCGAAGAGGATTTTGATAAGGTAATGGAGGTCAATCTTAAATCAGTTTTTAATCTGACCAAAGCAGTGATCCGGCCGATGATGAAACAACGTAAAGGGTCGATCATCAATATGAGTTCGGTAGTTGGCTTAAAAGGAAATGCCGGACAGGCCAATTATGCAGCCTCAAAAGCCGGTATTCTCGGTTTTACCAAATCGGTAGCTTTGGAACTGGGTTCCAGAAATATTCGTTGTAATGCTATTGCTCCCGGATTTATCGAGACAGAGATGACTGCAAAACTCGATGAAAAACAGGTGGAGGAATGGAGAAAGACCATTCCTTTAAAGCGGGGAGGAACTCCGGAAGATGTAGCCAATACGTGTCTGTTCCTCGCTAGTGACATGTCGGATTATATTACCGGGCAAACCATTAGTGTTGATGGTGGTATGCTCACCTAATTAAAAGATTAACAATTTGTTAAGAAAAATTATATAAAACCATTTTATCGATATAGAATGGTTTTTTTGACATAATTATCAGGTAAAAAAAGTATATTTGTTGCAATAAAAAAATATGATATGACGCTTATTAAATCAATCTCAGGAATACGGGGAACTATTGGTGGAAAGACCGATGATAATCTTACTCCGCTGGATGCAGTAAAATTTGCCTCGGCGTATGGTGCCTGGCTGATCAAAAGAAACAATAACCGGAAAGATCTTCAGATTATTCTGGGCAGAGATGCAAGGATCTCAGGTAAAATGATCTCAAGTCTGGTAGCCAATACCTTAACAGGACTGGGAATTGATGTGATCGATATTGGTTTGTCAACTACTCCCACAGTAGAAGTTGCTGTTACACTTGAGGAGACCGATGGGGGGATTATCATTACGGCCTCACATAATCCGAAACAGTGGAATGCCTTAAAATTGCTCAATGAAAGGGGAGAGTTTCTTAATGCAAAAGATGGTGAAGAGATCTTAAAACTTGTTGATGAAGGAAATTTCGAATATGCTCAAGTAGATGATCTGGGGGATTATTTTAAGAAGAAGAACTATATTTCGAAACATATCAACGAGGTTTTAAAGCTTGATCTTGTTGATGTTGAGGCAATAAAAAATGCAAAATTTAAAGTTGTGGTTGATGGGGTAAATTCAACAGGTGGTATAGCCATCCCTCAATTGCTAGGAAAACTTGGGGTGGATTGTATAGAGCTCTATTGTAATCCTAATGGGGAATTCCCTCATAATCCCGAACCACTTCCTCAAAACCTTACAGAGATCTCAAAACTTGTGGTTGAGAATAAAGCCGATCTTGGGATCGTGGTTGATCCTGATGTGGATAGACTCGCTTTTGTTAACGAGGATGGCTCTATGTTCGGTGAAGAATATACTCTGGTAGCCTGCGCAGATTATGTGCTCTCTAAAACACCCGGAAATACGGTTTCCAATCTTTCTTCAACCAGAGCTTTAAGAGATGTTACAGAAAAGTATGGTGGTACCTATACCGCTGCAGCAGTGGGTGAGGTAAATGTAGTACAGACCATGAAAGATACCTATACCATTATTGGCGGGGAAGGAAATGGTGGGATTATTTATCCTGAGTCTCATTACGGAAGAGATGCTTTGGTAGGTGTTGCCTTGTTCTTAACACATCTGGCCCATAAAAAGATGACCTGTAAAGAATTAAGAGATTCTTATCCTTCATATTTTATGAGTAAGAACAAGATCCAGCTGACTCCGGAACTGGATGTGGATAAGATCCTTGAGAAAATGAAGGAGAAATACAGTCATGAGAAGGTCAATACAATTGACGGTGTTAAGGTTGATTTTGAACAGGAATGGGTACATATGAGAAAATCGAATACAGAACCGATTATTAGAATCTATACCGAGAGTACCAGCCAGCAAAAAGCAGACGATCTGGCAGAGAAAATAATGAAGGAGATCGCAGAAATTGCAGGTATTTAAAATATTTGTACAAAGAATTGAAACAAACTCAGATGAAGCAAGATTTAGAACGGTATTTTAGCAAGTTCCGAAAGCATATTGTAGGAATTGATCAGACTTTTGAATCGCCTTATGGGCAGAAAAAGATTATTTATGCCGACTGGACTGCCAGCGGACGCCTTTACCGGCTAATAGAGGAGAAGATCCTCAATGATTTCGGACCTTTTGTGGCCAATACACATACGGAAACTTCGGTAACCGGATCGGTAATGACCCATGCTTATCATAAGGCAAGAGCGATCATAAAAGATCATGTAAATGCGGCCGAAGATGATATTCTGATCATGGAAGGCAGTGGTATGACCGGTGTTGTGAATAAGTTTCAAAGAATTCTCGGCCTGCGGATACCCTGTAATTTAAAGGATTATGTGAATGTTCCTGAAGAATTGAGGCCTGTTATCTTTATTACGCATATGGAACATCACTCTAATCAGACTTCTTGGCTGGAAACCATTTCTGATGTAGAGATCATTCCTTATGATAAAAGAGGATTAGTTGATATTGACAGCTTGCAGGATATGATCGATAAATATAAAGACCGTGCACTTAAGATCGCTTCTGTTACAGCCTGTTCTAATGTAACCGGTTTACAGCCTGATTATAAAAAGATCGCAAGAATAATGCACAGGAATAACGGAGTCTGTTTTGTAGATTTTGCCTGTTCGGCCCCTTATGTACCTATTGATATGCATCCGCAAGAGGATGAAGAAGCACATCTGGATGCAATTTTCTTTTCGCCACATAAATTCTTAGGCGGGCCGGGCACTCCCGGTGTGTTGATCTTTAATAAGAATCTCTACCATAATATGGTGCCGGATAATCCAGGTGGGGGAACAGTGGTTTGGACGAATCCATGGGGAGAGCATAAATATTTTGATGATATAGAAATGCGTGAAGATGGGGGAACCCCCGGATTCCTGCAAACCATCAGAACGGCCTTATCTATTCAGTTGAAAGAAGATATGGGTGTGGAAAATATTTTAGCCAGAGAGCATGAGATCATCAAAAAAGTTTTTAAAGAGCTTACACCGGTAAAAAACCTGATCTTTTTGGCGGAACAACATCAGGATCGTATGGGTGTTTTCTCTTTTTATATCAACGATCTGCATTTTAATCTAGGGGTTAAACTACTCAATGACAGGTATGGTATTCAAACCAGGGGAGGCTGTTCCTGCGCCGGAACATACGGGCATTTTCTGTTGCATGTAGATCAGCAAACCTCTCATGAACTTATTGAAAAACTAGCTCAGGGATGTATGCTCGACAAACCGGGATGGATAAGAATGTCTATTCATCCAACCACAACCGATGAAGAAGTAAATTACATCTGCGAAAGCATCAAAGCACTCGCAGCTAATTTTAAAGAATGGGGAGAGGATTATACCTACAATCAAGATACCAATGAATTTGAACACAAGACTTTTAGATCTGTAGAAGCAGAGTTGGTTAAAAAGTGGTTTTCTGAAGATCAATAGGTGTTTGCTCGACTGTCCGGTATCTTCGTTGTTACTCAAAATTCAAATTCTCAAATACACTGGTTTTTTGGGCTTTGAATTTATTTTATGCCTCGATCTCGAACATTCTTGTTTATGCATGAGGCTTTGTATACAGAGACTCTAATTAGTTTTTTTCTTTGAGGAAGGCTCTTTACCTACATGTTTAAACCTTTTATGAGTCCAGAAATAGTATTCGGGTTGTTCTCTGATCTGATTTTCAAGAATTTCAAAAAATTTGTCAGTGATTTGAAAATCAGGTAATTCCCTTGGATTTAAAGTGATCACTTTAAAGGTAGCCTGATAATAACCTCTTTTGATCTTTCGGGTATCAATATAGGCTACAGGATAGTTGTATTCCTTGGCAAATTTTTCTGCTCCGGTAAATACCGGAACCTTTTGTCCGAAAAAAGGTCGCCAGTAAAGTGCTTTTTCAGGCAGAGGATTCTGATCGCTGATCAAACCATAAGTACCCTCTATTTTCTCTTTATAATTATTATTTATCAGCTGTTTAAATTCTCTGGTGGGAATTAATATGGAGCCAAATCTCGATCTTGATTTTTTGGCAAGGTTGTCAAAATATTTATTTTCAACTTTTTTATAAGCCGCATAAACAGGATGATCAGAATGTTGACTTAAAATAGCCAACCACTCGTAGTTGCTATGATGGGAGGCCATAAGAATATTAGAGGGATATTTCTTCATAAAGATTTTTACCTCTTCTTCGTTGGTAAGATTCATTCTTTTGATGAATTCTTTTTTACTGATGGTAAAGGTTTTGATCATTTCCATAAAAATATCCACAAAATGATGATAGAATTTTTTTTGGATCTCTTTGATCTCTTTATCAGATTTTTCAGGAAAAGCAGTTATTAAATTGTTGTAAATCACCTTTTTACGATAACTAACAACATGAAAAGTGATAAAAGATAAAAAATCAGATAATATGTAAAGTAATCTGAACGGAAGAATCGAAATCAGATAAATAAACGGATAAACTAAAATAAAAACTAAGAATTGTATCATAATGAAATGCAAATATCGGATATAATTTTATCTTTGAAAATAAAATCTTTTTAAATGGGTTTAGATAAAATAACAATATTGATCATCCTGATCAATGTGATCGTTTCTTACAAAGGATTTGGAGATCAGATCTTCTTTGAAAAATATAAATTCCAGATATCACCAATACTCAACGGAGAAAAGATCAGAATGCTTACTTCGGGTTTTTTGCATGTGGATACTTCACATTTACTGTTCAATATGTTGACCCTGTATTTTTTTGCAGGACCGGTGATTAATTATGTGGGGGTTCCTAAATTTTTGGCTATTTATTTTGGCAGTTTGCTTGCCGGTAGTCTGTTCGCACTCAATTTTCATAAAAAGGAGCCTTATTACAGTGCAGTAGGAGCTTCTGGTGCGGTTATGGGAGTGGTTTATGCAGCAATTATGCTGAATCCGGGAATGAGTTTGTATATGTTCTTTATTCCAATTCCAATTCCTGCCTATGTTTTTGGGGTAGGTTATTTATTGTATTCTATTTTTGGTATGAAAAACCGTTGGGGAAATATTGGACATAGTGCACATATTGGGGGAGCTATTGGTGGTTTCTTACTTACAATCATTCTTTATCCTGCAGTGATAACCACAAATCTGAAAATGACTCTGCTTTTGGCTATTCCTATTGTTTTAATGTTTATTTTTAAGGATAAATTAGAGGCCTGATCTTTTTCTTCTAAAATATTCTGACTATTTACTTTACAGATGTCATATTGCCAATTCCGCTGCAAAAGTTATTTACTTATAAGATAACTCAGGCCGAAGCCGGATATTTACAAACCGGTATGCGTGTGGCAGTTCCTTTTGGGAAATCAAAGATTTTTACGGGGCTGGTCTATAAGATCCATCAAAATAAACCTGCGGCTTACGAGGCTAAAGAGATCTTTCAGATTCTGGATGATAAACCTTTGATCACTTTAAAGCAGCTGGAACACTGGGAGTGGATTGCTAAATATTATATGTGTTCGCTGGGAGAAGTTCTCCGTGCCGGAATTCCTTCTTCTTTCCTTTTAGAAAGTGAAACACTTATTGTTAAAAATAAAGCTTTTACTGATGAAAAGGGGCTGGAAAACGAAGAATTTCTGATCTATGAAGCGCTTGAATATCAGGATAAGATAAAGATCGAGGATGTTTATAAGATACTCGGCAAGAAGAATATTTTTCCTGTAATTCAAAGTTTGCTCCATAAAAAAGTAATTTATACAAAAGAAGAACTTTACGAACAATACAAACCTAAACTGGTAAAATATCTCCGTCTAAACGAAAAATATAATGATGAAAAAGGTCTGAATGAACTGATTAAAACCTTACAAAGAGCAGAAAAACAACGAAAAGTAATTTTGACCTATTTTCATTTAAAAGCAACGAAAGAACATATCAATCAGAGTACATTAAAAAAGAAATCGGGAGTATCCGATGCTGTGATCAAAGCATTGATCGATAAGGAGATCTTTGAAACTTATCACTTGCAAAAGGACAGGGTTTCTTTTGATTCTCAAACCTTCCCCTTAAAAGATCTGAATGAGGTTCAGAAAACCGCCTATACTGAAATTAATGAAGCATTTAAAGAGAAGAGCGTCATTTTATTACATGGGATTACTTCAAGTGGAAAGACAGAGATATACAGCAAGCTGATCCAGGAGGTAATTGATTTGGGAAAGCAGGTGCTTTACCTTTTACCGGAGATAGCTTTAACTACACAGATCATTAGTCGTCTCCAAAAATATTTTGGAAATAGGATCACCGTTTTTCATTCGCGTTATTCTTTAAATGAAAGGGTAGAGGCCTGGAACAATATGATTGCTCAAAAGGAAAATACACAGATCATTTTAGGGGCACGTTCCTCAGTTCTCTTGCCTTTTCACAATCTTGGATTGATCATTGTAGATGAAGAGCATGAAACTTCCTATAAACAATTTGAACCGTCACCGAGATACCACGCCCGGGATGCCGCTGTTGTGCTGGCAAATCTACATCAGGCTAGAGTTTTGCTGGGAAGTGCAACGCCTTCCGTAGAAAGTTTTTTTAATACAAAAAAGGGAAAATACGCCCTTGTTGAACTGAATCACCGCTTTGGGAATGTGATGTTACCTGATATTGAACTAACTGATATCAAGGAGAAACACAGAAAAAAAAGAATGACTGGGCATTTTTCTGACCGGTTGATCGAAGAGATCAACAATGCCCTGGAGGAGAAGGAACAGGTGATCCTTTTTCAAAACCGACGCGGGTATGCGCCTATTGTGGAATGTACTTCCTGCGGAGTATCTCCTCAATGCCCTAATTGTGATGTGAGTCTGACCTATCATAAGTTCAGGGCTGAATTACGCTGCCATTATTGCGGATATACGATGCCTATGCCGAAAGTTTGCAAAGCCTGTGGAAACCCTACACTCGATACCAAAGGTTTTGGTACTGAACAGATAGAAATCGAATTGAATGAGATCTTTCCGGATGCGAGGGTTTCAAGGATGGATATGGATACAACCCGTGGTAAATATGGGTATCATAAAATTATCAGTGCTTTTCAGGAGCAGGAAATCGATATCTTGGTGGGAACTCAAATGCTGAGTAAAGGGCTCGATTTTAAAAATGTATCTCTGGTGGGAATTCTTAATGCCGATAATATGCTGAATTTTCCCGATTTCAGAGCACATGAACGTAGTTTTCAGTTGATGGTACAGGTATCCGGTAGGGCAGGGCGGGCTAAAAAAAGAGGAAAAGTGATCATCCAGACCTTTAATCCTTACCATCAGATCCTGCAACAGGTTTCTGTAAATGATTTTGCCGGAATGTACAAAGACCAGATGAATGAAAGATATCAGTATCATTATCCACCTCTGGTTAGGTTAATAAAAATTACCTTAAAACACAAAGATCCCAATAAAGTAAGTCAGGCTTCAGAATGGTTAGGGAAATCGCTTAAAAATACCTTTGCGGATCACGTACTGGGGCCGGCAACACCTTCTATCTCAAGAATCAGAAATCAGTATATCAGAACGCTCTTGATCAAATTGCCGGCAAATCGCCCTATCTACGAATCCAAAAAGATTATCTGGAAAATTTATAACAGTTTTCAGTCGATCGCTGAGTATCGTCCGGTTAGATTTATCATTGATGTGGATAATTACTGATACCGGAATTGAAATTCATTTTGGTATGATGAACCTTGTGGTTAAATAAGTAGTTAACATTAAAATAATCAAGATTTAGAATTGTTTATTGCTTATAGCCTAAAGCATTTTTTATAAGCTTTCATCTCAAATGATCATCATATAAGGATAATCGAATAGGGTTCCTTGGGAGCCTGTTTATTTATAGAAATAGTAAACCTATGGAAAAAGCTCCGTAGGAGCGGTCTGTTTATCCAATAATATTATAATAAATATCGTTAAGGATTGAAAAGGAT
>JANTGS010000026.1 GCA_024762795.1 Flavobacteriaceae bacterium | reverse complement strand
GTAAACAAGAAAGAATACCTGCGCCAGTAAAAATGGAATACTTAAGATCTCTCTGAATACTCCGATCAAAACATGATCAATTTGAAAAATGTATAGAAGATAAATAAGGAGAAAATAAAGAACGATAATAAAATTGGTTTTCGTTATCCATTTTTTGCTTAGAAAAATCTGCATACAGAGAATAGTTATTTTAGGTAAATATATAAAAAATAGTTTAAGATTATCTGTTTCTTTACATCTTTTTGGAATAAATATTTTACAAAAAGTATAAAAAACAATACTAAAAGTAAAAAATACTTTACATTATAGTTTTTTATATATATCTTTGTACAGTTATTCAAAATTACTTCAACATGAAGATTAATTATTTATTTCCACACCGGTATAAAAAAATTGGCTGGATCATTTTAATTCCTTCCTTGATTTTAGGACTCTATATTTTGATTACTGATTATACCCCGGCTTTTTTTGATGCTCATGTTTTTGCCATCAGTGCCGATGAAATATTTGGTGAAAAAAAAATATTTGGAATGATTGATGATAACATCCTAAATGAGATCATGGGAGTTCTGATTATCATAGGTTCACTTCTTGTAGCCTTCTCAAAGGAATTGAATGAAGATGAGTATATCTCTAAGATTCGGCTTGAATCACTGGTTTGGGCAACTTATTTCAATTACTCACTCCTTTTATTTTCATTAATCTTTTTCTATGGTTTTACCTTTTTATGGGTTATGGTTTTCAATATGTTTACTATCTTGATCTTTTTTATCTTCAGATTTAACTGGGAGATCAGGAAATTAAAAAAACTGCAATCTGATGAAGAATAGTATTAAAGTTGAAAGGGCTAAGAAAAATATTACTCAGGCAGAGCTTGCAAAACTTGCCGGAGTAAGCCGGCAAACCATCAATGCTATGGAACTTGGAAAATATGTTCCCTCTACTGTACTGGCCTTAAGATTAGCCAGTATTTTTGATGTGGAAGTAAGTGAAATCTTTACTCTGGAGGAAACAGACTGGAAATAATAAAAAAATTTAGAATAAATCAGCTTTAATTTTTTAGCTTTACTTCTTGAATCAAAGAACAAGAGAATATGAAAATAGTAGTTTTAGATGGTTTTACGCTCAATCCGGGTGATCTCAGTTGGGATGGCCTGAAAAAATTGGGCGATGTGGTTATCTACAATCGTACAGAAAAGAATACAGAGCAAATTGTTAAGGCAATTGATAAGGCAGAAATAATCTTTACCAACAAAACTGTACTGGATAAAGAGGTTTTAGAGCAAACACCTTTTGTAAAATATATAGGCGTTTTGGCAACAGGTTATAATGTTGTTGATGTAAAAACAGCTGCTAAAATGGGTATGGTGGTTACTAATGTCCCCGGGTACAGTACAAATGCCGTAGCCCAAATGACTTTTGCTTTACTGATGGAACTGACCAACAGAGTAGGGGAATACTGTATTGCAGTGAAATCGGGAGAATGGATCCGCTCAGTTGATTTTAGTTTTAGTAAAGGATCGATCACTGAACTGTATGGTAAAAATCTTGGTATTATTGGTTTTGGTCAGATTGGCCGGGCTGTGGCTAAAATTGGTCAGGCCTACGGAATGAAAGTGCTGGTAAACAGCAACCGTAAATTTCCGGAAATGGAAACAGATTCTTTAAGATTTGTCAATCAGCAGGAACTTTTTAAAAGTTCTGATGTAATCAGTTTACACTGTCCTTTAACAGAAAAAACCAAAGGGATCATCAATAAGGATTCAATAAATACAATGAAAGAAGGTGTTTTTTTGATCAATACAGCCCGTGGAGAACTGATTGTTGAGGAAGATCTTAAAGAGGCGTTAAACTCGGGAAAGGTGGGCGGTGCAGCCCTGGATGTAATTTCAGCAGAGCCCATGAAAAATGAGAATCCGTTACTCAACGCTAAAAATTGTATCTTAACTCCCCATATCGCCTGGGCGACAAAAGCATCAAGAGAACGTCTAATGCTTACAGCAGTGGGTAATTTAGAAGCTTTTCTTGAAGGAAAACCTGTTCATGTTGTAAATTAGTAGGGCTTCATAAAGTTTAAAGATATTTCAGTCTGCTTTTACCCTAACCTATAGGGCAACTGATTTTTAACATATTCTCCTTTTAGGGACGGGGTAAAATGTTGAAAAACCAGAATGTATTGAAATTACAGGCAGATACTGATTATTGTCTGATCATTTCTTTGGCTTTATTCAGCGCTTCCTTAATCCCTTCAGGATTTTTTCCTCCGGCAGTGGCAAAGAAAGGCTGTCCGCCGCCTCCTCCCTGGATAAATTTGCTTAATTCTCTTACGATGTTTCCCGCATTAAGATTTTTTTCTTTACTCAGATTCTTCGAGATATAGATGGTTAACAAAGGTTTTCCATTGATATTGGCTCCATTGATAAAAAATAAATTATCGATCTTATTGCCCATTTCAAAGGCCATATTTTTAATGGTTTGTCCGTCGAGATCTATTTGGGTTGCCACAAAATTTATACCATCGATCTCTTCAACCTTTTTGATCAGGTCATCCTTTAAAGAAGCTGCTTTATCTTTTAACAGCTGTTCCACTTCTTTTTTCAGTTTTTGATTTTCTTCCTGTAAATTTTGAACTGATAGCAGAATGTTTGTAGGGTTTTTAAATAAAGATTTTACTTTACTGAGTTCTTCATCCTGATTTATAAAAAAGTCTCTTACTTTATTGTGAGTAATAGCTTCAATTCTTCTTATTCCGGCAGCAATGGCACTTTCAGAGATGATCTTAAAATACCAGATATCCCCCGTATTCTTTACATGGGTGCCTCCGCAGAGTTCCATTGAATTTCCAAATCTGATGGTTCTTACCGTATCGCCGTATTTTTCGCCAAAGAGCATTAATGCGCCCTGTTTGGTGGCTTCTTCAATGGGAATATTCCTGTTCTCTTCCAGATCGATCTTTTCTGCAATTCGTGAATTGACAAATGTTTCTACCTCTGAAAGTTCTTCCGGAGAGAGTTTAGCGAAATGTGAAAAGTCAAATCTTAAACCTCTTGCGGAAACGGCTGATCCTTTTTGCTCAACATGTTTCCCTAAGATAGTTCGAAGTGCCAGGTGTAATAAATGGGTAGCTGAATGGTTGCAGGCAGTTCTAAAACGTGCCCGCTCATCTACAACGGCTTTAAATGAGCCTTCCAGGTCTACAGGCAGATTCTTTGCAAAATGGAGGATCAGATTATTTTCTTTTTTAGTATTCAGTATATAGATTACGTTTCCGTTGGGAGCTTCAAGATAACCTTTATCACCTGCCTGTCCTCCCCCTTCGGGATAGAAAGGGGTCATATTGAACACCAGTTGATACATTTCTCCATCTTTTTTTGAAGTAACTTTACGGTAACGTGTAATTTTAACTTTTACATTGAGATAATCATACCCAACAAATTCTTCCTCATCATCTTCTCTTAAAATTACCCAGTCTTCAGTATCTATTCCTGCAGCTGCTCTCGAACGATTCTTTTGTTTCTCCATCTCAGAGTTAAATCCTTCCTCATCCAGTTCGAGTCCTTTCTCTCTTAAGATCAGCGCAGTAAGGTCTTTTGGGAAACCATAGGTATCATATAGTTCAAATGCTTTAGCGCCTGAAACAGTTTTATCTTTGGTGTTTTTTATGATATTATCTAATAAGATCAGCCCTTGATCAAGTGTGCGTAGAAAAGATTGTTCTTCTTCTTTGATCACACTCTGGATCAGATATTTTTGAGATTCCAGTTCGGGGAAAGCTTCTCCCATCTGATCGGCCAGTGTATTGACCAGTTTATAGATAAATGGTTCCTTCTGATTCAGGAAAGTAAATCCATAGCGAATTCCTCTTCGTAAAATTCTTCTGATTACATAACCGGCACCGTTATTTGAAGGTAACTGACCATCGGCAATAGAAAAAGATACTGCCCTGAGGTGATCAGCGATAACACGAATGGCAATATCGGTTTTCTCATCTTTGTTGTAAACCGAGCCGGTGATGGCCTCTATTTCTCTGATCAGAGGCATGAATACATCGGTATCGTAATTGGATTTTTTATCTTGCAGCACCATACACAAACGCTCAAAGCCCATTCCGGTATCGATATGTCTTGCAGGAAGTTTTTCCAGGCTCGTATCTGCTTTTCTGTTGTATTCTATAAATACAAGATTCCAGAGTTCTACAACCAGAGGGTGATCTTTATTAACGAGTTCTTTTCCGGGAATCTTATTTTTTTCCTCTTCAGATCTGAGATCCACATGAATCTCACTGCAAGGTCCGCAGGGTCCCTGTGCACCCATCTCCCAAAAATTATCTTTTTTATTACCGTTAAGGATCCTGTCGGTATCAATATGTTCAGCCCAATGGTTAAAGGCTTCCTGGTCAAACCCGAGCTGATCTTTCTTATCGCCTTCAAAAACAGTTACATAAATAATATCCTTGTCGATACCGTAAACTTCTGTAAGCAATTCCCAGGCCCAGGCGATGGCTTCCTTTTTAAAATATCCGCCTGTTGGCGAAGCAGGATCGCCAAAACTCCAGTTGCCGAACATCTCGAACATGGTATGGTGGTATGTATCGATCCCTACTTCTTCCAGATCATTATGTTTACCCGATACTCTTAAACATTTCTGAGTGTCGGCAACACGCGGGTACTGAATCTTTTTTTGTCCTAAAAAGTATTCTTTAAACTGATTCATCCCTGCATTAGTAAACATCAGGCTAGGGTCGTTTTTAACTACAATCGGTGCTGAAGAAGTGATTTTATGTTCTTTGGATTTAAAAAAATCTAAAAATTTTTGTCGGATTTCCTGGGAGGTCATATCAATTATTTAAAGGCTATTTGTCAAAGTTTATATTTTAATTACAAAAAAATTGTAATTTTGCTTAATCAGTTTGGATTATTTTTAATTCAAAATACAAAAATAGTATAATTAAATATTATGGCGAAGGTAAAATATTATTACGATTCAGATACTTTATCTTATCGAAAAATAGAGCTTCGTAAACGCGATAAATTCAGAAAGGGATTGTTTTTTACTCTGGCCTCTGTGTTTTTTGGGGCTTTGATAGTGATTGTGCTTTTTCAGTTTATCGAATCTCCCAAAGAGAAGGTGATGAAAAGAGAGCTGGAGAACATGCGTTTAAACTACGAGTTACTCAATAAGAAGATGGCCCAGGCTCAAAAGGTTCTTGAAGATATTCAAGAGCGGGATAACAATATCTACCGTGTTTATTTTGAGGCAGATCCGATTCCGGATGAGCAACGTAAGGCCGGTTTTGGCGGGGTGAACCGATACAAATCACTTGAAGGTTTTGAAAATTCTGAAATGATCAAAGAAGCTGCAAGAAATATCGATATCCTTTCAAAACAGATGTATGTTCAGTCCAAGTCACTTGATGAGATTACTGATCTGGCAAAAGATAAAGAAAAATTACTCGCAGCTATTCCTGCAATTCAGCCGGTGAGCAATGAAGATCTCACCCGGATGGCTTCTGGTTACGGATGGAGACTTGATCCGTTTACAAAAGCACGAAAGATGCATAAAGGTATGGATTTTACCTCCCCGAGAGGAACTCCTGTTTATGCAACAGGAAATGGTAAAGTGATCCGGGCTGATAATAAATCCACAGGATATGGAAATCATATCAGGATCGATCATGGTTTCGGATATGTTACGCTTTATGCCCATTTATCCAAATACAATGTCAGGAAAGGGGAAAGAGTAAAAAGAGGTGATCTGATAGGTTTTGTTGGAAGTACAGGGCGTTCACAGGCTCCTCATTTACATTATGAGGTAAGATATAACGGAAAAGCGGTAAATCCGATGAATTTTTATTATGGAGACTTGTCTCCTGAAGAATTTAAAGAAATGTTATTAAAATCTTCCCAGGAAGGACAATCATTTGACTAATGCATATAGATCTGCCGGATAAACGTTATTATAAGATTGGTGAAGTAGCCAAAGCTTTTGGTGTAAATACTTCATTGATAAGGTTTTGGGAAAATGAATTCTCTGTGATTCAGCCCAAGAAAAATAAAAAGGGCAACCGACTTTTTACTCAGGAAGATGTGAAAAATCTTCAGTTGATCTTTCATCTGGTAAAAGAGAAAGGATATACTCTTGAAGGGGCAAAGAATAAATTGAAAGAAAATCCTGAAAAATTAACCAATAATCACGAAATAATTGTTAGTTTAGAGAGCATTAAAAAAGAACTTTTAAAAATTAAAAATCAACTTTAACTAAAATTTTATTTATTATGAAAAAATTTCTTCCTTTAATTATTATAATTGTTATTCTTATTGGCCTCTTTAAGTGGGGAGTGAGTATAAATAATACGATGGTTGAAAAGCAGGAAGCTGCTAAAACGCAATGGGCCAATGTTGAAAGCGCCTATCAGCGCAGAGCTGATCTGATTCCAAACCTTGTAAATACGGTAAAAGGATATGCAACTCACGAACAGGAAACACTTGAAGGTGTAATCCAGGCGAGAGCTAATGCTACTAAAACTACCATCGACCCAACCAATGTTACACCGGAACAGATGGCTGCTTTTCAAAAAGCACAGCAGGGATTATCAGGAGCTTTAAGCAAATTGATGGTTGTTGCCGAGAGATATCCGGACCTGAAAGCAAATCAGAATTTTCTCGAATTGCAAAGTCAGCTGGAAGGTACCGAAAACCGTATCAATGTAGAAAGGAACCGGTATAATGAAAAAGCAAGGGATTACAATGTTTATATCAGAAAATTCCCTGCAAGCATCATAGCAAGCATTTTAAATTTTGATCCGCTTACATTGTTTCAATCTGCTGAAGGTAGCGATAAAGCCCCTGATGTAAAGTTTGAATAATAAATAAATCAATGATTATCAATAATTTAGCCAAAGTAGTCTGCTTTGGCTAAATTATTCTGTAAAAAATTTTATTATGGAAAAAATAGAAGATTTCTTAAGTCCGGAAGAAGAAGAAAAGATAGTTCAGGCCATTTTGGAAGCTGAAAAAGAAACCTCCGGGGAGATTAGAGTTCATGTGGAAAAAGAATCAACGGTTGAAACTCTTGAAAGGGCGAAAGAAGTTTTTTATTATCTCAAGATGGATCAGACTAAAGAAAAAAATGGTGTTTTATTTTATGTATCGGTACAGGATCAGAAATTTGCGGTTATAGGAGATGAAGGAATAGATAAGGTTGTGCCGGATGATTTCTGGGAAAGCGTAAAAGAGATTGTTACCACAGAGTTTAAGAAAGGAAATTATTCAAAAGGTCTAGAACTGGGTATTTTAGAGGCCGGTAAAAAGTTGCAAACTTTTTTCCCTTATTATGAAAAAGAAACCAATGAGCTTTCTGATGAGATTTCCAGAGGTTAATTACAGATAAAACATGAAGAATTTTTACAATATCGCCATAAAAGAGATTGAAAATGAGACAAAAGATTCAGTCTCTTTACTTTTTGATATACCCGGAGACCTGAAAGAGACTTTTAAGTTTATTCCCGGTCAGTTTATTACTATCGATGCCGAAGTGAACGGAGAAAAATTAAGAAGGGATTATTCAATTTGCTCTTCCGCTAACAGCGATGAGGTAAGAATTGTTGTAAAAGCCATTGATGGCGGCAGATTCTCAAATTATGCCAACAATCATTTAAAAGAAGGGGACAAACTAAAAATTGCTGCACCCGAAGGTAAATTTATTTTAGAACCGGATCCTGACCATAAAAAAACATATTTGGCTATTGCTGCCGGCAGTGGGATCACTCCTGTTTTTTCTATGATACAGTCTGTTCTGGAAACAGAAACAGAAAGTAAATTCGTCTTGCTCTATGGTAATAAAAGTAAAGAAAAAACAATTTTTAAAGATCAACTCGATGCTTTGGCTTCTGAATATGGAGAGAGATTCCAGATCATCTATGTTTTTAGCAAGCAACTGAGTGAAGGTGCTTTGGCAGGAAGAATCGACCAGGACAAAATTAATGATCTTTTGAAAAGAACCTACAGTAACCTGAATTTCGACAGTATTTTTTTGTGTGGGCCGGAAGCAATGATCGATCAGGCTGAAGAGGTTCTTGTGGATAATGGAATATCCAAAGAGAATATTCATTTTGAATTGTTTACCCCTTCAAAGAAGGAGGAGAACACTGATATGGATTACAGTGGACAAGCTGAGATCACGATTATTCTTGATGAAGAAGAGGAAACTTTTGAAATGTCTAAAAAAGAGTTCATTTTAAATGCAGCTCTTAAAAAGAATATTGATGCCCCTTATTCCTGTCAGGGAGGGGTATGCAGCAGTTGTCTGGCCAGAGTCACAGAAGGAAAGGCGGTCATGATAAAGAATTCGGTTTTAAGTAAAGAAGAAGTGGAAGAAGGGTTTATACTCACCTGTCAGGCTCACCCTGTATCATCAAAGATTACAGTCGATTTTGATGATGTTTAAATAGATGACCAAAAGATGATCAATGAATATATAAATGCTGTATTACTGGGCTTTGGACTTGCTTTTATGGTTGGTCCGGTTTTCTTTTCGTTGATCGAGACCAGTATTTCTAAAGGAGCCAGGGCAGCAATTATTTTTGATCTGGGTGTTATATTGGCCGATTCAGTATTTATTACTATCGCTTATTTTGGAAGTATTTCCTTTTTGGAGAAGATACAGGGGGATCCCAGGATTTTTCTGGTTGGAGGTATACTTTTAATCATTTTTGGCGTATATACCATCTTACATAAAAAAACAAGAAAAAGGGTTTCCGATGAAGAACTGGTAGTTCCCGAAAAGAACAATTACCTCACCTTATTTTTAAAAGGTTTTTTTCTCAACTTTATCAATTTTGGTGTTTTGGCATTTTGGCTCACTGTTGTTATTGCTGTAACTTCCAGTTTGCAAGCAGACGGAGACAAGGTGCTGGAGTATTTTATCGTAGTGATGCTGACTTTCTTTCTGGTAGATATCGGTAAGATCATGCTGGCTAAACAACTGAAAAAAAAATTAACCCCTAATGTGTTAAGGAAGATAAGAATTGGTTTGGGGATATTTTTTATTCTTTTCGGATTGGTTTTAGCCACTAAAAGATTTCTTCCTCCTGCAGCAATGCAAAAAATTGATAATGTAATTGAAAAGGTTGAGTAATCAGTTCATTTGCACATTTAGATTATATTGTTCTGCAACTTTATTAAAAAGGTCCAGCTTATTTTTCTTTTTCAGATCACTGTACATATAACTGATCTTATTTGCAGCATCAGATCTGTATGGAGATTGTTGTGCAGAATAGAGTTTAAAGGATTGTATCAGGTTCCCAAGCCCATTTTCATAATCCTTTCCTGCATATTGTATCAAACCGAGTCCGTAATAGCCTTCAGGATCGTTCCTGTAGATCTTGATGTATTTTTTGTAATAGACAGCCGAGCTGTTCAGATCGTTTGCTAAAGAATAGGTAATGGCGAGATTCAGTAAAGGCATTTTACCTTCCGGATCGATGTTTAAAGATTTTTTATAAGCATCAATCGCTTTATCATATTGTTTTGTCTTTTTGTAAGAAATTCCAAGATTATCCCAGGCATAAGCAAATTTCGGATCAAGTTTTGTTGCTTTTTTAAATTTCAGGATTGCATTTTCATAGTCATTCTCTCCTATATAGTCCATTCCGTCATCATAGGCAAGCTGTGCCAGTACATTTTTCGACTTGGAATATTCATGGTTCTCATCTTCTGAGAAAACGAAAGATTTTAAAGAGGTACAGCCTTTTACTAACGAACTTTCAATTTTAGTATAAGCTTCATTAATATTTGCTTTGAGTTGCTTATTGCTGTAATAATCAGTTATAGACTTTTCAATACAGTTCCTGATCGCTTTATTTTTGGGTAGATTTTTATCGTTTATTGCTGAAATACAATCACATGCTTTTGTTGAAATCTCCTGTTCGGCACCGGATTTTTGCTGTGCATTTAGAGCTAGTCCGATAAAGAGTAATAAAGTTAAAAATCTTACTTTCATATTTTGAATTTAAAAACCTGTACTTCCAAAACCACCTGCTCCTCTGCCGGTTTCATCAAGCACATCAACCTCATTCCATTGAATATGCTCGTGCTTTGAAATAATCATTTGTGCAATCCTGTCGCCATCATTGATAGTATATTCATCATTTGACAGATTTACAAGAATTACACCAATTTCTCCACGGTAATCGGCGTCAATCGTGCCGGGAGTGTTTAGAACCGTTATTCCAAATTTAGCAGCCATCCCGCTCCGGGGTCTTACCTGCGCTTCAAAACCAACCGGTAACGAGATAAACAAGCCCGTTTTTACAATGGTTCGCTCCAGGGGTTTCAGGCTTATCGGTTGATCTATGTTTGCTCTTAGATCCATTCCTGCGGAAGCAGAAGTTTCATAAGCCGGTGTTTGATGACGCGATTTATTAATTATATTAACTTTCATTTTTTAAAAATATTTTGTAGTTCGTGTTTTTCGTTAAAAAAAGTATAAGATAAAAAGACTATTAAGAGGATGAATGACATAAGATAATTCCCTCTGAAATAGATATATGAGATGCCGGAGAGGAGAATTCCGATAAATAAATAACTTAAAATCTTTTTTATGGGATAGGGAACCGGAAAATGTCTCTTCCCAATAAAAAAGGAGGCGGTCATGATAAATCCGTAAGCGATCAGAGTGGCCCATGCCGATGCCATATAGCCTATGACGGGTATAAAAATAATATTGATACCTATTGTGATCAGTGCCGCGATAACAGAAAAATACATTCCGTATCTGGTTTTATCAGTTAATTTATACCAAACGGACAGATTATATGAGATACCCAGAAAAAGATTGGCTAAAAGAATTATTGGTACAATGGCCAGAGCCTGGAAATATTCTTCCTTTCCCAAAAGAATTCCCGCAAAGAAATCGATAAAAACCACAATAATCACCATGAACAAGGCTCCGATAATGGTAAACCAGTTTAAGATGGTAGCATAGGTCTGTTTGGAGTTCTTTTTTTTCTCATTGTTAAAGAAGTAAGGTTCTGCACCCAGTCGAAAAGCCATGATATAAAGCGTCATAAAAACTCCCAGTTTATAGCAGGCGGAATAGATCCCCATGTCCTCTTTGCCCAGCATATTTCCGATAAGCAGTTTGTCGAGATTTTCATTGGTGATAAAGGCCAGATTTCCGATCATCAGGGGTAATCCGTATTTCAGCATTTTATACAATAATCGACTATCAAACTTAAAACTGAATTTAAAGAAAACCGGCAGTAAAAGAGCAAAAGTACTCAAGCTGGCGATAAGATTGGCGATAAAAATAAAGATCACCAAAGGGTATTCATTATAATAATTTAAGAAGAAGACTGGTATATAGCCATGATTTTTAACAGCATAGGGCACATAGAGGAGGAAATAGAGATTGAACAATGCATAGACCAGGATGTTAAATATCTTGTAAAAAGTAAACTTTATGGGTCTGTTCATTACTCTGAGATAGGCAAAAGGAACTACCATTAAAGTGTCAAAAGTTGTTACAAGAATCAGGATTTGCAGGTAGATCGGGTTTTCAAATCCAAAAAATACCGAAAGTTCATTGCTGTAAAACAATGCCAGGATCAGAAAAATTAATGTAGTGGTGAAAAGGGCAACAAAAGACGTGGAAATAACTTTTCCTTTTTCCTTCTCTTTGGTAAAAAATCTGAAAAAGGCCGTCTCCATACCGTAAGTGAGCAAGGCATTGATATAGGCGGCATAAACAAAATACTGAGTGTTTTCAGCGTAATATTTCGCTGATTGCAGAGTGGATGTGTGAAGGTTTACTAAAAGAATGTTGATCGCTCTGGGTAAAACTGCCGCAATTCCGTAGATCACAGTATCTTTTAAAAAACGCCTTAGAGTACTCAAATTTTAAAAATTGTTTTGAAAGAAAACTTTTTTATTAAGAATACGAAAGTATGAATTTTTTTTGAAGATGGGCTTTGAATCAGGAGAGAAATAACAATTGAAGATCATTGCAAAACCATGCAGAATTATAAGATAAAAGCAATTATATGCTCCACTTCTTCCTTTATCAAAAACCAGCCTGTATTTGATGGATAAAACCGATCATTGCCATTTTGCAACGGTCTTAGTTGTTTTGTAAAACAGAAAAACCCTTATTAAAAAGATAATAAGGGTTGTTTTGTAAGAAAAGACAGTTTCTAAGCTTCAGCTGGAATGATCGAAACGTATGATCTGTTGTCTTTCTTTTTAGTGAATTTCACTTCACCTGTAACTTTTGCATGTAATGTGTGGTCTTTGCCCATATAAACATTCTCACCCGGATAGTGCTTGGTTCCTCTTTGACGAACCAGAATATTTCCGGCAGTTGCGAGTTGTCCGCCATAGATTTTTACGCCTAATCGTTTAGATTCTGACTCTCTACCGTTCTTTGAACTACCTACACCTTTTTTATGTGCCATGATATTAAGTTTTAAAAATTATATATTATAAAAAGAGTTATTTTTCAATACCTCCTTTTACTTCTTCTTGCCATTTTTTTAATTCATCCCATTTACCATCAGCAGCCATTTTTGCTTGTTTTGGCCATGAATCAGGAGTTTTGGAAGCGTATCTTGAACCGGCGGCTTCAAGGATTTCTTTTAATTTTGTTATATCAGTTTTGGCTAATTTAGCAAAAGAATCGATTCCTGCAGCTTTAAAGATCTCAGCGATCTTTGGTCCGATACCTTCAATTTTTTTTAGATCGTCAGCTTTTACAGCTTTTTTAACCGCTTCTTTTTTAGGTGCAGCTTCTACTTTTGGCTTGGCTTCTTCCTTCTTTTTAGCAGGTGCTTTTTTAGCTCCGTTTACTGAAATATTTTCGATCTGGATCTCAGATAAGAATTGTCTGTGACCGTTCTTTTTCTTATATCCTTTTCTTCGTTTTTTCTTAAAAACGATTACTTTATCACCTTTCAGATGACCTAAAATCTTGGCAGTTACTTCTGCTCCTTTTATAGCCGGGGCGCCAATAGTTACTTTGCCATCATCTACTAAGAGCACTTTATCGAAAGAAACCCTACTTCCTTCTTTACCTTGTAAACGATTTACAAATACCTTTTGGTCTTTAGCTACTTTAAATTGTTGCCCTGCTATCTCTACAATTGCATACATAATTTATAGTTTACGCTTTATTATTATTAATTTCTGAATTAACTTCAGGTTTTGAGCCTGCAAATATACATCTTTTTATGAAAATGAAAAAATGTTTTTTTATTGAATAATTCAAGCCATTTGCTGATATAAAAAATTGATTCTTAAAACAATGTATATGAAAATCTGAGATTTATTTGTTATTATTGGTAAGATAGATACCAAACAGGATCAGGAGTCCGGCAATTATCTGACTCAGATGTAGCTTTTCGCCATCCAAAACTCCCCAAAATATAGCTACTATGGGTATAAGATAGGTTACTGAACTGGAAAAAACAGGAGAAGAAATCTGAACCAGTTTATTAAACAGTGTTTTGGCCATTGCGGTACCAAATACAGCAAGAATCAGCAAGTAGAGGAGAGAATTATAAGTAGTTGTATTAAAATCTGTATTAAAAAAACCGGTTTTCCATAAAATAAAAGATGCCGGAATGATCAGAGTTGCAAAACTGGCGGTGGTTATAGTCAGAGCATTCAGATGATCTAAATATTTTTTCAGGATGTTAACATTAAAGGCGTAACCTACAGAAGCAATGATCACAAGCAATGCATAACTGTAGTCCTGTTCGGGATTGATCTCAGCTCCTTTCAATATAAGGAATACAGCCCCTAAAAGTCCGATAATAATACCAGCCACCTGTTTCCTGAGAAAGGAGAATCCGAAGAAAGCTGCACCGAGAATAAGTGTTAATAACGGGGTTACAGAATTTAAAATTGAGGTAATGGAGCTGTCTATATGTTGTATGGCGTAGGCAAATAAAAAAACCGGGAAGAAGGTACCGAGATAAGCTACAAGCAGGATATAATACCATTCTTTTTTGGTGAGTTTACCTATGGATTTGTAGCCTACAGTAAAAAGTGTTATTGCTGTAAAGATCATTCTGAGAGTGCCAACCTGAACCGGAGTTAAACCTAAAAGTGCCTTTTTCATCAAAATATAGGAACTCCCCCAGATAAATGAAAGGAGAATCAGATAGAACCATCTGAGCTGTTTATCGTTCATGGAGTCAGAATAATTTACATTTCTGCAAAAATCGTTTAAAAAAAGAATAAATAACTATTTTATAAGTGTAATTTTTAAGATAAATTTAAATGATTCCATTCCGGGTAATTGATGTCCATAAGGCTGATGTTTTCCAACTGCTGAGATTCACAGCTATTTGTTTTAAATAATGTTCTTAAGATCTGAAAATTAAAAAAATTTTTATAGGAATTGCCTTTAAAGATTCTTCTTTATACGGTTTTTTCTACAGGCAATGATTGGTTGTAAAGTTAATCTCTTCCGGATATCCTTTCAAAAATAATCAGCTAAAGATAAAGATAATTAGAAAAAATATATTTTCTTTGTAAATCAATTAAAATTCTAAAAACAATAAGATGAAACTATTAAGATTATTATTAGTAATTGCCGTTGTAGGTACAGTGACTTTTTCTTGTAAATCAGATAAAGAAAAAGCAAAAGACGATTTAAAAGAAGCAGTTGAAAAAGCTGAAAAGAGTGTAGATGAAGCAGCAGATAAGGTTGCTAAAGAAGCTGAAGAGGCTAAAGAAGCTGTGGAAGAAGCTGCAGAGGCAACAGCTGAGGCTGTTGAAGATGTACAAGAAGCTGCAAATGATGTTGTTAAATCTGTAGGGATTAAAGTAAATTATCCTAAAGATGTAGAATTGCAAAATGAAGTAAACAATTCAATCCTTGCCATGGGGAAAGCTAATCCTAATGTTGGAAAAATGTTTACCAATGCTTATGGATATGCTGTATTTCCAAAAATTACCAAAGGAGCTTTTGTAGTTGGAGGTGCCGGTGGTAAAGGTTTGGTTTTTGAAAAAAATAAGGTTATTGGTTCTTCTACATTGATGCAGGCAACTATTGGTGCCCAGGTTGGTGGCCAGCAATATGCTGAATATATTTTCTTTGAAAATAAGGCAGCCTTAAATCGTTTTAAGAATAATAAATTTAAATTTGCAGGTGAAATATCTGCAGTAGCACTTGATAAGGCAATGTCAGACAATATTGATTATCAGGATGGTGTAGCTGTTTATACTTATTCAAATAAAGGAGTTATGGCTGAGTTAGCCGTAGGAACTCAAAAATTTAAATATAGTGCAGGTATTAAATAAGATATTTTTATCAAAAAAAAGACCTCAAACTTTTTGTTTGAGGTCTTTTTTTTGTTTTATTTTTCAGTTTAATACCGTTGCGATACTATATGAAATTGAAAAAAGATTTTATTGTTCAACTTCTTTATAGCACCCGGTTTGAGTAATTAATCGTCTTGGGTAACGATCATACTTTAGTTCGTCCATTTCAAAGTTTCCATAAGATGTTTTATATCTTTTTCAAGATATTTTACAGCCGGTACAATAGAATCATAATTAGGTTCAACATTAAAATAAACAGCTCCTGTAATAAAGTTCTTAGTACTGTCGGTAAGGTGAAATTGCAGGGGAGAAGCTGCATTACCGGTAACCTGGTAAAGGGCACCGTAAGTTTTATTTACTTTATTCTCAAAAGGTACAGAGCTTATCCCATCGGCTTTGATGGCATGGTTAAAGGTGAGTTTTTCGGCTTCCCGGAATAATTCCTTTAAATTTTGGTTTATAGGCCGATAGGTAATGTTGATACTTGCATTCAGTTTTGGATAATTGATGTTGACCCAGCATTTTGAATTTGTTTTTGAAGTAGCCTGAGTTGAGATCTGAAAATTGTATGGACAGTTAGAATTGAGATCTCTGTATTCGGCCTCCTTGTATTCAAGTCTTAGCTGTGCTTTGGGTTTGGGAATGGTATCTTCTTTACATGATATGTTTGATAATAAGAGTATAAATAAACTTCCAAAAATTAATATTTTAAAATTAGTATTCATAGTTTTCTATTTAACGGCTTTTTTAGGGAGTGTAACCTTTATTTTTTTGATTCGTTTTTTATCGATGGATTCAATAACAAACTTATAATTATTAAAATTGATCTTTTCATTCTTTTTTGGATAACGTCCGATAAGTTCAAGGATAAATCCGGCTAAAGTTTCTGCTTCTGTTGTGGTCTCTTCAAATTCTGAATCATCAATCTGTAAGACTTTAAAGAAATCTTTTAAGGTAATTTTACCATCGAAAATGAAATTGTGCGGATCTATTTTTGTGTAAGATAAGTCCATATCATCAAATTCATCACTAATATCTCCCACAATTTCCTCAATAATATCTTCAAGTGTAATTATACCGGAGGTTCCGCCATATTCATCCACAACAACGGCCAGATGATTCTTCATTTCCTGAAACTCTTTTAAAAGATCGTCCAGTTTTTTATTTTCAGGGACAAAGAAAGGATCGCGTATTAGCTTATTCCATTTAAATACTTTTTTATTGATATGCGGTATAAGGTCTTTTGTGTACAAGACTCCTGTAATTTTATCAATGGTTTCTTCGTAAACTGGGATTCTGGAATGTCCGTGTTTTGTAATTTCTTCAATTACATCTTCAAACTCTTTATCAATAGGAAGAGCAAAAATATCCATACGCGGGCACATGACCTGTGAGGTGTCAGTATTTCCAAAATTAACAATACCCTGAAGGATCTTCTTTTCCTCTTTGGTTGTTGCATTTGATGAGGTGAGCTCAAGTGCCTGTGAAAGGACTTCAACAGAGATCTCAGTTTTCTTTTTGCTGATCTTTCTTTCTACCACATTGGTAAGCTTTAACAGAGGAATGCTTAAAAAAGTGAATAAAGTATTAAGTATCTTGATGGGTGTGGCCATAAAATATGCAAACTTTAAAGGATTTCTGTTAGCATACACTTTTGGAAGTACCTCTCCGAAGAGCAGAATAAGAAAAGTAACAACGCCTACTTCAATAATAAATTTTACAATAGCTGAATGAATTCCACCAAAAAAATAATCACCTACAAAGCTGAATATCAGCACAAAAAGAATGTTGATAAAGTTGTTTGAAATTAATATGGTAGCCAGTAATTTTTTAGGGTCATCGAGTAATTCAACAATTGTATTGTGATTTTTCCCTTGGTTTTTTGGATCTTCCAGATCAGTCTTGGTCAGTGAAAAGAAAGCGATCTCCGAACCTGAGATCAGGGCAGAAAGTAATAGTAACAAAATGAGTATAACTATACTTATAAGGATATTCCAGTCAATATTTGTAAATAAAAAGTTAGAAGGCTCAGGGTCCAATATTATCAAAATTAGTTAGTAATTATTTCTAAAAAGGCAGATCATCATCTTGAGGATTCTCAGGTTTGATCTCTTCAGTTTTGGATTCGGTTGGGCTGGGGCTGGGGGCAGGGTTTTGAGCATTTCTGGCCGGATTCAGGTCTTTTTTAGTAGTTAAAAAGGTCATATCGGTTGCATGAATTTCAGTTGAATATCTTTTTACGCCGTCTTGTTCCCACTGGCGTGTTTTAATTCTGCCTTCTACATAAACACGGTCTCCCTTACTCAGATATTTTTCACACAGTTGTGCGAGTTTATTTCTAACGACAACATTATGCCATTCGGTAGTGGTGATACGCTCTTTGGTTTGCTTGTTGGTGTAGGTTTCATTGGTAGCTACCGGAAATCGCCCTAAACAATTAATTTCATCGAAATAATGCATTTTTACATTATCTCCCAGATGACCGATCAGCATTGCTTTGTTTAATGAATTTGCCATGAGTTTGTTACTTTTTTAGTTACCAAAGATACCAATTTTTAAATCATATCTGATAACTTTTAATAAAGTTATCGATTGGTTTTGGTACCGCAAAATTAGTAACATTTTTCCATTCGATACTATTTTTTAGGCTAGATTGTGTTGTGATGATCCAAAATTGGATATGAATATCCTGATGTGTTAATTTGTGGATCAGGGTTCCGGGATGATGTAGATTGACAGACATCTCACGTGTGTCAGTTAAACTGTTTAAAAGTTCACTTTGTAATATATCTTTTATTCCGGCTTTATTTTTGGTTTCAATTAAAGGAAACTGAAAGAGGCCTTGCCAGATATCTTTTTTTGTTCTTTTTACCAGCAGGGTGAATGAATCCTGAATATTGAAGACCAGAAAGTTGAAATATCTTTTTCTCCTGCGAAGTTTGTTTTCTTTTATAGGAAGTTTTTCTATGGTTTTATGTTTTAAGGCTTCACAAGCTTCCTGTACTGGGCATACTGTACATTGCGGATTTTTAGGGGTACAAATTAAAGCGCCGAGTTCCATAACGGCCTGATTGTATATTCCCGGTTGAGCTGGATCTATAAGTTCCTGGGAGAGTTCTTTGAAGTATTTGATTCCTTTTGTCGAGTTTACAGGGATGTTTATGTTAAAGAACCTAGCCAATACCCTTTGAACATTTCCGTCAACTGTAGCATGGGCCTGATCAAAACAAATAGAAGAAATGGCCGAAGCTGTATAGTCGCCAATCCCTTTTAGTTTTTTTAAAGTTTTAAAATCCCTGGGGAAAACTCCTTTATAATATTTAGCGACATACCGCGAAGTATGATGCAGATTTCGGCCTCTGGAATAATAGCCCAGGCCCTGCCAGAGTTTTAAAACATCATCTTCCTCAGCAGAGGCGAGGTCGAAAATTGTTGGATACTTACTGATAAATTTGAGGTAATAGGGAGTTCCTTGAGAAATCCGGGTTTGCTGCAAAATAATTTCAGACAACCAGATGTGGTAAGGATTAGTATCCTCACGCCACGGTAAATCCCTCTTATTTTGTAAGTACCATAAAATTAATTGTTTAGAAAAATGCATAGTTTTTAACCAAAAGGCAATATTAATGAAATTATCTAATTAAAATTTAATTAATTAGCTTTTAAAAATTGAATTATTTGTCATATATTTGCCGCCCGAATTAATGTTTATAATAATTAACAAAAAAATAATCTAAGAAAATGACAAAAGCAGAAATCGTTGCCAATATTTCAGAAAAATCTGGCATGGAAAAAGGAGATGTTTTAAGAGTAGTAGAGGATCTGATGGTAGAAATAAAAAATTCATTAAATAAAGGTGAAAATGTTTATTTAAGAGGTTTTGGAAGTTTTATTGTAAAGGAAAGAGCAGAGAAAACTGGTAGAAACATTTCTAAAAATACCACAATTAAAATACCAGCACATAACATTCCAGCATTCAAACCTGCAAAAGTTTTTGTAGAGACTGTTAAAAATGGTGTGCCAGTTAAATAATAATATTAAAATAATACAGTTTTAATTATGCCTAGCGGAAAAAAAAGAAAACGTAGTAAAATCTCTACTCATAAGCGTAAGAAAAGAAGTAGACAAAACCGTCATAAAAAGAAAAAATAATTAGATAGGTGAATTTTTCACCTATCTTTGTTTTTAATCTTTTTTAAAGGGTAAGTTCTTTGACATAGAAGTTTGTAAATAACTTCGTTTGGACAATCATAACCTATTTAATATATTATTAATCAATCTATTGATATCATTTGATATGATGATATTGATCAGGTTCAAAACATATACAGAGTGAAAACAGAATTAATTATTAGATCGAATTCCTCTGATATAGATTTTGCCTTATTAAAAGATGGAAAACTTGTTGAATTACATAACGAGACATTAGATAACAAATTTTCAGTAGGAGATATTTTCCTCGCCAAGATTAAAAAAACATTAACGGGGCTGAATGCAGCGTTTGTAGATGTAAAAAGTGAAAAAGATGCTTTTTTACATTATCACGATTTAGGCCCGCAACTATTGTCGTTACAAAAATTCACTAAACAGGTTCGCTCAGGAAAACTAAAAGAATTTAATTTAAAGAATTTTAGTGCCGAGAAAGATATAGATAAACACGGAAAAATTGATCAGGTAATCAAAGCCGGTCAGGAATTATTAGTGCAGGTTGTTAAAGAACCAATTTCTACTAAAGGACCACGAATCAGCTCAGAACTTTCCATAGCTGGTAGATATTTGGTTTTAGTTCCTTTTTCAAACAGAATTTCGGTATCTCAAAAGATAACCAGCAGTAAAGAAAAAGACCGTTTAAAACGACTAGCTAAAAGTATTGTTCCCAAAGGATTTGGTGTAATTCTCAGAACTGTTGCTCAGGATATAAAAGTAGCAGAGCTGGATAAAGATTTGCAGAATACAATGCAACGCTGGAATATCCTGTGTAAAAAGTTGCAAAAAGCCAATCCACCCGTGAAAGTCTTGTCAGAGATGAACAGAGCTTCATCTATTTTAAGAGATATTTTTGATGATTCTTTTACAAGTATTGTGACCAATGATGAGGTTTTACACCAAGAAGTAAGAGAATATTTGCAAAAGATCGCTCCGGATAAAGAGTCGATTGCCAAGTTACACCGTTCCAAAGTACCTGTTTTTGACTATTACGGTATTGAAAAACAGATCAAAGCCCTTTTCGGAAGAACAGTTTCTATGAAAAAAGGAGCTTATCTGGTTATAGAACATACCGAAGCCATGCACGTGATAGATGTAAACAGCGGAAACCGTTCCAATAAAGCTAATTCCCAGGCTGAAACAGCGCTGGAAGTGAATATGATTGCTGCTGCAGAGATAGCAAGGCAATTACAGCTTAGAGATATGGGAGGAATAATCGTTGTGGATTTTATCGATATGCATACCGCTGATCACCGTAAGAAACTTTACGATTATCTACGGGAACAGATGAAAAGTAACAGGACAAAACACAAGGTGTTGCCTCCAAGTAAATTCGGGTTAATACAGATCACCAGACAAAGAGTGAGACCGGAAAGAAATATCGCAACTATTGAGCAAAATCCCAATATAAACGGGGAAGTAGAAGCCCCGATCGTATTAGTAGACAGGATAGAAGAAGAACTAGATAAGGTCTTCGAGAAAAAAAATGAATCCATTGATCTGCATGCACATTCTTTTGTGGCAGCCTTTTTAACCAAGGGAATCATGTCTCAAAGATTTAAGTGGATCCTTAAATATAAAAAATGGATCAATATCATCCCGAGGGATGCTTTTCCATACCTTGAATATAAATTATACGATAAACAAGGAAATATAATAAGGTAAATAATATATCATATCATTAACCTGCTATTGATTCAATAGCAGGTTTTTTTATGCTCTATTTTTAATAAAGGTATCAGTAGATCAATAGTTTTTTGGTATAGAAACGATCATTTTCTATTTTAATAACGAGCATATAAACTCCTGTCGATTTAAAGATCTCTTTATCAATCCTGTCTTTCACCTTTCCTGTTTGCCGGTTTAAGATGTTCCTGCCCAGCATATCATAGATTTTAAGAGAGTGGATCTTTTTTCGACCCAGATTCTCAACTTCATAAAAATTGGTATTATTTCTTAAAATAATGTCGTTTCCGTTTGCAATTTCATCATTTTTAAAAGCAACTTCCTTAAAACTCAGTTCAAACCTTTTATTAAAACTGCCTTTTGTATTCAGTTCAAACTCGTAGGGAGAATCATTGAGTACATGATTTTTTTGCAACAAATGATCAACAAGGAAGATCTTCTGATTTTTGATATTCCCCTTAATATTTCCTATACGAATCTTTAAAACTGTCTTTTTCTCAATTTTTGAGCTTATTCCCAAAGGAATAACTTCATCTCCGGTAAATGATGAGGTGCCCAGAATGGCCAGTCTTTTATTTTGCTGAATGCTGTAAAAAGAGAGGTATTTATTCCCGTCCATACGAAGGGCATCATAATTCCTTTCAATCTCTTTTCTAGCTCCTTTGATAAAACCAATAAGAATCTGACTAAAAGCACCCTCATCATTATAAAGATCCAGCCAAATCCTATTGTTTTCAGCAAGTGTTTTAATATGATCATCTTTAAAAAAAGTATCGTTTCCAGTTTCTGTTCTCATGGCATTAGTAAACCGGATATTTCCTTTCTTTACAGCTTCTACAAAGAATCCCTGGCAGGAAGCAATATACTCATCGGGTGTTTTGCCGTTTGAACCGGCACAAATCCCGCCGGTTCCCATGCTATACATAGCGTAATCATCCGAACTGTATTGACCGCCGTTCACAGCTGTTGTATGCGTCCATAAATAAATACATCCGCCAAGGATCTCTTTATTTACAGAATCGTTTAAAAATAGATTAGCATCGATTGCTGAAGGATATGGATTCCCTATAAAATTCCAGTTATTTCCTTTTACGGTATCTTTTTCGCTAAGATCAACTGGAATTTCGATCAGACCAGAATTCAGTTCTCCGTTAAAGATCACAGATTGTGTACTGATAAAAGGATCTTTTACCGGGGCCATAGCGGTATACCCCTTACCGGGTATCATATTTCCACTGGCTTGTTGCCAGGCATCCGGACTCTCATCATCCACTTCATCCTTATTATTATCGTTGTATTCACTTGTGTTGAAAATATAAAATGAATTTTGTGGGGATTCGTGAAAAACGTCTTCAAGAATAGCCTCCTTAACCGGAGAAGCCCAGTAAGTATAATCATGAGGTTTTAGCTCAGAGGTAGTTTTATGAACTGTGATATTTCCTGTATTGGTGATCTTTCCATCATCTTTAACCATTAAAAATGAGCCTTTATTCAGAATCTCTAAAGCCCCTTCCACAGCAAGATCTTTTTTAACTGTTACACAATCTCCGGCATCGATATTAAGTATTCCGCCAGAGGAGATCGTCAGGTTACAACTTTTAATGTTTCCGGAAATGTTTGTGTGATAGTTGTCGTTGATCACAGCATTGGTATTCAGATCGGGACTGCCATTATTCCAGTTACCCTGTGTAAATATAGTTTTGCCGGAATGGTAAATACCTATCCTTTTTTGATCATCCTCAACAGCGGAGTCAATAGTTTCAGGTTCAAATAATGTCCAGTTTTCTAAATCAAAACCTGAGGAAGCCCCTTTAAAGTTACAACCGTATTTTCTTACCAGGCTTCTGTTGTCACCGCCATGCCAAACCATGTCTGTTCTGTTCTTCCAGCTGTTTTCATCTTTTGTTGTTGTAATAATGAGAATATCATCAGCATCGAAGAAACAAACATTCGATTTGATCGAAGATCCGTCCAGGGCATATTCCGGCAGGTTGACATTTAATGAAGCTCTGAATTTAATTGTTTGGCTGGGTAATAATTCAGGAATTTCTTTACTGTAATTGGGTTTTGTGTTTTGAGGATTTATGATCTTATCTGTTTGATACAAGGCTAAATAATAAGTATTTTCCGGAATTATTTCTCCACTGATATTGCTTACCTCGATCCATTTGTTATTGCTAACACCTTTGTAATATTGTGAAATGATCAACGGACTACCGGTATTCCCGGTTGCTTCTGCCTGAATGACAAAATTAAACGGATCTTCCGAGGCGTCATCATTTTCAATATGGATCTCCGCTGTTCTTAATCCTCTTTCGGAAGGATCAAACATAACGGAAAAGGGAATGCTATCGCCGGCTGACAGGTCTGTTGATATATTTTGAAGAAGATTAAAATCGTCAGCATCTGCACCACTGATAGAGATGTTTGAAATATTTAAAGCTTTGTTTCCCGAATTTTTTATAAAGTAGGTTTGGGTGATCACAGTATCCGCAGACAGCGGAATAAACCCAAACCAAGTATGATTCAGAATATCCGATTTTAAGGAACCATCAGCAATGGAATTTAAATTTCCTGTAACTTCGATCTCAGGAAGCGGACCACTGCAAACAGATACATGCTTGTTCAGATCGGTGATATCATTGGTTCCATAAATTTCCCATTCAACGGGATCGTATTGGCTGTTCGGACTTTGAATTGAACTCTTCCTTCTCAAGGTGACATCTTTGGCAAAATAGAGTGAATCGCCAATAACTCCTATCAGATCGATAATCCTGTTGCCTTTTCTTAAAGCAATCTTGTCATCGCCGTTAAAACTCATGATACTTCCTGTGGAAAGGTCGGCATTGATATTTAGATCTTCATTTTGATTTTCGATCAGAAAAGTTCCGTAAGAAGGAATATTTCCTGATAATGCCAGGTTTCCGGTAGAAAGACTGTCTTTTCCTACAAATCTTGTCAAATTGTAACTACTCAGGTCGATCACTGATTCCGTTGGGTTATAGATCTCGATATATTTATTGTTGGAACTGCCTTCCACATATTCAGAGATCATCAATTCCCCACAGGGTACAATTTCGTTTCCGGAAAGGATTATATTGTCAAACCCGGCATAATCATTACCATTCTGTTTAATAAAAAGTACAAATTTGAATTGATTAACATAGTTGGGAATATGAATTTGTAAAGTAACCCAGCCATCAGTGCTTTTATTGGAACTTCCTTCAAAAAATAATATTTCTCCCTGAGAAACCCCATCAAAAAAGAGTTCATATTTTATATCATCACCATTGTCAAATTCAAAGGTCTGATAATCAAAAAAGAGTTCAACATCCCCGAAACCTGAGAGATCTGTTTCTGCAAAAGAAATACTTTCAAAACCGGATCCGCCACAATCTCCCTCAAGATCATTTATTCCCCAATAATGATCTCCTTCTGAAGGGCTTATATTTCCAAGATTTTCAACAACATCCCAGGTATCTCCGCCGGAAGTACAGGCGGGTGTTGAAACCTCATAAACCCATGATCCTTCCGCAGATTCAAATCCCTGAGTATTTATGATGGTCTGAGCCGATGATAAAAAAGTAAAGAACAAAAAGCTGTTAAAAATGTAATACTTCCACATAATTATAAATTTTAAGGTTTGACAAATTATGTTTTAAGTATCCCGGATTATCTATATCTTTATTACATGAAAAGTAAAAAGTTAACATATACAGTAGAAGAATTGAAAAGAAAAATGGAGAATTACTGTATTTATCAGGATCGATGCCATCAGGAAGTTGAAAAAAAACTTAGAGAAACCCCTGTAATTTCTGAGGTCAGGGAAATGATCCTACTTCATTTGATGGAACATGATTTTCTTAATGAAGAAAGATTTGCCAAAAGTTTTGCCCGGGGAAAATTCAGGATCAAGAAATGGGGAAAACAAAGAATTAAAAGGGAATTGAAAATGAGAGAAATTTCCGATTACAATATCAAACAAGCCTTGAAAGAGATCGAAGAGGAGGAATATTTAGAAATTTTAAGTGATCTGTCACAAAAACGAATCGATTCCGTTAAGGAAACCAATGCCTTTAAAAAAAGAAGAAAAGTTTTTGATTATCTCTATAGGAGAGGTTTTGAAACCGGACTTATCAATGAAGTGTTGAATGAGAAATTGAAATAGTGAAATGGTGATGCAGTGAAATGGTGATGCAGTGGAATGATGTTGAATTAAAAATCAGAAAAATTATAGCATTAAATCATTTCATCATTACAAACCCTTAGTAATTGTATTTATCTTTCCATCTTTTTTTCAGACTTTCCCTGAAATTATTTTCTCGGGCATTATTTCCGGGTTCATAAAATTTTGTTCCGGAGATCTCATCGGGAAGAAATTCCAGTTCAATAAAATTTCCCTTATGACTATGCGCGTATTTGTAATCTTTCCCGTAATCGAGTTCTTTCATCAACTTGGTTGGAGCATTCCTTAAATGCAGGGGAACGGAAAGATCTCCTGTTTCCCTTACTTTTTGTTGCGCATCACCAATGGCTTTGTAAGAGGCGTTGCTTTTTGCCGAATTAGCCAGATAAATAGCACACTGACTCAAAATAATTCTCGATTCGGGAAAACCGATCACAGAAACAGCCTGAAAGGTATTGTTGGCCATGATTAGCGCTGTTGGATTGGCATTTCCAATATCTTCAGAAGCCAGAATCAGCATTCTCCGGGCAATAAATTTCACATCTTCCCCGCCTTCAATCATCCGGGCCAGCCAGTAGACAGCTCCGTTAGGGTCGCTTCCGCGGATGGATTTGATAAAGGCCGAAATGATATCGTAATGTTGGTCGCCGGTTTTGTCATACCGAACCGTATTCTTTTGAACCTTTTGCAGCACCATATCATTGGTGATTACAATCGGTTCTGTTTCAGAATTAACGATGAGTTCAAAGATATTCAGTAATTTCCGGGCATCTCCACCGGAAAGTTGCAGTAAAGCATCGGTTTCTTTAAGGGTAATATCTTTTTTAGAGATGATCACGTCTTTTTCCAAAGCGCGTTGCAGCAGATCGATCAGATCTTCTTTTTTAAAAGCGTTCAGGATATAGACCTGACAGCGGGAAAGCAATGCGGGAATCACCTCAAAACTCGGATTTTCGGTTGTGGCTCCGATCAATGTGATCCAGCCTTTTTCAACGGCTCCAAGTAATGAATCCTGTTGTGATTTGCTGAACCGGTGTATCTCATCAATAAAAAGAATTGGATTTTTCGAGGTAAAAAGTCCGCCGCTTTGCTTTGCTTTGGTAATCACATCTCTTACATCCTTTACCCCCGAATTGATGGCACTCAAGCTGTAAAAAGGTCTGCCGGATTCCTCCGCAATAATATTGGCCAGCGTAGTCTTTCCAATCCCGGGAGGCCCCCAGAAGATCAGCGAAGGAATGATTCCCTGTTTGATATGTTGCGTCAGGGCACCTTTCTTACCCACCAGATGTTGCTGGCTGATGAGTTCATCAAGTGATTTGGGCCGGATTCTTTCTGCCAAAGGTTCATTCATGCTGTAAAAATAAGGATAAACTAAAAATAAACAGAAGCTTTGTAAAAGTTATTTTTTTGATACAGATCTGTAGAAATCGTAGTAATTGAAAATATTAAAATTGTATTTTAGCAGATGTAAACACTATGATGAACGAAAAGAAACCATTTCATTTTACTCCCATTATGCTGGCGGTACCTTTGTATTTTGTGCTCTTTTTATGGGTGGTGCTTTGGCTTGAAGTAAGATTTGGGTTTAATTTTACCAAATACGGAATTTATCCGAGAACATTTAAAGGGCTGAGAGGTATCTTTTTTTCCACTTTTATCCATGGGGGTGTGGTGCATTTGTATCAGAATTCCTTTCCGCTTCTTATACTTCTTTTTAATCTTTTCTATTTTTACAGGAAGATTGCTTTTAAGATCATGATTTATGGAATATTGTTAACCGGTATCTTCACCTGGATCATTGGGAGGCCTTCTTATCATATCGGTGCCAGCGGACTGATTTATTTGTTGTTCAGTTTTATTTTCTTTAGCGGGATATTTAGAAAATATTACCGTTTGCTGGCTATTTCACTTATGATTATCTTTCTTTACGGAAGTATTGTGTGGTATATGTTCCCCATCAAAGAGGAGGTCTCATGGGAGGGACATCTGTCAGGTTTTGTGGCCGGAATTATTCTTGCCTATGCATACAAAGGTATTGGTCCGCAAAAAGAATATTTTGACTGGGAACTGGAAGATCATGAACCCGACGCATTTGAAAAATCCTTTGATGAGAACGGGAATGTCATTATACATAAAGAGGAAGAGGAGAGTGAGAAAAGTAAGGGTGAATTTGAGAATGAGTCGTAGCGTATTGAGTAGTTATTTGTGAGTGGAGTTAGTAAAAAAAATATATCATTAAAGTATCTTTTCAGTCCGTAACAAATTCAGCATCAAAGATCTTGGAGAAGTGTTTTAGAATAATTGGTTTTATCTCTTCCTGAGGGATCTTTTTATGTAATTCCGCTTCCATAGAAGTGACATCTTTTCCGCGTATGCCGCAGGGTATAATATGATCAAAATAACCCAGATCAGTAGTGACATTCAAAGCAAAACCATGCATGGTTACCCAACGGGAAGTTCTCACCCCCATGGCACAGATCTTTCGTGCAAAAGGTGTTCCTACATCCAGCCAGACTCCGGTTTCACCCTCGCTGCGCATTCCTTTCAAGCCGTATTCGGCAATGGTCTTGATGATCACTTCTTCCAGTTTTCTCATGTACAAATGAATATCCGGAAAGAAATCGTCAAGATTGATAATAGGATAACCTACAATCTGACCGGGGCCGTGATAAGTAATATCACCTCCCCGGTTCGATTTAAAAAAGGAAATACCTTTTTTTTTAAGTTGCTTATCCGTTAAGAGCAGATTGTTAATATCACCACTCTTTCCTAAAGTATAAACATGAGGATGTTCGGTAAAGAGAAAATAATTGGGGGTTGGATGATGCGTATGGTTATTGCGGTTCTCCAGCTTGATATCAATGATCTCTCTAAAGAGCTTATTTTGATAATCCCAGGCTTCCTGATAGCCTTTTAATCCCAGATCCTGTAATAAAATCTTTTGCATTATTTTAATACAACTTTAAAATCTAAAAACTTCGGATCTTCTGCTACTTTTTTCATATCAGACTGAATGAACATGGTTTTTCGGTCGCTGCTGAATTTTGCATCTTTAAAAGTAGTGCTTTTAACAGGTCTCGGAAAATGATATTCTATCTGATAAGAGCTGCCTTCAACCATCTGGCTTCCCTGTGCCATAGATTTCTTATAAGCTTCTTTTTGTTCTTCCGTAAGTTTCCTGTCCACCACTTCTCTATGAAAGGTTTTTCCGTCAAAATGATAAGCTACTCCGGTAGGGCGGATAGGATCTTCTGCAGGCTTGCCCTCGTTTACAGAGTTAGCTTTTTCTATTTTCTCCTGAATATTCTTTAATTCACTGATGTTTTTAAAATCATAGATAAATTCGGTTATTGCAATGTTCTTTTCTTCATTGATATTTACATGAAGTTTCAGATCTTTAAGTGCTTTGAGCTTAGCCTGTTCCTCTGCTGAAAGTTGGGCAATACTGTCCTTTTTTTCGGTAAGAATATCTTTAAAATTTATAATCGTATCTATAACTTCATGTTTTTCTTTTTCGGCATCATCATTTTCATTATTCATCCCTTTCATAGAACTCATCATGGTACTCATATCAATTTTAAGTTTGTAAGTTCCGCTGCCGTTATCATTAAGATTGATCTTTTCGGTAAACTGACAGGCAGTTAAAAAGCTAAGGCTGATAAAAAGAATAAAAAATTTGGTAATTGATTTCATAATGGGTTAATTTTTAGGGTTGTTTAGAATGATCAGAGCGGCAAGAACACCGGGTACCCAACCTAAAACAGTTAAGATCAATACGATCAAAACAGAACCACAACCTTTGTCTAAAACGGCAAGAGGAGGCATGATGATGGATAATAAGACGCGCCAGAAGCTCATAATTTTTTTATCAAAGATCATAAAAATGTATCAGAAAAATAAAAAAGTTAACAAAAATTTATATTAATTTTGAATCTTACAAAATTATTATGAAACCCTTTCCGATAGTTAAACTTAATCCGTGGCATTATTTATTCCTGTCGTTTATTTTTTTAACTCTTACCGGAGCTTTGCTGCTGGAATTACCTTTTGTCAGAATTCACGATCAGCTTTCGTTTATCGATGCCCTGTTCACTTCAACCAGTGCTGTATGTGTTACAGGTCTGATTGTAGTAAAAACCACTGATTTTACTTTGGCAGGTCAGATTATTTTAATGGTACTTATGCAACTGGGAGCTATTGGTATTATGACCATAACTACGGTGTTGATCATGGTCATCAGGGGGAGTATTGATCTTGAACACCGGCTTTCTTTTTCTCGTTTACAGGATAATTTCAATCTAAAAAGCAGTCAGAAAGTAATCAATTTTATTGTAAAAATTACTTTTCTGGCCGAGTTTATAGGGGCAATATTAATCGGTTTTGGTTTTTACCTCAAGGGGTTTCCGGTAAAAAAGGCGATCTATCACGGTATCTTTCAATCGGTCTCAGGCTTTTGCAATGCCGGTTTTTCCACTTTTGATGAGAGTTTGACAGGAACGCACTGGCTGGTAAAATATACAGTTATGGCCTTGATCATCCTTGGCGGACTTGGTTATTTTGTCATTTTTGAGATTTTTCAAAATAAAAAGATCAGTAAATACAGTTTACATAGTAAAGTGGTTTTGATTACAAGTTTTATTTTGGTCTTTGCAGGAGCCCTTTTTATTTTTACTGTAGAGGGTAATGAGAGTATAACTGATAGTCTTTTTCAATCGGTTACGGCCAGAACAGCCGGGTTTAACTCCATAGATATCAGTTTAATGCATAAGGTAAGTTTGTTCTTTTTAACTATGCTGATGTTTATTGGAGCTTCTCCGGGATCTACCGGAGGAGGAGTTAAAACCACCACTTTTTTTATTGTTAATTATTCTATAATCAGAGTGCTGAGAGGTGAAACCTCAATTCAGGTCTTTGGCAGGCATCTGAGCCATAAAGTGCTTTTACGTGCTATGGCTTTGGTTGTGGTCTATTCCCTTATCATCATTATTGCCAGTATTTTGTTGATGCTAATCTATCCGTTTAAGTTCTTCGATATCCTTTTTGAAGTAATCTCGGCTGTGGGAACCGTTGGGCTCAGTTTGGGGTTGACAGCCAAATTTGGAGTTTATGGAAAGGTAATATTGATTATTTGTATGTTTTTGGGAAGGGTAGGGCCGGCTACTCTGGCAATGATCACCCTGAGAAAGCAAAGAGAGATAAAAATAAAATATCCTGAAGAAAGGATTGTACTGGGATAAAAAATAAGTAATTTAAAAAAATGAAAAAAGATGTTTTAGTGATTGGCCTGGGGACATTTGGATATGCGCTGGCTACCAGATTATACAAAGAAGGACATCATGTGATGGCCGTAGATAGTGATGAACATCTGGTAAACAGGATAAAAGATGATGTAACCATTTCTATTTCAGCAGATGTTACAAATTCAGATGTTTTAGAGGAGATCGATCCCAATAAATTTGACATCATTGTTTTAGGAAGGAGTAGTAATCTCGAACTCGCAGTTCTTACTTTAGCCCAGCTGAAGAATATGAATGTAAAATATATCATAGCCAAGGCCAATTCTTTCCTGCAAAGGGAAATATTGATTAAACTGGGCGCTGATGAAGTGGTTCTTGCCGAGGATGAGATGGCTAAGAGGATTGCCAACAGAATTACTCACCCAAACATAAAGGAAATATTTGATTTTAGTAAGGATATTTCAATTATGAATGTAAAGGTTCCTAAGAGGCTGGTGGGAAAAACCTTAAAGCAACTGGATCTGAGAAAGAAAAATAATATAACCGTGTTTATGCGTAAACAGGGCGATCAGACTGAGATTGTTAATGATCCGAATATAAAATTTGAAGCCAAAGATGAATTATTTGTCGCGGGAGATGAGGTAAATATTTTAAAAGTATTTGACAGGAATTAAGACTAAATATCCTATATTTGCAGGCTTTAAAGAGCAGATTTTAACAATTATTATGCAGTTATCAGAACAGGAAATAGTACGCAGAGAATCTTTACAGAAATTAAGAAAACTTGGAATAAATCCTTACCCGGCCAAACAATTTAAAACAACAGCAACAGTAAAAGAAGTTGTTGAAAAATTTGATGATCTGGAAGGAAAGGAAGTAATTCTGGCAGGAAGAATGATGAGCAGAAGGATCATGGGAAAAGCTTCTTTTGCTGAGTTGAAAGATGCTACCGGAAGAATGCAGATCTACCTGAACAGGGATGAACTTTGTCCAGGTGATGATAAGGTCATGTATAATGATGTGTTTAAAAAATTACTCGATATAGGAGATATTATTGGGATCAAAGGAGAGGTTTTTATGACAAAAGTTGGCGAAAAATCGATCAGTGTAAAAGAACTGACCATACTTTCCAAATCGCTAAAGCCGCTTCCTGTGGTTAAGGTGGATGCCGATGGAAAAACCCATGATGCTTTTAGCGATGCTGAGCAAAGATACCGTCAGCGTTATGTTGACCTGATTGTAAATGACCATGTAAAGGATACTTTTATCAAACGTACAAAGATCACCAATTCCATGCGTGAGTTCTTTAACGAAAGAGGTTATCTGGAGGTGGAAACGCCTGTTTTACAGCCTATTCCCGGAGGTGCTGCTGCACGTCCGTTTGTTACCCATCACAATGCGCTCGATATTCCGTTGTACCTTAGAATTGCCAATGAGCTGTATTTAAAACGACTTATTGTTGGTGGCTTTGATGCGGTTTATGAGTTTTCCAGAGATTTTAGGAATGAAGGGATGGACCGTACTCACAACCCTGAATTTACAGTAATGGAACTTTATGTAGCGTATAAAGATTACCACTGGATGATGGAGATGACCGAGCAGTTGCTGGAAAAAGTAGCTATGGATTCCAATGGAACCACCGAGCTTCAGATCGGGGAAAACAAAGTGAGTTTTAAAGCACCTTATCCGCGTGTACCTATTCTGGAAGCTATAAAAATTCATACAGGATACGATGTTTCGGGAATGGAGGAAGAAGAACTTCGTAAGGTTTGTAAAGAAGTGGGTATTGAGGTTGATGAAACCATGGGAAAAGGAAAACTGATCGATGAACTTTTCGGAGAGAAATGTGAACACCACTATATTCAGCCTACTTTTATTACCGATTACCCGAAAGAGATGAGCCCGCTTACCAAAGAACACCGTGATAATTCGGAACTGACCGAGCGTTTTGAACTGATGGTCAATGGTAAGGAACTGGCCAATGCCTATTCAGAGCTGAATGATCCGGTAGATCAGCTGGAACGTTTCCAGGATCAGTTAAAATTATCGGAAAAAGGAGATGATGAGGCTATGTTTATCGATATGGACTTTGTCAGAGCTTTAGAATACGGAATGCCGCCTACTTCCGGTATTGGGATCGGGATTGACCGTTTGGTGATGTTTATGACCAATAATGCTTCAATTCAGGAAGTGCTGTTCTTTCCACAAATGAAACCCGAGAAAAAGGCAATAGCGATGACAGAAGAGGAAAAAGCGGTGCTAAAGCTACTTCAAAAAGAAGAAAAAATATTGTTAATCGATTTAAAGGCTCAGTCCGGTTTATCCAATAAAAAATGGGATAAGACCATCAAAGGCTTAACCAAGAATAATCTGGCCAAAGTAAACAATACCGATGAGGGATTGTTTGTTGAGGTGCTATAATTTTTAGTCGCTTTCGGGAAGAGGGGGTCCCGGATTCGATTTTGATGGGGGCTGCTTTTGCAGCTCCTTTTTTTTAGTGAGACTCTAAAAATTCAAAAAAAATTTTTAGCAAGTCGAACCCGCCAAAAGGCCGGCGGGGCAGGCTAATCCCGCATTTTTTGCGGGATCTCTTTAATCTCTTTAGGTTCAATTCCTCGAGGCTTGCCCCGAGGATTCTTTACTTCTTTCTGTTTTCTTAGCAGATTAATATACAAAGTCACGCTCTTATATAAAAACTACCCAAACACCATGATTTATAATATCATGGTAAACCACTATAAAACTACCTAATTATAGG
>JANTGS010000025.1 GCA_024762795.1 Flavobacteriaceae bacterium | reverse complement strand
GCAATATTTAAATAATTAAATTTAATCAACTAATAAACAATAAGATATGAAAAAAAATTATTTCAATTTTGGATTAATGGTGTTATTTGTGTTAACAATTATTTCTTGCCAAAACAATCAATCTAAAGAACAAAACTCTAAAGAACAACACTCAGGAACACCATTAGAAAAAACCACAGTAGCAGGTGACGACATGATCAATACACCTTATGGAGAAATTACTCTTGAGGATAATTACATTACCAAAGGTTCACAAGAATTACTTGATGCCTTGGATTTTCAAAGAGCTTGTCAAGCCTATTTTTGGACTACTCCGGAAGTCTCTTATAAACAATGGCAAGTGGCACAAGCAGAAACATTTAATGCTCATAATCTGGGTGAATTTGTTGTTTACAATTCTCTAAAAGAAAAAAGAGGTATTGTAACCGCAAACTTAACAACGCCATATGTTATTAACTTTTTAAGTTTAAAAGATGGCGCTATATTGGTAAATGTTCCCGCAGGTGCCATTGCCGGAATGTTTTTAGACCTGTGGCAGAGACCCGTAGCCGACATCGGTCAAACAGGCCCCGATCAAGGAAAAGGAGGCAGCTATATTATAGTCGGTCCTGAAGAAGATAAAAGTAAGTTCAAAGGAAAGGCAGATTATATATTTCAATCTGAAACTAACAATATATTTATTGGATTACGAATTCTTGATCCTTCGCCGGAATTTAATGCAAAAATTAAAAAAGAGATGAAAGTAGGAAGAGTCGGTAAAAAAGCCACTCCGATTAAATTCATCGAAGGGGTTGATAAAGAATGGTCGGGAACAGCTCCTCGTGGTTTGGAATATTGGAAATTATTAAGCCAAATTCTTCAGGAAGAACCCGTTCGTGAACAAGATAAAGCGCTTATGGCAATGCTTGAGCCACTGGGTATAAAAAAAGGGGAAGCATTTAATCCTGATGAGCGTCAAAAGAAAATCCTTTTAAAAGGTGCGGCCATGGGTGAATTAATGTTGCGTAACCTGCAAACCAATCCTCGTTTTTCAGAGCCCTACTGGGAAGGAACAAATTGGTATAAATCATTCGACTTTACCGTTCCTCAAATAACAGACTACAAGGTTGAACTTGACGAAAGAGCTGTTTGGTTCTATGAAGCAGTTACCTCTTCAGAAGGTATGGTTAACCCAACTCCCGGAAAAGGACAGGTTTATATGACTACCAAAAGAGACAGCAAAGGAAATCTTTTCCGTGCAGATAAAACCTATAAACTGCATGTTCCTAAAGACGTTCCTGTGGGTCAGTTCTGGTCAGTAACACTTTATAGCGAAAATACAAGACGTCCTTATGATAACGGTGGTACCGAAATAGCAAGTACCAGTTTGGATAGTAAGATGAAACAACTCCAAATTAATGATGATGGAAGTGTTGATTTATATATTGGTGTTAAGCCTCCAAAAGGAATGGAAAGTAATTTTATGAAGACAAAAGGAAATGATGGCTGGTTTGTGTATTTCAGATTGTATGCGCCAACAGAACCTTTCTTCGATAAATCATTTAAACTAACCGATTTTGAATTAATTGACTAAAACTATGATCATGAAAAAATTTAACCTTGTATTTACCGTATTAATTACATTAGCTGTTTTTACCGGATGTAATAAAAATGACACAAAAAAAGAGCAGGCAAAAACTAACGAAACTAGTCTAAAGGATCAATACAAAGAAGCCTTTATTTACTCCTATGCTTTACTTTTTAACTATAAAACCCTATATCAGCAAGCGATAGATAAAAGTTATCCCGGTTATATTGGAGGTTTTAATAAATACCGTCATTACTCAAAGAGTTTTACACCTGATGATAAAGATATCGTTACTCCTAATAATGACACACCTTATTCATGGGCATGGCTTGATCTTAGAACCGAACCAATTGTGGTAAGCGTTCCTGAATTACCTAAAGACCGATACTATGTGATGCAATGGTTCGATCTATATACCCATAATTTTGCCTACATAGGTAGCAGAACAAATGATAACAAAGCAGGCAATTATATGTTTGTCGGACCTAACTGGAAAGGTGAAAAACCTGAAGGTATCACAGAAGTCATTAAAAGTGAATCTTACTTTATTGGAACTCTAACCCGTACCGAATTGAAAAACGAAAAAGATATTGAAAATGTAAAAAAAATTCAGGCCCAATATTTAATTCAACCTTATAGTAAATTCTCAAAATCCGGGAAAACACCTGAACCTGCTAAAGCTGTAAATTGGATCCCATGGAATGAGAAAGAAGCTTTATCACCTGAATTTATTAAATATACAAACTTTATACTTCAATTTACCGAGCCACATCCAAGCGAAAAAGAATTGCTTGAAGGATTTAAGAAATTAGGTATAGAAGCCGGTAAACCTTTTGATTTCAATAAACTTAGCAAAGAACAGCAAGTTGCATTAAAAGAAGGTGTAGATGAAGGATTGAAAGAATTAAACGAACGTACAGCAAGCAACAAAGACAGTAAAGGTTTGTTTGGTACCAGAGAGTTTTTGAAAAATGACTATATGAAACGTAGTATTGGTGTAAATATAGGAATATATGGAAACTCAATAGAAGAAGCCTATTACACTTCTCCTCAAAAGGATGATAAAGGAAATCCATTGAATGGAAAACAAAAGTACATCATGAGATTTGAGAAAAATCAAATCCCAAAAGTAAAATACTTCTGGAGTCTTACTATGTACACCTTACCTACAAGGTTATTGGTTGAAAATCCAATTAATCGTTATAGTATTGGTGACAGAACAGAAGGATTAAAATTCGGCAAAGACGGTTCATTGGAAATTTACATCCAACACGAAAAACCAAGTGAGGATAAAGTTTCTAATTGGCTTCCTGCTCCTGATGGTCCTTTCTTTATAGTAGGAAGATATTATGGACCTGATAGCAGTATGATTGATGGAACTTGGAAAGAACCTGCTGTAAAAGTAATTGAATAATAACAGTAAAAAGGTTTGTCTCCAAAGCAAATATGCCATAGCGAAGTTTTTGCTTCGTCTATGGCTTTTTTGTATCTTTTGATCTGGTAATAAACCGGAAAATTATGTATAAAATCAAATTTTAAAAAAATGATAATTAAAAATGTAATGATTGCGGGAGGAGGAACTCTCGGATCACAAATAGCATGGCAAACAGCATTTCATGGATTTAACGTAAAAGTATATGACGTCTTTGAAAAAGGCCTGAAAGCAAGTAAAGCATTTCATAAAGAGTTTGCCAACCTTTTTTTAACTCAACGAGGTGCCACTCAACAACAAATAAACGATACATTGGGTAGAATAAGCTATACTACAAATTTACAGGAAGCCATAAATGACGCAGATATTGTAAGTGAATCGATCCCTGAAAATGTTGAATTGAAAACAAAATTTTTCTCTGAATTAGGTGAAATTGCTCCTGAAAAAACCATTTTTACAACCAATACATCATCTACCATTCCAAGTTTATATGCTGATGCTTCAGGTAGACCTGGAAAATTTCTTGGATTACATTTTGCCACAGGGGGGATATGGGATACTAATATTGCTGAAGTAATGGGGCATTCTACAACTGATAAAGATATATACAACCTTGTAATAGATTTTGCAAGAGCAATAGACATGGTTGCTATACCTGTTAAAAAAGAGAATCCCGGTTTTGTTATGAACGCCATTTTTATTCCGTTTCTGATTTCAGGTCTTGATTTAGTCATGAATGGTGTTGCGAGCCCGGAATATGTAGATAAAACATGGATTATTTCTACAAAATCTACATACGGTCCGTGTACTTTAATGGATATTGTAGGCATGGGAACCGTATACCATACTTTAGAAAGTTTAGCAATTGCTCATAATGATGACAGCTTCAAAAAGCGTGCGTTATGGGTCAAGGAAAATTTCATAAATAAGGGTAAAATGGGGATTTCATCAGGAGAGGGATTTTATACTTATCCGAATCCAAGCTATGAATCCCCTGATTTCTTAAAGAAATAATACGATTTACCAATAGAGTTGGCAGCTCCGGCTAAAATGGTCAGGGTTTGCCTCTCACATCACCGATCATTCGTACGGAACCCGCCCACTTAGCCATCAAGATTGGAGTACGGCCTTTCGATAATAAAACTTAAAACCAACCAAAAAATATTTAAAAGGCTTATTCAGGCCAGAAAACTAATTTGTTGGTTTATACTTTTTTTTCTGAATAATACTTATATTTGTATATATGAGATGTATCAGAATTATTAATCATTTATAAAAAAATAAACAATGAAGAACTCAATAATTTTATTTATAGCAATATTTATTGGATTAAGTAATCTATTGGCACAAACAGAAGATACAAAAGAAAAATCAGGTTCAGCAGCACAGGCAAATAATCCATTGGCCAATACAACTGCATTGAACTTTCATAATTATTACATACCAAAATTAACAGATGCTCCCGATGATATGTATTTGAACAATGCCTGGATTCGTTTTGCAAAACCTTTTGCAGATGGCCGAGTATTATTGCGTGTATCTGCACCTTTAAATACAATAGGAATTCCTGATCCAACAACAGGAATTGTAACCTCTACAAATGGTTTAGGAGATATCAATGCTTTTGTATCATATAATTTCGTCTCTAAACCAACAGCAACAGTTGGAGCTGGCCCCTTAATTTCTGCTCCTACTGCAACAGAAACCAATATAGGGTCCGGTAAGTGGCAGGGAGGATTTGCCTTTGTTGCATTTATTGCTAAGTCACCTGTATTTCAATTTGGTGGTTTAATTACCTGGCAAGCTTCATTTGCAGGAGACTCTGATCGCCCTAATACAAATATGGCGGCCATTCAACCTTTTTATTTTTGGCAACTCGGTAAAGGAGCCTATCTAAGAGGGGCACCTATTTGGGCTTTTGATTTTAAAAATGACAGTTATCACATTCCTTTTGCATTAGGTATGGGTAAGGTTGTAAAAGTTGGCAATACCGTTTTTAATTTATTTGTAGAGCCCCAGTATTCATTGCTACACAAAGGGACTCAACCTCAATTACAAATTTTTACCGGAATAAACCTACAATTCATTAACAATTAATATTCTAATATCTCTATCCGGAAATGAGAAAAAACTGTGGTTGTGATTTCTGAAGTTAGACTTTTCCCCTACGGATATCTTGTAAAAGTCGTTCTTATTAAATACATCTGTCTTTGGTGGAGAATAAATCCATATGGGTAAAAATGTTAGAATATAGCAAAAGATCAAAAATTCCCGGTTGCCTATTCTGATAAGGAAAAGCTAATGTACGTCTCATTTCCAATTGGAAATGCCAGACTTATAGGAAGTAAAACAGGTGGAGGATGGAGCTCGAATATCACGCAGGGAAACAATTTTTTTTGTGACAGTAAAAACTGAGATTTAAGAGGAAAAGGAGAGGCTGTTCAATAATTTTTCTGAAGGTGGTAAAATAACAATACCTCTGAATAAAGTCTTTTGAATTTCTTATTTCGGAATGTTTTCTGATAAATCTGGCCTCCGATGAGTGATAAATTTTGATGCAGGCCTAAGAAGAAAAAGTAAGATGAATTTGTAGAGAGAAATGAAATCCATTTGAAACACTTTAAAAATATACAAAAAATAAACGAATTTTATAATCTGGATATCAAGCATCCGTTAATTGATATTCAAAAATATGAGGATGCAAAAAATATAAATTTAATAAAAAACGAACCAGTCATTTTTGACTTTTATAAAATTTCATTTGTCAATAACTTTAATGGATTTATTCAAATAGGTAAGACTAAATTTGAAGGAGAAAACGGAATTTTACATTTTATCAAACCTGGTCAAGTCTATACCTGCAATTCAACCAATCCCTGGAAAGGATTTCAAATATTAATTCATCCTGACATCTTTAAAAAGCATTTTAATCATAAAGATATCAGCACTTACGATTTCTTTTCTTATGAAGTTAATGAAACCTTACTTTTGGTAAAAAGTGAAGAGAAACTTGTAAGTAATATCATGGAAATGGCCTGGAACGAATTTCATGATAAAAAAGATAATTTTTCAATACCCATAATTTTATCCTACATAAGTACCTTACTTAATTTAACCGAAAGATTTTATGCCCGGCAGTTTGAAACCAGAAAAAAATTTAACAGCCAATTATCCAATAACTTTTTTGATTTATTGAAAGAATATTATTCCTATAATTCAGAAATTGAGATACAACAACCTTCAGTTCAGTTTTTTGCAAACAAATTACATGTTACTCCTAACTATTTAAGCGATACGGTTAGACATAACTCAGGTAAATCTGCACTAACTGTAATTCATAATTTTATAATTGAAGAAGCTAAAAAACAACTTTTAAATTCATCACAAACTGTTACCGAAATTTCTGATCGTCTCGGGTTTGAATATCCAAACTACTTTTCCCGACTTTTTAAAAGAAAAACAAACCTCTCTCCCACCGAATTCAGAAAATCAGTAAAAAGTATCTAAACTACCTTGGTTTGTTTTCATTCTCTTCTGATTTATTTGTGTACTTTGCGTTCAAATCAATGCATGACCGTTAACTGTATCATGTCATAAAATAAATCTTTGACCAAATTCTTTCCAAAATTGAATTTGAATAAATATAAATTTTTTGCGGTCATAATACGTTAAACTAAAAAACTATTTAAAAATGAAAAAATTATTATTGGCTATTACAGTAATTATAGCAGTAGCAACTTCTTGCAATAACAAGTCAGACAAAGACAACACTAAGTCAAACCTTCCTCCGATCAAAGAAGAAGTAAAGAAATCAGAATTACCTAAAGTTATAAAAATTGAAGAAATAGCTCAGAATCCCGAAGGAATTGAATATGATAAAAATGATAATACATTTTTATTGAGTTCACTTAATGCAGGTCCAATAATTAAAGTTCACCCTAATGGAAATTTTAAATCCTTTACAAGTGGTGAGTCATTTCCTTTATCTACTGCGGGGCTTCAAATTGATTACAAAAGAAACAGACTTTTAGCAGCGGGGTTTAATGGTACAGAATTGTACGATGGTGACAAAACAACCAAAGGAACGGCCTTTTTAAGAATCTATAACCTAAAAACAGGAGTATTAGAAAAAGATATCAATTTATCTTCTCTATTGCCTGAGGCCGCAGCTTATTTTGCAAATGATATTGCTGTAGATAATGATGGTAATGCTTATATTTCCGACTGGTTTGCACGTGTGATTTATAAAGTAGACATAAACGGTAAGCCAAGCGTTTTTTGGATTAACAAAACTGGCATACCAAGTGGCCCTAACGGACTGGATTTTCATCCGGAAGGATATTTGCTGGTTTCTTTACTTAATGTAGATAAAAAAGGACTTTATGCAGACTATGGCCTGGTTAAAATCCCTCTAAATAACCCCGATTCAGCTAAAGTGGTAGATATAAAAAATTCAGGTTTTACAGGTTTTGACGGAATGCTTATTACCTCTTCAGGGAATGTTATTGGTGTAACCAACAACGGAAAGACACCTGGAGGAAATACGTTAATAGAATTATCGGGGAAGAATAACTGGGAATCTGCCGAAGTGATAAATTCTAAAGAAATAACTACAAGTACTACTGTTGCCCAAACCCCCGATGGTAATTATTTTGTTATTAATCAGGATTTTTCAAATAAAACTCCAAATACCTGGATCATTGAACAGATCAGATTTTAATTATACTCAATTGCCAAGTCTTCTCTACAGTTAAGACTTGGCATTTAATTTAGTTGCCTTAAAATACAAATTCTCTCTATCTTATTCAATGATAAATGGTTATATTTGGATCTGGATCGTTATTCATACAAAATAAAATTAATTGAATAGATGACAGAAATAGAACTAATCATCGACCTTCATAAAAATTCAAAAAGACAGGGTCCCGGAAGTGAAAGAGAAACCTTAAAAGCCCTTGATTTTACAGGCTTATCCGGCATTAACAATTTAAAAATTGCAGATATTGGATGTGGCTCAGGAGGTCAAACTATTACTCTTGCCCAAAATTTAAGTGCAGAAATTACAGCAGTTGACCTGTTTCCTGAATTTCTGGATGAATTAAATAAAAAGTCAGAAAAACTGGGGTTAAAAGGAAAAATCAAAACGCTTCATAAATCAATGGATGATTTGACTTTCAACAATGAAGAATTTGATCTCCTCTGGTCTGAAGGTGCTATATATAACTTAGGGTTTAAGAATGGAATACAGAAATGGGCAGACTTTCTTAAAGTGAGTGGTTATCTGGCTGTTAGTGAAATTACCTGGATTACCAATTCCCGACCCAAAGAAATAGAAGAATTCTGGATGCAGGAATACCCGGAAATTGATATTGCCTCAAACAAAATTAAAATTCTGGAGAACAATGGATTTTCATTGGCAGGTTATTTTTACCTCAGGAAAGATAGCTGGATTCAAAATTACTACAAACCACTGGAAGCAAGATTTGATAATTTTCTAAAACGAAATAACTTTTCTGAACTGGCAAAAAAAATTGTTAAAGAAAATAAAACTGAAATAGAATTGTATAAAAAATATAATGACTATTACAGTTATGGGTTTTATATCGCTAAGAAAAATTAGAAAAGTAAAACCAATCTTAAGAATCACTGTCGGTGTGGTTTCCAACCGTTCTTATTCCTCTTTAAAAATTTAAAAAATAAAAACCCTACAAAAGCCCTTTTCGCTACAATAATTTTAATCACTCATACAACTCAAATTTCCCATTTTGCCAAAACAGAAATTTCAACATCTTATATACGACAAAATATGTTTATATAATAACAGATTTTTTTACGAAGATCTACAAGTATTTTTTCTTCGGAAAAGTCAAAGGAAACCTTTAGAATCAATTATTTTTAACAGATAATTGATTAAAAGTGTGATTTTTTTAAAGGTGATGCGTATAATAAGCAGGAACTGAAATGTTAAAGTGAATTTCTTAAAAAGCAATATGAACTCCGGTAAAAAAGAAAAGTTTATTAAATTATTGGATTCCAACAAACGAATTATCTATAAAATAGTTAACTCCTATTCTAAAGATCAGGCAGACCGTAAGGATTTAGAGCAAGAAATTATCCTTCAGCTTTGGCATTCATTTGATAAATATGATGCCAATTATAAATATACTACCTGGATGTATCGCATTGCTTTAAACGTAGCGATATCATTTTACAGAAAGAAAAAGACCTGGCAATCTAAACATACTTCATTTTCAGAAGAATCATTATTAAATATTGAAAATGAAGTAAAATACAAGGCTGAACTGGATGAAAATTTAAAATTATTGCAACAATTTATCAATGGATTAGACGAACTGAATAAAGCACTAATACTTTTGTATTTGGATGGAAAAAAATATGAAGACATAGCTGATATACTGGGAATTACAAAAACCAACACAGCCACAAAGATTAGCAGATTAAAAATAAGATTGAGTAAAGAATTTAAAAAAAGACAAAATGATGGAAACATTTGAATTAAAACAACTAATGGCAGAATACAATGCTAAATTAGATGAAATTATTCATCTGAATAAAAAGACTGCCCTAAAGAACCTTCAGCTTAAACAAACCAGAAAGAAAACCTCATCTCTTTTATTTTATCGGATCTCTGAACTTGTTTTTTTTGGAATTATAGTACTTTTTATGGGGTCTTTTATCGGACGGCATTGGAATGAACCACACCTTGCAATCAGCGGGTTTATTGTTGAATTTTTCGCATTAATAGCACTAACAGGAAGCATCGGGCAAGTTATTCTGTTACAACAGATCGATTATTCCAAACCAATTGTACAGATCAGTAAAAAAATTGAATTGATTAATGCCCATGGATTTTTATTTTTAAAGCTCATTTTACTTTCAATTCCCGTATGGTGGGCCTATGCTATTATTGGATTATATTTAATTTTTGGTTTTGATATTTATCCCCATTTAGATCCCGGTTTTGTGTTCAGATATCTGGTAATAGATGGACTTTTGATCATTCCTTTATTATGGTTTTTAAATAAGTTATCATATAAAAACTTTCATGTCAAATGGGTGAGAAGAATCATAGAAAGTCTGACCTCAACCAAGTTAAAAGAGGCTCTAAGCTCTTTAAAGATCATCGATCAATTCGGAAAGTAAATTTTAATTTTATGATATGATAATTACATTTGGAATATCTTAATAGGAGATAAAAAAAGGCTGAAAATTAATCAACTTTCAGCCTTTTTAAAAAATAGATTTTCTGATTACTCGTATAATTTTTCCATATATTCTTCAGCCCAACCGGCAATAGTTTCACGGTCGGCATCACTTAGCTTGGCATCAGGATGAGTTAAAGGATAAGGTTTTAAAGGCATATCGCCATCAGAAACCTCCGTAGAAATACCATCCAGAAATTCAGCTTTATCTGATTTACTTAAAGAATTCCAATCAGAAAAATTCAGATCTTCCCTGCCTTTAACAATATGATCATAAACCCACCATTTTACCGGCGCGATATTTGAATACCAGGGATATTGCGTTTCATTGGAATGACAATCATAACAGGCCAATCTAAGCATGGTGGCCACATTTTCAGGAACATCGGCTGATTTGATCAGATCATTCGGATTATTTGCTATAATTTCAGGCTTTGGAAAAGGATACAGCTGCATGATAATGATCACAACAGTTATCATACTCCAGAAAATTTTCTTTTTGCTTTTCATAGATTGATCCTATTCGCCTGCAAGGACTTTCTTTTGATCAATGATCCAGTTCTCAAGAATAGTTTTTTCTTCAGCAGTTAATTTCTTATGCGGATATTTGGCCAGAAACTTTTCCGGTGGCATCTTATCCTCATCCAATTCATCTTTGATCTTGCCCAGTTTGCTGATGATCTTTCCTTTTGAATAATCTCCATTGGTAAAATAATCAAAGTTTAGTTTCTTTTTACTCTTCTCCCCTCTTGATTCTGTATTATGACATCCATAGCATTTGTTATCAATGATAGTCTGAACTTCAGCAGGGATTACTATAGAATCCACATCTTTAACTGAATTATAATTACGGGGATTGACTTTACTAAATGAATACAAGCCAAATGAAATACCAATGATCAGCACTGGTAAAAAGTAAGTTTTTTTGTAGTTCTTCATTTTTTCTGGTTTTATAAGGTTTTATTTTTAAATATAAAAAAAAATATTAATTTATCACAATTATAATTCATTTGATGTATTTTTATGTTAAAAGTAAATCGATAAAATCTATAATATGATCAGGTTCCTTTATTACTCACTATTTGCTCTTATATTATTGATGAATACTTCCTGCAATCAAGGAAAGGATGATGTCAAAATGAGTACACTTTTAAAAAAAACAGGTCAGCATTTTGCTAATTCTAAAGGCGATTATGCACTTGCTTACATCAATCTAACTAACGAGCATATGATCCTGATCAATGAAAAAGAAACATTTCATGCTGCCAGTACTATGAAAACACCGGTAATGATAGAGATCTTTCGTCAGGCAGAAGCAGGCCGATTCAAATTAACAGATTCACTTTTTGTAAAAAATGAGTTTAAAAGTATTGTCGACGGCAGCCCTTACAAAATGGATATCAATGAAGACAGCGGAGATGCACTGTATAAGAAGATCGGTAAAAAAGTAAGTATTTACGATTTAATGTATGATATGATCACTGTAAGCAGTAACCTGGCAACCAATATTTTAATTGAATTTGTAGGTGCAAAAAATGTAACAGCTACAATGCGAAAATTAGGCGCAAAAAATATACAGGTTCTCAGAGGTGTTGAAGATCTTAAGGCCTACCGGAAAGGCTTAAACAACACTACTACGGCGAAGGATCTCATGCTGATCATGAAGGCTATTGCTACCGGGAAAGCCGGCTCAAAAAAAGATTGTGACGAAATGATCAGGATACTGAAAGATCAGAAATTTAATGATATGATTCCAAAATATTTACCAAAAGAAGTTCAGGTAGCTCATAAAACAGGTTCTATTACGGGCGTACATCACGATTCGGGTATTGTATTTTTACCTGATGGAAGAAAATATGTTCTTGTAATTCTTTCCAAAAATTTAAAGGATTTCGACAAAGCTACGGATGAAATGGCAAAGATCTCAAAAGATTTTTACGATTATATACTGGGAAAGTAACAAACCTCATGAAATAAGGCCCCAAATATATTAATTTTGAAATCAGTCTTAAATTTCGTAAATTTGATTAAAACTTTTTAAGAAATGAGTCTATTGTCAGAAAATATTTTCCCAGGAAAACACGGTAAGGTTTTTGGTACAAATGCCAGGTTTGATGATGATCTTTTTGATATAAAAAATTATCTTAATTCCTACACCGGTATAGAAAAAGTTGAGATAAATAAAGAAAAATTTCCGGTTGAAATAAAGGTCTTTACCAATAAATCGATCAAAGTAAATGATCTGATGAAGGATTTTAAAAAAACAGGATTCCACCTGATCGATAAGAATCCTATTTAGGAATTCCCTTTTAACACATCATATTTATTAATTCTTTAACCTTTCTAAGACGGGCTCCTCTGAGTCCCAAAAGTTCGATCAATTGCGGATTCTCGCATATTTCCCTGCAGTGTACTACACCATTCTTAAGAAATATTTCTTTTTCTTTTTTGGTAATAAATGCCATTGAGGTTATGGGAAATAGCCCTGATTTATTGATCTTATCCTTTAAGCTGTCGTTGGGTGGATAATCCCAGCTTACCAATTTTAGTCCAACACATTCTGCATAAGTAATAGCCTCAGAAGTAAAACGGGTATTGGTATAAACCCAGCCCTGATGAAATTTATTGGGATGATGATTATTTTCTTCACATTGTTCTTTCAAATCCATAAATCTCGACTGGATGTATAAAGGAATCTTTACATCGTTTACTCTGCCCTGCCTGTTGTGGTATTTACATTCAACCATATAATGATTATCACTGTCTATAGCTACAACATCCACTTCATGACTAACACATTTTCCCTGAACACTCACCCCCACTTCGGTACGAAAACCTTCATAGTTTAAAAGTACTCCAACATATTTCTCAAAAGGATATCCTGAGGGCCCAAGCTCCATGATGGCTTTTTTTAGTTTATACCTTGAGGCGCAGATACTTTTTTTTCTTTTTAAAATATTAAATGCGAGCTGATAGATCTTTTTAGTAGAAATGCCGTCATATAGATTACGGTTAACCTCTTCTAAGATCTCATTGATCAGGTGTTCATCAGCTTTTGCATTTCTAAGAGAACGAATCAATTTATCCCGATTAAAATCAACCAGTTCCCCCGAATATTTTTTAACTCTAATAGCCTTATCCATTAATGAATTCTTCAAAAGTTTTTAATTTCAAAACATCTAAATTAGCCTTTTTCTTTAGTTTATCGAAATCTTTTTCTGCTTTCTTAAAGCGTTCTTCAATTACTTTTAGGTTATCGAGGTCTTCCTGAGTGGGTTTATCATAACTTCCGGCAACTTTACTGTAAAGATCGGCCATCTTTTCCCTTAACTGAGGTTCTGCTGTACCTACATAATTATCTCCTGTGGTGATCACCAGTGATTTTTTTAACGATTCAAGATCAGAGGACAACTTTTCATCAGAAGTATTCTTTTGTATTTCATCAAGCTGATAAACCTGATAGGCCAGATCCTGTGTCATATTATAAAGCTTCATCGTAGTGTTGTATTTTAAAACCCGGTCTGCTTCTGAAAGTCCGGTACGGGAATCATATTTTAATACAAACTCATGTTCAAAAGTATCTTTTCCTTTTTTGATAACAACTTTATAGGTTCCGGCTTTAACCCGTGGTGCTGTAAAGCCACCAAAACTAAAGGTTTTCCCTTTGGCTACTTTTGGGGGTTTTAAACGATAAGACCAGTTTACAATGTTAATTCCTTTTAATTTACCCGGAGGTAATGACATGACCTTGTTTCCTTCCTGATCAAAAATATCAAGGCTCATTTTACCAAAAGTATGTCTTTTGGGAAGCAAATATTTAATCTGAAGATCACTTGAGGGGTTTTCACCTACAAATTGAGTTTCACTGCCAAAATTACCCGAAAACCCGCTTTGATCTTTCATGATCTTAGGTTCTGTTTTAAAGAAATGGATCTTTTGAGTCATCACCTCAGGGGTGATCTCCCTTAAAGGAGAAATATCATCAATTATAATAATTCCCCGTCCATGCGTAGCCAGCACAAGATCATTGGTTCGTTTTTGTAATTCAATATAATGAACGGCTACTGAAGGCATATTTTTGGTAAATTTACTCCAGTTCTTCCCACCGTCTATGGTAATATAAAGTCCGAATTCTGTTCCCAAGAACAATAGATCAGGATTGACATAATCTTCCTGAATATTTCTTACAAATCCTTTGATCTGACCGGTAGTTATACTTTTCCAGGTCTTACCATAATCGGTGGTTTTGTATACATGTGGATTCATATCCCCTTGGGTATGCCCGTCAAAAACTGCATAGGCTGTTGCTTTATCATGGCTGCTGGCTTCTATATGGTAAACCCAGGTGTTTTTGGGTAAATCTTTGATATTCTGAATGGTATTGTTCCATTTTTTTCCTCCGTTAGTAGTGATCTGAACATTTCCGTCATCGGTGCCTACCCAGATAATCTGATCATCAAGTGGAGATTCGGCAATAGTAAAGATCGTAGTATGATTTTCAGCTCCTGAATTGTCTTTTGAGAGTCCTCCTGAATTCTCCTGTAACTGCTTTGATTTATCGTTGGTAGTAAGATCAGGAGAAATAACCTTCCAGCTGTCTCCCATATCATCTGATCGGTGTAAAAACTGACTTCCCACATAAACTCTGTCGGAATGATGTTTGCTTACAATAATAGGAGCATTCCAGTTAAAACGCAGTTTCGGATCTCCCTTTTTGGGCAAAGGCTGAATGGTTTTGATGAGTTTTTTTTCTACATCATACCGCCAGATATTCTCTGCTCCCTGCATTTCTGAATAAATAATATTCTTTTCAGGATGCTTATAAACCCTAAATCCGTCTCCTCCACCAATGGAATTCCAGTCTCTGGCCTTTATTCCCCCAGTAGCCGAAGAAGGGCCATACCAGGAACCATTATCCTGTAAACCTCCGTAAACATTATAAGGGACCTTATCATCTACACTTACCTGATAGAATTGAGATACAGGCAGGTTTTCAACGATCTCCATAGTAGTTCCTCCATTCCAGGAACGATACACGCCCCCGTCTGTACCTACATACATCCGGTCGGAATCATTGATATCAAAAATAATATCGTGAATATCACTGTGCATATTTCCGAGATCCTTAAAAGTTTTTCCTCCATCGCGGGAAATAGAACCGCTTAAACCTCCTTTTACGATCACATCGGGGTTTTTAGGATCTACAACAATTCTTGAAAAATAAAACGGGCGTACTGTGATACCAAAATCGTTGTTCAGTTGCTTCCAGTGCTCTCCGGCATCATCACTTCGGTAGAGGCCTTTTTTAGTATCTTCCTCTGCTTCAATAACTGTATAGAGTATATTCGGATTGCTCGGGGCAATAGCAATGCCTAAACGTCCTAAAATTCCTTCGGGGAAACCATTATGGATCTTATTCCAGGTTTTACCACCGTCAACCGATTTATACAAGGCACTGTTTTTTCCCCCTGATTCAAATGACCATCCGGTTCTTCTGAATTCCCACATGGAGGCATAGAGAACATTTGGATTCTTTGGATCCATGGCCAGATCAGCACAGCCCGTTTTGGGATTTACATAAAGAATTTTACTCCAGGTCTTTCCTCCGTCACTACTCTTAAAAACGCCTCTTTCCTCACAATCGGACCAGAGTGCTCCTAAAACCCCAACATAGATCTCATCAGAATTCTTCGGATTCACTATGATCGAAGCAATTCTTTCCGATTTTTCAAAACCTATCTTATTCCAGTTTACCCCACCATCAGTAGATTTGTAGAGTCCGTTACCAATAGAAACACTGTTTCTAGTCCAGGTCTCTCCGGTTCCCACATAAAGTACCTGGTCAGGATGGTTGGGATCGATCTCAATAGCACCAATCGACTGGCAATTTTTATCAAAGATCGGATTAAAAGTTGTTCCGGCATCATTTGATTTCCATACACCCCCTCCGGCTGCACCGGCATAAATAATCCTTGGGTTTACAGGATGTGCTTCCAGATCATTTATCCTTCCACTCATCAGGGCCGGACCGATATGACGGGCTTTAAGATCTCCGAACATATTTTTAAGTTCGATCTGTTTGTTTTGATCCTGAGCATTTATCAGGAATGGGAAGATAAAAAATATTCCAATTAATATTTGATCGAGTTTTTTCATAAGTCAGGTTTGTTAATAGAATTTAAGGTATAAGATCTATAAAAGTTTATAGTTTTAACAGCATACTTTTTATCCACCATTTTTCTGGAGGGATCGACCAAACGACCCCGGGAGATAGTGGTGGGAAACCCTTTTAGAATTGTAGAAAGTTATTTTTTCTCCTGCTCTGCCGGTTTAGCAACTTCCTTTTCCTCTGGAAATTTAAATTCAGAGGCGTCAACTTTAGGGTTGAGTTCTATCTTATCTATGGTAATGGTTCCTCCTCCTTTTCCTTTAATTCCCTGAGTCATGGAAAAAGGAAAATAAAGTCCGTCAACCTCCTGATAATCACTCATTTTAACTTCTGATGTAAGGCCTTTAAACTGACCTGATTTTACTTCGCTTTCAACAACAATTGGCACAAAATTATCTGTATCAAAATAATAATAAGATACACTCTCTTCTTTCTTACCATCTATAGTCACCGGTTCTTTTACCAGTTTGATTTTAAAGGTTTCGGTACCATCAACAGTTTCTTTTCCCATCAGTTCAACCGTATAGTTCTTTTGCTTGTAGTTGATAAAAGGACTGGGGAAATCATTTTTTTCAAGTTTCATATTATCGGTGGCTTCCTTATCGTTCTTTTCAGCTTTCTGGGTCATAAAATTGACTCCCCAAAGGGTTTCTCCGTCAAATACACCCTGCTTGATCTCCTGCCCCTGAAATTTTACTACGGTCATTTGTCTGCCATCTTTTAACTGAGTGATCTCCAAAGGAATATCCATCCCGCTTTGATTTACTTTAGCAAACATTTTTAAACCTGTCAGGTTAGTCCAGCTGGCTTTGCCTCCGGTATTTTCAAAATAATTGTTAAGGATCTCATCAGCAGTCTGGGCTTTTAAGGTATAAGAAAAACTGATCAGAAGAGTTAAAAGGAATAATTTAAAATTTTTCATTGTAATAGATTTAGATTGGTTTATTTTCTTGATTTGACACTCAAAATACAAAAATGTTACGACTAATTGGAAAAACTTATCACAGAAATATAAAAACTTAAGAATTTATGAATGGAAAGACTGTTTAATTTCTGATAAAGAAAATCATAAAATAATATTGTTTTAATCTAAAACCCTGTATTTTTGTTTAAAACAATTAAAAAATATGGAAAAGTTCTCACATCTGTTTTACAATTATTTTACCGGACTGGGCCTTGCGGATAATACCTCTAAATATCTGAATATGTTTGCGCTGCTTTTGCTTACATTTCTGATCATCTTTATTACAGACCTTTTTATTAATAAACTGTTGATCAATATGTTTTCAAAATTTGCTGTTAAAACAAAGACCCAGTTTGATGATCTTCTTATTAAGAATAAGGTAATTACAAATATTTCTCATATCATCCCTTTTTATATCATCCTGAAGATGATTCCGTATATTTTCGTCGACTTTGAATTCTTTGAAGATATTACTGAAAAGTTGTTTAAAGTGATCTATGTTTTGTTGATCCTGCAGATCATCCAGAGCATATTCAATTCTTTAAGAGATTATATCAGAACTTTTAAGAGGTTTAAAGATAAACCAATTGAAAGTTATATTCAGGTGATGATGATTTTTATGTGGATCGGAGGCCTGTTATCCATTTTTGCTATTGTGACCGGAATGGAGATCTGGAAATTTATTACGGCTCTGGGAGCCGCTTCTGCAGTACTGCTATTGGTATTTAAAGATACCATTCTCGGTTTTGTAGCGAGCATACAGGTTACCGTAAACGATATGGTTCGCATTGGCGACTGGATTACATTTCAGAAATATGGTGCCGACGGAAATGTTACCGAGATCAATCTGGCCACGGTAAAGGTGCAGAATTTTGATAAAACCATTACCACCATTCCAACTTATGCATTGATCTCCGACTCCTTTAAGAATTGGAGAGGAATGGAAAATTCAGAGGGAAGACGCATTAAAAGAGCTTTGATCATTAAATTAAATAGTATTAAGTATCTCTCTGAAAATAATGTAGATAAATTAAAAGATATTCAATTGATCACCGGTTATCTAAATAATCGGCAAGAGGATATTGTAAAATATAACGAAAAGAATAATATTGATAAAAACTTACTGATCAACGGACGTAACCTGACCAATATTGGTGTGTACAGAAAATACGTGGAAACCTATGTGGAAAACCATTCTGCCATCAATAAAGATATGATGGTTATGACACGTCAACTCCCTCCTACCACACAAGGAATTCCTATTGAGATCTACGCTTTTAGCAGCGATAAACGCTGGCAGAACTATGAATATATCATGGCTGATATCTTTGACCATATCATCGCTGCAGTACCTTATTTTGGACTTGAGGTCTTTGAATTACCTGATAATAAGATATTTAAACAGGTTTAGAGTTATTATTTGCCAATCAGATTAAACTACTACCAGCTACAAGCTGGTAGATTTGATTTCCGCCTTAAGGCGGCTAAAGTTACTCAACATCAATCTTGAAATCTCCGTCTTTATCTTCCATATCTTGTTTCTCAATATATTCCATTATCATTTCATCTGTTATAGTTCCTGAACAAACTACAAAATATCCCCTTGCCCAAAAGTGTCGACCCCAATACATCTTCGATACAGTCTTAAACTCTGACATTATCTTTCTTGAGCTCTTCCCTTTTATATACTGCATCAATTTACTCACTGAGATATGTGGAGGAACTGAAACAAACAAATGAACATAATCTAACGAAACATGTCCTTTTATTATCTCAACTTCATTCGCCTTACATACTTCTCTTATCAATTCCCTCACTCGTTTTGCCAGCTCTCCTGTTAGTATTCTCTTACGGTACTTTGTTACCCAAACTATATGATACTTTATGTCATATACTGTATGTGTAGTCTTTCTATATTTTTGCATAGCACAAAGTTACTTAAACTAAAGTCTTCGCCTAAAGGCGAGGGATTTTCTCCCATTCCCAGAATTTGAAATTAAAATAATCTTGGAGGCTGAAGTAATTTTTTAGGTATAAAAAAAGAAGGAGAATCTTTATAAAAGAAATTATAGGATCTGTGAATTACCCATGAAATATTTAAATCGGTTTTTTCAGATAAAGGTATTAAAAATGTAGAAGGTGATTGTTTTGTAATCCCCTGATGAAAAGGTAATTGTTCGTGCTTTTTTATGTTCTTCCTTATGCTTTTTGGTATGATCCTCTTTGAGTTCACCATAGTGTTTAGAAAGAAAATAGAAAAAATTATCTCCATACTTGTCATTATGATACTGAATATGTTCCAGCAGATCTCCGGCTTGACTCAAGCCTGAAATACCTATCTGAAAATTATTCAATAGAACCACTAATGATAAAGAAACAGCAATAATCTTTTGCATTGTTTAATGTGTTGATTCGATGTCTTTAAAAAAATTTAAAACAAATTTCGAAAAAAAAATGATTTATAGAATAAAAAGTATTGATAGTCTTTATCATATGATCAAATATACTTATTACTTTGTAGACTATATTTATGTACTCTCTCTTTTAATTCTATTCTGGTTTTATTATTTCCTGAAAATCAGTAATTTTATAAAGTAAAAAAAACATCTTTTTAACTTATGGAACGCTGGCTGATCATTTCCGGTATTTTATTGATATTATTAGGATTAACCATTAAATATGTTCCCTGGCTGGTTAACTGGTTTGGTAAACTTCCGGGGGATATCTTCTACGATAAAGGAGATGTTAAGGTATTTTTCCCAATTACCTCTATGCTTTTGATAAGCGTGTTGCTTAGCCTCCTTATCCGCTTAATAAGAAGGTTTATGTAGACTTGGTTTTAATCAGTTAAAATCATAAAAAAAACCTACTTCAAATCACTAAAAACAATAGTTTTTAATATATTTATCAAAATTTTCTATTTCAATGACAATCACACAATTAAAATATCTGTTGGCTGTTGCCGAATACAAAAATTTTACAGCAGCATCAAAGCATTGTTTTGTTACCCAGCCAACGCTTAGTATGCAAATTCAAAAGCTGGAGGAAGAACTGGGAGTAACTATTTTTAACCGTAAAAAAAAGCCGGTTGAACTTACACCCATTGGAGAAAAAATTGTTGAACAAGCCAAACTCATCGTTGATGAAAGCAACAGGATCAGTGATATTGTTGATCAGCAAAAGGGATATATAGGCGGAGAATTTAAGCTTGGGATCATCCCGACTATTTTACCCACACTTTTACCTTTATTTTTAAAATCCTTTTTAAAGAAATACAATAAGGTGCATCTTATCATTGAAGAGCTTACCACTGAAGAGATCATCAAAAAACTGGCAGATGGACATCTCGATGCCGCCATTGCTGCTACACCGCTTGAAAATCCGAATATTATTGAAAAAGTTTTGTATTACGAACCTTTTGTGGGTTTTGTTCCCGATAATCATCGACTGTTCAAACACGATACCATCTCAGAAGCAGATCTGGACATAGATGATATTCTTTTACTGGAAGACGGACATTGTTTTAAAGATAATATTATAAACCTGTGTAATGCCAATAAAAATTACGATATATCAAAATTTGAACTGGAATGTGGCAGTATAGAAACCCTGATCAAATTATCGAGAGAAGGACTTGGTATGACACTTCTGCCCTATTTACACACTTTGGATCTGTCAGAGAATAATAAAAAGCATTTAAAACAATTCAGCGGTACTGTTCCCGCCCGTGAAGTGAGTATGATCTACCATAAATCACAGTTAAAAGTGCAGTTAATCAACGCTTTAAAGAGTAGTATAGATGGAATCATCAGGGGAGCTATCGCCTTTCATGATGTGAAGATCATCAGTCCGTTACAAAAAAAAAGAAGCTAAAACAGCTTCTTTTTTTGATCTATAACTACCAGTTGTTGTGATAGTTCGGGTTTATTGGCTGTAAATTTTAAAAGCCATATTTTTAATTCTTCAATCTCAAAAGGTAATAACCGTATCAGCGCTTTCTCCAGCTCTTTGCGAAATAACTCTGCATCAAAACTCACCTTTTTTAAAACGGTCTTTGTGTACTCATAAACTGCTCTTGCCATAGTTCATACGAATATTAAATTAGTAATTAGAACGCTTATAATTTTTTAAAATTACAATTGATGTGTTAAAAAAAACACAAATCGAATTAAGAAACTATTTTATTCAGTTTTTCTAATAGTTCGTTGCCTTTGGTTTGGAGTTCTTTGGTAATATTATTAAAATGAGTTGATTTATTTTCCACTTCCTTTTGGTGGATCTTTTGAATAAGCTGGTCAAATGTTTCGATGGCTTCATCAATGATGCCTTCTATTTTAGAATTTGTCTTTTCATCTGCATCCAGCTGATATGTATAGCATTCTTCTATCACTTCTGCCAGAATCTTATTTACATCTTTCTTTAAGTTTTTTATACTTGCCATTTGTTCTTGTTTTTTGCAAATTTAGTTAAAAAATAGGATCCTTTTACTAATATTTTGTTATGATTAAGATTAAATACTTAAAAACTTACCTTTCTGTTAAATTTATTTTAAAATTGACTGATGTATTGAAGGATTAATGATATTAATGATGAAATACTTTAATTTTAACCATCACATCCGTCAATCGACGGACACCCTTTAAAAAAATCTTTATATATCACTTATGAAATTTTAACCTTCCGGAAAGTTAAAAAATCTCATTAAATCTTGAATTTTAAATTATTCTCAAATCAACAAATTGGCACATCGACTCATTCTCATCGCTTTTCACTAATTGCTCTTCCCTCAAGTGAATGCTTTAATCTTTCAATTTTCAATCCTTCAATCAGCTGAATCACATTTTTTCGTAAAGTGATCTCAGCTTATCCTTGGTGATGGTTTTTTGCCAGTCTTTGCCCAATGCATTTTCCCAGAGTGGTACCAATCCTAGGGCCACATCGATCATGATATCGAACTGTTTATCATTAAGATTCTTACAAACACCTTCCGGAATTTCAACCTGATGCTTATTTACCATTGTCTTAAATTCGGCAACGCCCTCAGGATAAAATTCTTCGAGCTGATTAAAAACAATACAGTTTCCAACTCCATGCTTGGTTCCCAGTAAATATCCGAGACCGTAACTCATGGCATGGGCAACTCCCACCTGAGAATAGGCAATACTCATCCCTCCATGCCAAGAGGCCATCATTAACTTATCCTGTGATTCTTCATCACGAACATCTTTTTCCAGAAAGACATTTCTGCAAAGTTCAAGCGATTTTTCTCCATAACTTTCTGAGAAAGTATTCAGATAAGTTCCATCTAAAGATTCGATACAATGAATATAGCAATCCATTCCGGTATAGAACCATTGATTATCGGGTACTCCTTTGGTCAGTTCAGGATCCAGTACAACCTGATCAAAAGGCGTATAATCAGAATTCATTCCAAGTTTTTTTTCTGGACCGGTCAATACGGTTGTACGTGAAACTTCGGCTCCTGTACCGGAGATTGTAGGAATTCCCACGTGGTAAACCCCCTGATTTTTAACAAGATCCCATCCCTGATAATCTGAAGAAGACCCTGGATTGGTCAGCATCAATGCTATGGCCTTGGCATAATCGAGCATAGTTCCTCCTCCAATTCCAATAATCCCCGAAGGCAACTGCTCAAACTCAGCAACAATCTCATCACGATACTGATCAACGTATTTGGTTTTGGGTTCGTCCTCTGCACTAACAAAGAGGATCTTATCATTATTTTTAAGAGGAATCCTGCTGGTAAGCCATTTATTATCTTTAAACACATCATCTACAATAAAAATAAACGGAGAATCCTTGTGCGTTCGTTTGGGTTCAATAATCTCTCCCAGCTGATTAAAGCTTCCTCTTCCAAATATTATCCTTGGTACCATGGGAAAATTTCTGTATCTCATAATTTATATACTTGAATTTTATTTAATCTTTAAAATATTTTGAAGCCTTTTCCAGATCTTCCGGTGTATCGATCTCAATACCCATATAACCGGTTTCCACCATTTTTATATTTTTCCCATATTCGAGAAAACGGATACACTCTACTTTTTCGGTAGCTTCAAGGGATCTCATGGGTAAACGGTAAAAATCGAGTATGGCTTGCTTTCTAAAAGCGTACACCCCAATATGTTCGTAGTATTTGGCCCCGGCATCCTTATCTCTTGGGTACGGAATTGGAGAACGGGAAAAATACAAGGCAAAGTCGTCCTGATCGACAATTACTTTTACATAATTCGGATCGGTAATATCTTTCCAGTCGTTCATTTCCTGCATCAGTGAGGCTAAATCGATCTTATCGGCGTCAGCTCCTTTAAAAACATCCACCACTTTTTGCAAAGGTTCTTTTTTTACAAAAGGTTCATCACCCTGCACATTGACAACTATATCCACGTCGAGATTTTCCACGGCCTCGGCGATCCTGTCGGTACCACATTCATGCTCTTTAATGCTCATAATGGCTTGGCCTCCATTTTGTTCTACTACCCCTTTAATGATCTCACTATCAGTTACCACATAAACTTCATCAAAGAGTTTTGTAGCCAGGGTAGCTTCATAGGTTCTTACGATAACTGGCTTTCCTCCCAGATCGGCCATTAATTTTCCGGGAAACCTGGTAGCCCCGTAACGGGCAGGGATCATGGCTATAACTTTCATCTACAATACCGATTTTATTGCTTCTACCATTTTTTTTGCTTTTTCGTGTACTTCTTCCTCGGTCCATGATAATTTGATCAGGCAGGAAATGTTTCGTGAAATATAATCATCGGATTGTTTAAATTCCATATTTTTCAGATCCTGCATCCCTTTTTTGATCTCAGCTGATAAAGGGAACAGCGTTTTCAATTCTTTAAGATGATTCCATTTACGTATATAGTGCCAGTTATTGTCAAAATAATTCCAGTAGGCATCGATTCCGTATTCCTGAAAAGCTTTAACCACTTTGTTACTCAGTTCTGCAGTAGGCATAAAGAACGATAAAAAGGTAGCCGAATCTCCTTCTTCATCGGGAATTCTTCTAAAAGAAACATCGGTGACGGTACTCAGAGCCTCTTTCAATATTTTTTTATGCTTTCGCTGAATGGAAATAAATTCATCTGTTCTTTTTACCTGTGCGAGTCCAACGGCGGCATTCAGTTCGGATATTCGGTAATTGTACCCTATAAAAGGATGCCCTTCAGCTCCTCGGTCATTTCCAACATGATCATGGCCATGATCTGAATAATGATCGGCGTTTACAGCCAGATCACTTTTATTGGTAACCAGAGCCCCTCCTTCACCGCAGGTAATGGTTTTTACATAATCAAAAGAATAACAGCCCACATCACCAATAGTTCCAAGTGCTTTTCCTTTGTAGGTTCCGGCGTAGGCCTGACAGGCATCTTCAAGCAAAAAGATATTGTGTTTATCACAAAGTGCTTTTAATGCATCGAGATCGGCCATTGAGCCACACATATGCACAGGCATGATCACTTTGGTCTTTTTTGTAATTGCCGCTTCAACAGCTTTCGGATCAAGGGTCAAAGTATCATCAATATCTACCAGAACGGGAGTTGCCCCTGCATTGATAATCGATTCAAAACTGGCAACAAAAGTAAAAGTAGGCATGATCACTTCATCACCGGAACCCACGCCCAATACGGCCAGAGCCACATTTAAAGCAGTAGTACCGCTGGTAGTAAGTTGCGCATGTTTAACCTTAAGTTTGTTTTGTAATTCTTTTTCAAGTTCTTTGGCTTTCCAGTGACCGTTTCGCATTCCGTCAAATCCGTAGCGCATCAGAACACCGGTATCGAGTACATCGAGTACTTCTTTTCTTTCGGCTTCTCCAAATAGTTCAAATCCGGGCATAATTATATAATTTTTTTATGATTTTCAAAGATAAATATTTATGATGAATGTTCTCTTACAAATATGTTAAGATATCCTTTATACGGGCAAAGGTTTTAAAATCACCATTGTTTTGATGATCTTTTACCTCTTCATGAATCCAGGTGGTATGAAACGGAACATGAATAGCCTGGGTACCGATCTCCAACAAGGGCAATACATCCGATTTTAACGAATTGCCTACCATCAGAAATTCTGATTTCTTTATTTCCAGCCGATCGAGGAGACTCTGATAATCTTCTGTCTTTTTATCACTTAGGATCTCTATATGGTGAAAGTATTTTTCGAGACCTGATTTTTTAAGTTTTCTTTCCTGATCAAGCAGATCCCCCTTGGTTGCCAGAATTAATTTGTATTTGGGTTGAAGCGTTTTTAATGTCAATTCAACATCATCGAGTAATTCCAGAGGCTTTTCAAGCATCTCTTTACCGATTCCGATAATCTTTTCAATGGTTTTAGAATCTACCCTGTAATTGGAAAGTTCAAGTGCTGATTCTATCATCGATAAGACAAAGCTTTTAATTCCGTAACCATACAGGTGTAAATTCTTCATTTCAGTTTTAAAAAGCTCCTGATCGATTTTATTCTTGGTTTCATACGGAGATAATAATTTCATGAATTTTTGTTCGGCTTCACGGTAATAGGTTTCATTTACCCATAGCGTATCATCTGCATCAAAGGCGATAACTTTTATATTTTTATAGGTATTCATCAGCTGATATAGATTTCAAGGATTTCTGAATATTCATCAGGTTTCAGACTAAGTTTTTTTAAAGAAGCCGGAATTAACAGGGTTTCTCCTTTACGGATATTTTCAGATTTATCCTCTCCAAAAAAGATCCCTGCACTACCTTTAACACACATATAGATCACAAAAGAATCTTTGTGGGTGTAATCGATCTCCACCTCCTTATCAAAAGAAATTATATTTGTATTAAAATACTGATTATCAACTATCTTTACTATATTATTTAATTTTTTGGTATAAGGTGTTTTATACATGTCTTGTACCTTATAATCGATAGCATCCAAAGCCAGTTCGGTATGTAATTCGCGGGATTTCCCCTGATCATCAACTCTGTCCCAGTCGTAGATCCGGTAAGTTATATCACTCGTTTGCTGTATCTCTGCCAACAGCACTCCTTCTTTAATAGCATGAACTCTTCCAGTAGGAATAAAGTAAACATCCCCCTCTTTTACAGGTTCAAAATTAAGAATATCTGTCAGGGTTTTATTCTTTAGATTTTCGAGATACTCTGCCTTACTGACTTCCTCTTTAAAGCCAACGATCAGTCCCGAACCGGGATCAGACTGAACAACATACCACATTTCGGTCTTTCCGAAGGAATTGTGTCTTTTTTTAGCCAGTTCATCATCAGGGTGCAATTGAATACTTAGAGAATGTTCAGCATCAATAAACTTGATCAGTAAAGGAAATTTATTCTTAAACTGACGGTAAACCTTTTCTCCCACCAGCTCTTCTTTAAATTCAACAATCAATTCGGAGAGCGATTTCCCCGTAAGTATTCCATTGGATACTATTGAAGTATCTCCCTGTATATCAGATATTTCCCAGCTCTCTCCTATGTTAGTTCTATCAGTTTTCTTATTTAAAACATTCTTTAATTTTTCACCTCCCCAGATCTTTTCTTTTAAAATGGGTTTAAATTTCAATGTATAATTCAATTTCATTCTTTTACTCTATTTAATGCTTGTATTGATTCGGTTATATGCTTTTCGGCATCGGTCATATTGTTAAAAATATGAATTATGATACCATTTTTGCTAACAACATAAGTTACCCTTCCGGGAAGGATTCCTAAGAAACTGTTCGGAACACCAAAAAGTTTTCTGACTTTCTTTTCCGTATCGGCCAGCAAAGTAAAAGGCAATTGGTATTTATCTGCAAATTCCCTATGCGATGCCACATTATCTGAACTGATCCCGATTACTTTTACTTCAAGACCGGTAAAGATTTCAAACTCATCACGAAAAGAGCAGGCTTCTTTCGTACAACCGGGTGTGTCATCTTTTGGATAAAAGTATATAACCAAAGGCTGTTTCCCTTTGAATTGATCTATATCAAAATCCTTTCCGTTCTGATCCTTTAAAATGAATGAAGGAATAGTATCCCCCACTACAAGCGGGTTTTGGTCTTTCATACTTAAAAAGGAAAACATCAGTATCAGGATTAATAAAGTAACGATGATGAAAAAAATCTTTTTCATAGTACAAATATCAGATTTTTATCTGAATATGATTGATTTTTCGATGATATAATGATAAAATGCTTTAATGCTTCAGTCATTTAATCTTTTAATTCTATCATCGCAAGAAGCGCTATGTTTTACGCAATGAAGCTCAACGATTTTTTGTTTTTAAATTGATTTTCCCCTTTTCACTTATTTAAATCCACCTCACTTATTCAGGCACCCTGCTTCGCAGCAAGGCAAGCCTACCTATCGATAAACAGACCCTCCTTTAACACTTCGCTAAGATGAGGAAATCTAAAATTTTAAATTTTTTCAATCTTTCAATTTTTCAAAAGCACAATAAATACCTACATTTATCATCAGAATTTATAAACGCATTTATTGATGAAAAAATTTATAGAAAACCTGCCTAAAGCGGAACTACATCTGCATATTGAAGGAACATTTGAACCTGCCCTGATGTTTGAGATCGCTCAAAGAAACAAGATTGATATTCCTTTTAAAAGTGTGGAAGAAATCGAAAAAGCCTATCAATTTAGCTGCTTACAGGATTTCCTAGACATTTATTATCAGGGAGCCGGAGTTTTGATCCACGAACAGGATTTTTACGATCTTACCTACAGCTATCTTAAAAAATGTGCTGAACAAAATGTAAGACATACTGAGATCATGTTCGATCCTCAAACGCATACCGAAAGGGGAATTGCCTTTGAAACCGTGATCAACGGGATTTCAAAAGCTTGTAAAGATGCTGAAGAAAATCTGAATGTAAGCTCCTATCTGATCATGAGCTATTTACGTCATCTGTCTGAGGAAGATGCCTTTAAAACACTTAAACAATCACTTCCTTTTAAAGAAAAGATCAAGGCTGTGGGACTTGATTCTTCAGAAATGGGTAATCCGCCCTCTAAATTTAAAGAGGTCTATAAAGCTTCTGTTGAGGAAGGCTATATTCCCGTTGCCCATGCTGGTGAAGAAGGTCCGCCGGAATACATTTGGGAAGCCTTGGATATTCTTAAAATAGCACGTATCGATCACGGAAATAATGCTTTAAAAGATCCTGATCTGGTAAAAGAGATCGTTAAAAGAGATCTGGCTATGACCGTTTGCCCTTTATCCAACACGGCATTACAAGTGGTAAAGGATCTGAAAAATCATCCGCTTAGAAAAATGATGGATCTCGGATTAAAAGTAACAGTTAATTCAGATGATCCCGCCTATTTCGGGGGACAGGTCAATAAAAATTATATTGAAATTCAAAAAGCTCTTGATTTAACCCAAGAAGATCTTTACCAACTAGCAAAGAATTCATTTAAATATTCATTTTTACCTTCTGACATTAAACAAAAATATCTGTTGGAACTTAAAAACTATTATAAAAGCTGGCAATAAATTAAGTGTTTTAAATTTTATCTAAAAAAACTGTTTTAACTGTGAATTATTTTTAAATTTACATTATTAAACCCAAATAAATATAAAAAATATGAAAAGAAGTCTATTATTATTAGCAGCTCTGTTCACCATGAGCCTCACTTATTCTCAATTCTATGCAGGATTAAGCGGAGGTTACAGTTTTGGAGCAACTCAACGTGTTAACGGTACGGAAGTTAAATTGAACGGAAGTACCATGTCTACAACAAATATCTATGGCAGTTATGGTGAAGGTTTTAATGGTACACTAAAATTAGGTTATTTCTTTAATGAGCATCTGGGTGCAGAACTCAACCTGGGATACCTATATGGTTCCGATCAAACTAAAGCCGATGTAAGTATTCCTGCCTATGGAATGACTACGGACGCAACTGCTCATTCAAGAGTATTCAGATCTACACTTTCACTGGTTTACAAAATCAACAATGGTCTTTACGGACGCTTTGGCGCTTATATACCCTTAGGCGGAAAAACTGAGGTTGAAGCCAGCGATCAAAGAATTGTAAATGAAATTATTGGTGTTGATCCAGGAACAGGCGAACCAATCAGAGCTAATTTAACTGTAAATACCGATTACGATATGGAAATTCATGGAACACCGACAATTGGATTTGCCGCAGCCCTGGGCTATGAATATTCATTAAGTGATAATTTAAAACTATTTGGAGAAATGGAATATTTGGGTCTGGCCATCAAATCTAAAGATGCCAAGTATACTTCTTATCACCAAACTGTTAAATTACCGGCAGAAATGGGCGGAACTATTATAAAAGATACCAAATTAGAAGATCTGGGTGACGGTAAAAATATTGAATATAAAGATACCATAAATGTTCCGGGCGACAACTGGGTGGATGGTGATGATTATGATCAGACTAAAAAAGGTGTTGATTTTAAACAATCTGCTCCTTATGATTCTTTCGGATTTAACATTGGAATCAAATACGTTTTTGGTAGCTAAAATCCATTCAAATAATTTAAAAAACTCCGCCAAGTGCGGAGTTTTTTTATGCGCTGACTCTGATAATAGAGTTATTTTCTGATTTTATCTCACTGATAAATAATGAATTAACATAAGAAAGATTACTCCCCCTTATAGATCACAAAATTCCTGGGAGTTTCATACAGGGTTACCGATAATTCAGACTTCAAATCGATCTTACTGCGTAATTTATTCCAGATGACCACCGAAATATTCTCAGCTGTCGGGTTTAAAGTTTTAAATTCCGGTACTTCTTCATTGAGATTCTTATGATCAAAGTAATCTTCAATTTCTTCACGGATGATCTTTTTCAGAATCTTCATATCCATTACAAAACCCGTATCGGGATGAATTTCACCGGTTACAGCCACGATTAGTTCGTAATTATGGCCGTGATAGTTCGGATTGGCACATTTACCAAAAACATCTGCATTCCGGGAATCACTCCACTCACAATTATACAAACGGTGCGCGGCATTAAAATGTGCTTTTCTGTTAACAGTAACCTTCATAGTAGTTTTTTAAAACGGAGATTTCTAAATGTTTATTACAAGTTTATTGTAGGATTCTTTAAAAATGATCTTAAACCATTCGGTATACTTTTCAGGATGTTTTTCTATATCATTTTTAACCTCTTCCAGCTTCATCCATTTAAAATGTGATACCTCTTCAGGATTGATCTCAGGATTCTCATTATAATAACCAATCATAACATGATCGAGTTCATGCTCTGTAAGTCCGTTATCAAACGGTGCTTTATAAATAAACGAAAAGATCTCTTCGAGTTCACAATCAAAGCCCATTTCTTCCTTTAACCTTCTTTTTCCTGCTTCTATATTACTTTCCCCTGCTCTTTGGTGACTGCAACAAGTATTGGTCCATAATTCAGGAGAATGGTATTTTTCTTTTGCTCTTTGTTGTAAAAGCAATTCTTCCTGCTCGTTAAAAACAAAAACAGAAAAAGCTCTGTGCAAAAGCGCTTTTTCATGAGCCTCCATCTTTGGCATCAGTCCAATTTGATTATCATTTCTGTCTACCAGAATTACTTGTTCTTCCATCATCTCGCAAAAATACAAAAATTGATTCAGAACAGCTTTTCTATTTTTCCTGTTTCTTTAATCCTTATAATTCAATTATAAAAGCAATAGAATAACTAATTCACTCCGGTTATCAATCCGCCACACAAAAGTTTGCTTTTAAAGATTATATTTGCAACAAAAATGAGTCGATCCATGAAAAGAATTTCTATACTTTATCTTTTGATATTTCTGCTTCTTTCAGCCTGTAATTCTCCGGAAAAGAAAACAGTTGTTACGAAAAGTTCTACAGCGGAAACCGGTAAACCAGCTTTGGTAAAGAAAAAGAAGACTCCAAAAAAACCAGAAAGTATCAATGATAAAAATGTTGTTGAATTCTTAACGGAATACGGTAAAAAGAATCCGGAGACACAGGTATTGTTAAAAACAAGATTAGGAAATATAATGATCAAACTCTATAAGGATACGCCACTGCACCGGGCAAATTTTATATTTCTTACCAAAGAAGGTTATTTTGATACTACTTGTTTTTACCGGGTTGTTCCGGGCTTTATTATCCAGGGGGGAAATTCAGAAAATATTACAACCATGCGTTATCGGAACAAATATCACAATTATTTTATTCCTGCAGAATTTGTAAAGGAACGTAAACATAAATACGGAGCGGTAGCTATGGCCCGCGACTGGGAAAACAATCCTACCAAGAAATCCACTGCTTTTGAATTTTATATTGTTCAGGACAGATACGGAGCACATCATCTCGATGGTGAACATACTGTTTTTGGCGAAGTGATTAGTGGCTTTTCGGTTATAGATAAGATTGCTAATCTTAAATCCGGAGGAGATGAATGGCCGCTGGAGGATGTTTTTATAAAGATGGAAGTAATAAAGTAATAAAAAAATCCCTGATCTTAAGAACAGAGATTTTAGAACAATAGATTTGGTTAGTTGAATTCAGTCTAAAAGGTAATTTCCTTAAAGATCTTATGCATCAGTCGCTTCTTATCATTGATTACTTCCTCAAGAGAGATCGAGGTTTCTGTTCTTTTAACTCCGGGTATTTTATCTAATGTAAAAATAATATCCTTAGCATGACGTGTATCTTTTGCTCTTACCTTACAAAAAATTGAGAATTTTCCGGTGGTAAGGTGTGCAACGGTTACTTCCGGAATACTTTTAATTTGTTCAACTACCTGTTCTGTTGTAGATGAATTTTCAAGAAAAACACCAATATAAGCTATAAAGGTATATCCCATTTTGTTGTAATCCACACTTAAAGTGGACCCTCTGATCACCCCTTCATCTTCCATCTTTTTAACCCGCACATGAATTGTTCCTGCTGATACCAGCAAATTCTTGGCTATATCGGTAAAGGGTGTACGCGCATTCTCTATTAGAGCCTCCAGGATCTGATGATCAAGATCATCTAATTTAAATTTTGACATAGTTCTTTCTTTAATTTTTACAAATATCGTAAAAATATATCAAATAAATATAGTTTTTCACAAATTAATTATAATATACGTGTGTATTTTTTAATATATGCAATCAATTCTGCCTGATCTTTAAAGAAATGCTCTTTATTATAGATGGTTTTATCCGCGATGTAGGTACTCAGATCACCGGTTTCTGCAATTTCGGGAATCAATTGAATTTGTCCGTTTTCCATCAACTCTTCTTTAAACCGGAAACCAGCATCGATGGCTTTACCATTTAGATTAATTCCCTTAAGAATAAGATCGAAGTGTTTTTTGGTATTTTCCGGAATCTTAAAATAATCTTTGTAATCTACATCCTGCAGCTCCGTAGCAATACTATAAATTCCCTGTAAAATTGCTGTAAAAGTAAATTTTCTTGAATTCTCTCTGTTGTAATCATCTTTGTAATGACCTGATTCTATCAAAATAGTGTGATAACCGTCTTTTTGAAAATTGTCTCCGGTAGCAGTAGGGTAAAATTCATCCGTGTATCTCCCAATCCTACCCGCTATACACATCTTTAAAAGCGAATACATTGATGAGATAACCTTCATGGTTTCTTTCCTCCCTTCAGTTACAACCCGATCCTCTCCTTCGGATGGCGCAAGAAAGGAAATTGTAGCATTTTTCCCGGGATTTCCCGTTGTAAAAAGACTACGTTGATCATGAAGATTAAAGCAGTATTCAGGATCAATGTCGGCTAAAACTCCTCTCAGCACATTACTTTCCGGAGTTTTTAGATCCACTGCATCTCTGTTCAGATCGATTTTCTGAGCATTTACCCTTGTAAAGACTTCCGCACCATCAGGATTGAGCAATGGAATAAAGATCAAGGTACAATTATTCAATATCTGATCCCTGACCGATCTCATTTCCTCCGGATCATTTAAAAATTTGAAAAGATCAAATAATGCTTTAGTTCCCGAAGTTTCGTTACCATGCATCTGCGACCATAACAATATTTTTGTTTTACCCTTACCGGCAGTTATTTTATAAATCGGAATGTTTAGAAAAGATCTTCCAACTTCTTTAACCGGAAAAGCTTCAGGCAAATTTTCAATCAAAGGTTTAATTTTAGAAAAAGTAATATACCTTCCTGAGATCTTTTTTTCATGCCTCTCTTTGTACCAGCTTTCCAGCTTTAAAAAATCAATTCTTTCCATGTTACAAATGTAAATAAAGTTATGTTTACATTTGTGAACGGTTTAAAATTTAAATTTTGTTACATTTGTAATCAAAACCAGCTCTCTTTTTCTCCAGGGGATGTATATTTTTGTAACCCAATTTAAAATTATATAAATTTA
>JANTGS010000024.1 GCA_024762795.1 Flavobacteriaceae bacterium | reverse complement strand
CAACTTGTTTTGTTGTTTCGTATCACTAAAATAAGTGAATATATTTACTTATCAATCACTGGGTAAGATTTTCTTACTCAGTGAATTGATGCTTTTGTTAACAATTTAGTTGCGGATATAAAGTTAATTAATAAAAGTCTTAATGATGTTTATTATTTTAAAAGCTTTTTATATATTTGCAACAAAATGTGTTTTAATTCGTTTAGAAGACATAATTTTAAAAATATGGCAAGAAGATACTTAAAAGCAGTTTTATTATTATTTTTAATAGTATTTGCGAATAGTGCATTTGCACAAGGTCCCCCACCACCGCCACCGCCCATTGATACGCCAATAGATGGGGGTGTTTTTGCTTTGGTAATATCTGGTATTGCTTATGCTGTAAAAAAGATTCGTGATAATAACAAGTAATCTACTTGTTAAAAAGGCGGGCTACATATTTTCCAATCACATCAAATTCTAAATTCGCATAATCATTGGTCTTAATGCTGTGAAAGTTTGTATTTTCATAAGTATATGGAATTATGGCAACACTAAATTGATTGTCAAGAGAATCTACAACAGTCAGGCTAACCCCATTTATGGTGATTGAACCTTTTTCAATAGTAACATTGTCTTTTTCTTCTTTATAGGTAAAAGTATAAAACCAACTACCATCGGTTTCTTCAACTTTAATGCATTTACCAACCTGATCTACATGCCCCTGGACAATGTGTCCATCCAGTCGATCTCCTAATTTCATAGCTCTTTCCAGATTGATTTTATCACCTTTTTTAATATAACCAAGATTAGTTTTGTTAATGGATTCCTGTATAGCTGTAACAGTATGGGTATTTTCGCCCAGTGCGATAACTGTTAAGCATATGCCATTGTGAGCCAGACTTTGGTCGATCTTTAATTTGGATGAAATATTACTTTCTATTGTTATATGAAGGTTTCCGCTTTCTTTTTTAAGCTCAACTACCTTTCCCATTTCTTCTATGATTCCTGTAAACATTTTTATGGTTTAATTTGTTTAACTTTGTTGCTGATTTGAGATAATTTTCAAAATTAATAATATTTAACCGGTTGTATGAAAAAATCTGATAAAATTAAAGTAGGAATTTCAATTGGAGATCTTAACGGTATAGGATTAGAAGTTATTTTAAAAACCTTTGAGGATAACAGGATTCTGGACTTTTGTACACCAATTCTATTTGGTTCTACCAAAACTGTGAGTTATCATAAAAAGGTGTTACATCTGAATACCCCCATAAACGGGATCGATCAGATCCGGAGAGCTATTCCTAATAAATTGAATCTGGTAAATATATGGAAAGAAAGTGTAGTGATTGAATTGGGGAAACCCACAGATGTTTCCGGCGAATATGCCCTAAAATCTCTTGAAAGCGCAACCAATGCCTTAAAGAACGAGGAAGTAGATGTTTTGGTAACAGCCCCTATCAATAAATACAATATTCAGTCGGAGAATTTTAAATTTCAGGGGCATACGGAATTCCTTGAAGCAAATCTGGAAGGCGAAAGTCTGATGATTTTAATGACTGATAAGATTAGAATGGGTTTGATTACCGGTCATATCCCTCTAAAGGACGTTACATCGGCAATTACACCCGGACTTATAGAAAAAAAGGTAAATATCATGCATGCTTCTTTAATTCAGGATTTTAACATTTCAAAACCGAAAATAGCCATTTTAGGCTTAAACCCTCACTGTGGAGACCACGGTGTAATTGGTACGGAAGATGATGAGATTGTAACCCCGACGATTAAAAAACTGCAGGAAATAGGAAAGATCGTTTACGGCCCTTATGCTGCCGATAGTTTTTTTGGATCTCAGTTGTATAAAGATTTTGACGGAATACTCGCCATGTATCACGATCAGGGCTTGGCTCCATTTAAAGCCCTGTCTTTTGGTAAGGGGGTTAATTTTACAGCCGGACTGAACAGAATAAGAACGTCTCCGGATCATGGAACTGCTTATGAGATTGCAGGAAAGAATAAGGCAGATCACAGTTCTTTTAGAGAAGCTTTATTTACCGCTTTGTCTATTTACAGAAAAAGAACGGAGTATGAGCAACTGATTAAGGATCAATTGAAAGCAAATAAAAGATGATTCGCGTAAAAAAACAAAAACTATTTTATTTTAAAAAAATTAATTACTACCTTTGCGCGCTTAAAATTTTATTTTAAATGAAACCGCTAAAGGAATATAGCATTTCTTTTACCGGATTAAAACCTGGAAGTTATCAATTTGATTATAATGTTGATAAGAAGTTCTTTGAAGCTTTTAATTTTGATGAATTTTTAGATTCTAATGTTAAGGTAAATCTCAATTTTGTTAAAAAGAGTAACTTATTTGAGTTGCATTTTAAAGCAAAAGGTAATGTGAACGTACTTTGTGATGTAAGTATGGAACCTTATGATCAGCCTGTTGAAGGCCAAATGAACGTCATTGTTAAATTTGGTGATGAATATAATGATGATAATGAGGAATTAATCATTATTCCTTATCATGAAAGTCAAATCAATGTTTCGCAATTCATCTATGAAATGATTGTTCTTGCGATGCCAAATAAAAGAATTCATCCCGGAGTTGAAGATGGATCTTTAAAATCGGATATCGTTGAAAAATTAAAAGAACTGGAACCAGGAAATAAAAAAGAAAATGAAACTGACCCGAGATGGGCAGAATTAAAAAAGTTAATAACAAATAAAAATACATAGAGATGGCACATCCTAAAAGAAAAACGTCGAAGCAAAGAAGAGATAAAAGAAGAACACATTATAATGCAGTTGTTCCTCAAATTGCAAAAGATCCAACAACTGGTGAAGCTCATTTATATCACAGAGCTCACTGGCATGAAGGGAAACTTTATTACAGAGGTCAGATTTTAATTGATTCTCAGGAAGCTGAAGCTTAATAAATAAGTTTTTACAATACAAGAAAACCCTCATTTTGAGGGTTTTTTTGTGTTTTTTAGTCAGTTTTTTGTAAAAAATCACTTTTTTTGGCCAAAACTACAAATAAATTACTTTACTTTGAAAACTGTTTTTTTGACTAATTTTTTATAAAAAACAGTAAAAAATAATTCTCACTATGTCTAAAATAACTGCAGCTATAACAGCAGTGGGTAAATATTTACCTGATTATATTCTTACCAACGAAGAGTTGGAAACGATGGTTGATACCAATGATGAATGGATCACTACCAGGACAGGAATTAAAGAAAGAAGAATTTTAAAAGGAGAGAATAAAGGGTCATCTTTTTTAGGAATTCATGCCGCAAAAGACCTTTTACAAAAGAAAAATCTCGATCCTAAGGAGATTGATTTGATTATTGTGGCCACGGCAACACCCGATATGCAGGCTGCATCAACGGCAGCTTATGTCGCCTCACAAATAGGAGCTTCCAATGCTTTTTCTTTCGATCTTGAATCGGCTTGTTCCAGTTTCTTATTCGGGATGTCGGTTGCAGCAAGATATATAGAATCAGGAAGGTATAAAAAAGTTTTACTCATCGGTGCCGATAAGAATTCTTCAATGATTGATTATACCGACAGGGCTACCTGTATCATCTTTGGTGACGGAGCCGGTGCCGTATTATTTGAGCCGAATGAAGAAGGTTTTGGTTTTCATGATGAGATCTTAAGAACCGATGGAAAAGGACGAGAATTTTTAAAAGTTGAGGCGGGGGGCTCTGTACTTCCTGCAAGTCATAAAACTATTGATAACAAACAACACTTTGTTAAGCAAGATGGAAGAAGTGTTTTTAAAAATGCTGTCTTTAATATGTCGGATGTATGTGAAAGGATCATGACAACTAACGAACTTAAAAATGAGGATATTTCATGGCTCGTGGCACATCAGGCAAATAAAAGAATTATCGAGGCAACTGCCGGCAGAATAGAGCTGGAAGATGAAAAGGTAATGATGAATATTCATAAATACGGAAATACAACTTCAGCTACTTTACCCTTGCTGCTTAATGATTATGAAGATCAGCTGAAAAAAGGAGATAAATTGATTTTTACCGCTTTTGGCGGAGGATTCTCATGGGGGGCAATATACCTTACCTGGGCATATTAATTACTAAATGATAAAAAAAAAGGACAATGGAATTAAAAGAAATTCAAAATCTGATAAAATTCGTAGCAAAATCAGGAGCTAGCGAAGTAAAATTAGAAACGGAGGATTTTAAGATCACTATCAAAACCGGCAATGGTAAGGAAGAAACAACGATAATTCATCAGCAAGCCCCTGTGGCTCAAGTGATTCCTGATGCAGGTCAGGCAGTTGTTCAAAATGTTCCGGCCGCTCAAACTCAAGCTGAAACACCCAAAGAAGCATCGAAAGAAAAAGATAATTATGTTACTATTAAATCACCGATTATAGGAACATTTTATCGCAGGCCTTCTCCTGATAAAGCACCTTTTGTAAAAGTGGGGGATGAAATAAACACTGGCGATACTGTTTGTATCATAGAAGCGATGAAATTATTTAACGAAGTTGAATCAGAGATTTCCGGCAAAGTGGTAAAGATCCTGATTGAAGATGCTTCTCCGGTTGAATTCGATCAGCCTTTATTTTTAGTAGATCCATCTTAAAAGGCGTTTTTCTTTCAGTTTTTTAAAAGATTCTGCTTGTCGGAATATATGTTTATCAGCTTAATATTAAAAAGATGTTTAAAAAGATATTAATAGCCAACCGAGGTGAAATAGCATTAAGAATTATTCGAACGTGCAGGGAGATGGGTATAAAATCTGTCGCGGTTTATTCTACTGTTGATGCTGAAAGCCTGCATGTAAAATTTGCCGATGAAGCGGTATGTATTGGCCCGGCTCCCAGCAGTGAATCCTATTTAAAAATGTCAAATATAATTGCTGCAGCAGAAATTACAAATGTTGATGCAATTCATCCCGGATATGGTTTTTTGGCCGAGAATGCACATTTTTCGAAGATCTGCGAAGAACACGGCATTAAATTTATAGGTGCTTCACCGGATATGATCAGCAGAATGGGAGATAAAGCTTCTGCCAGAGAAACCATGAAAAAAGCCGGAGTACCTACAATTCCGGGTTCCGAAGGAATTATAGAGACTTTTAAAGAAGCAGAGAAAATTGCCAAAGAGATTGGTTTTCCAGTAATGCTCAAAGCTACTGCCGGTGGCGGAGGAAAAGGTATGCGTGCTGTATGGAAAGCAGAAGACCTTCAAAATGCATGGGATTCTGCACGAGCAGAAGCTAAAGCTGCTTTTGGTAATGATGCCATGTATCTGGAAAAACTTATAGAGGAGCCAAGACATATTGAAATACAGATTGTTGGTGATTCTACTGGAAAAGCTTGTCATTTGTCAGAAAGAGATTGTTCAATTCAACGTCGTCATCAAAAATTAACCGAAGAAACTCCCTCTCCTTTTATGACTGATGAATTGAGGGAAAGAATGGGAGAAGCAGCAGTTAAAGCTACAGAATTCATCAAATACGAAGGTGTGGGCACCATAGAATTTTTGGTAGATAAAAACCGGAATTTCTATTTTATGGAAATGAATACCCGTATTCAGGTAGAGCATCCTATTACCGAGCAGGTAATTGGAAATTTTGACCTGATTCGTGAGCAGATCAAAGCGGCAGAAGGAATTCCGATCACTGGAATCAATTACTATCCTACTCAGCATTCCATTGAATGCAGGATCAATGCGGAGGACCCCTTTAATGGTTTCAGACCCTCCCCGGGTAAGATTACAACTTTTCATGCGCCCGGCGGACATGGAGTGCGAATAGATACTCATGTATATGATAATTATATCATTCCGCCAAATTACGATTCTATGATCGCTAAATTGATCGTCACTGCTCAAACCAGAGAAGAAGCTATCAATAAAATGAGAAGAGCTTTGGATGAATTTGTTATTGAAGGGGTTAAAACTACTATTCCATTCCACCGTCAATTGATGGAAAATCCCGATTATGTGGCAGGAAACTATACTACCAAGTTTATGGAAGATTTTGAAATGCAACCTGAAAAATAAGTTTCAGTTTCATTATAAGATAAAAGGAAATGATTAAGCATTTCCTTTTATTTTATAAATTTGTTTACAATATAAAGGTAAACCCTAAAAATGAAAAAGGAAATAGAAATTGATGGAATTGATAAGATCATCCTGAACAATTTAATGAAAGATGCCAGAACACCCATTTTAAGTATTGCGCGTGAAATAGGGATATCGGGTGCAGCAATTCATCAGCGTTTGAGAAAACTCGAAGCTTCCGGGTTGATCTCCGGATCTAAATTTGTTATTAATCCGAAGGTTTTAGGATTTAAAACGCTGGCATTTGTTGGAATATTTTTAGACAGTTCCAGTAAATATAAAGAGGCTATAAATAGACTAAAAGAAATAGATGAAGTTATAGAAAGTCACTATACTACAGGTAATTACGCTATTTTTGTAAAAATTTTATGCAGAGATAATGAGCACTTGATGCAGGTTCTAAATCGTAATATACAAAACATTAAAGGGGTATCAAGAACAGAAACCTTTATCTCATTGGATCAGCAAATAGATCGCCAGATCAAGATCTGATCATTACCGGTTATTTATAATTCTTTCAATTACGGCTGTTGTAGATATTTAAATAGTACATTAAGGTTACTAAGGAACTCAATGCAGCTACCACATAAGTTCTTGCAGCCCATTTAAGCGCATCTTTTGCTGCTCCCTGTTCTTCAGGGGTGAGCATATTTTTGTTTTCCAGCCAAGCCAGTGCTCTGTGGCTCGCGTCGTATTCAACGGGTAAAGTAACAAAGGTAAATACCACAGTTGCAGCAAAGAAAATAATTCCGGCAAGTAAAAGCTGAGGAAACGTATTAACTGTGAAGATTCCTGCAATGAGTAAAAATGAAGCCAGTTTAGAAGAGATACCCACGGTGGGCACCAATGCCGATCTGAATTTTAACCAGGGATAAGCAGTTGCATGTTGTACTGCATGGCCACATTCGTGAGCAGCAACCGCAGCAGCTGAGGCATTTCTCTGGTTGTAAACAGCTTCGCTTAAATTTACTGTTTTTGTTTGCGGGTTATAATGATCGGTTAACATACCTTTTGTAGAGACTACTTTAACATCAAAAATATTGTTATCCGCAAGCATTTTCTCAGCAATTTCTTTTCCACTTAGATTGTTTTGTAAATGTAAACGGGAATATTTTTTAAATTTTGACTTAAGGGTAGCCTGAACAGCCATCCCCAGTACTCCTATTATTAAGATTAGAAAATATCCTGACATAATTAAATATTTTAAAGTTTGATAAATTTTTGACCTAAATATAATAAATTTACATCATATATTATTCCAAAACTGATTATATGTCAAAAAGTCCGAATATTTTATTAATCTATACTGGTGGAACCATCGGGATGATCAAAGATTACAAATCTAATGCTTTAAAGTCGTTTGATTTTAGCCATTTGAAAAATAAAATTCCCGAATTAAAATTGCTCGATTGTCATATCGAAAATATTTGCTTTGAAGATCCGATCGATTCTTCTAATATGAATTCAGACAATTGGGTAAAATTAGTTGAGATAATAGAAAAGAATTACCATGATTTTGATGGTTTTGTAGTGCTTACCGGAACCGATACCATGTCTTATACAGCTTCAGCTATCAGTTTTATGCTGGAGAATTTGCAAAAACCAATCGTTTTTACAGGATCACAGTTGCCTATTGGTGATTTACGCACCGATGCCAAGGAAAATCTTATCACGGCTATTCAGATTGCTACTTTGCAGGAAAAGGCCGGGCCAAAGATAAGTGAAGTATGTTTGTATTTTGAATATAAATTATATCGTGCCAACCGTACTACGAAGATCAGTTCGGAGCAATTTGAAGCATTTGATTCTCCTAATTACCCTCCCCTGGCAAAGAGTGGCGTACATTTAAATTTTAATGATAAGTATCTGCTAAAGCATAAAAGTAAAAGGCAAAAACTGATTGTACGTAAAAAAATCAATGCCAATGTGGTTATTTTAAAGCTCTATCCGGGAATAACCAAACAGATTGTTGAGCATATTTTAAATATCCCCAAATTGCAAGGAGTAATTCTCGAAAGTTACGGATCCGGTAATGCACCTACTGAAGACTGGTTTATAAATTTGCTGGAGAAAACGCTTAAAAAGGGAATACCTATAGTTAATGTAACGCAATGTGTAAGCGGAAAAGTGATCATGGGATACTATGAAACAAGTAGCCGCTTACAGGAAATTGGTATTATAAGTGGTAATGATATTACAACAGAATCGGCTATAGCCAAGATGAAATACCTTATAGGAGAGAAAGTTAGTTTTGAAAATTTTAAGATGTATTTTGAAACACCATTAAGGGGAGAAATGAGTTTTTAAGAAAAAAAATATTTTTTTATCTATAAATTTTTTCATGCAAATATTTTTTTGTTACTTGCCGTTCCTTATATTAAACACATAAGGAGAGGTGGCCGAGTGGCTTAAGGCGCACGCTTGGAAAGCGTGTTTAGGAGAAATCTTAACAAGGGTTCGAATCCCTTTCTCTCCGCATTTCGTGCTTTAATTGATAAAAATTTTATATCTTTAACCCGTTAACTAAATTATAAAACAAACATTAGCAAAAATGAAAAAAGTATTTACAACCCTGACAATTACAGGTTTAATGGTTTTAAGTTCAGCTGAGAGCATTTATGCACAAGCAGAACCAGTTGTTGCAGACAAAACTTTCCATCAAGTTCTAAAACAACGTTTCATTGAAGGAGGTCCATTCTTTATGGGTATTGTGTTATTAACCTTGATTTTAGGTTTAGCCATAGCGATAGAAAGAATTATCTATCTGAACATGGCTTCAACAAATACCGATAAATTAATAAACAATATCGAAGAAGCTTTCAACAGTGGAGGAGTAGAAGCTGCGAAAGAAGTATGTAGAAACACAAAAGGGCCTGTTGCCTCAATTTTCTATCAAGGTTTAGACCGTATGGATGAAGGTGTTGATGCTGCAGAAAAGGCTGTAGTTTCCTACGGTGGCGTTCAAATGGGATTACTTGAAAAGAATGTATCCTGGTTATCATTATTTATTGCTCTGGCTCCAATGCTTGGTTTCATGGGTACTGTAATTGGTATGATTAGTGCCTTTGATGCGATTGAAGCAGCTGGTGATATTTCTCCGGCAGTAGTAGCAGGAGGTATTAAAGTAGCCTTGTTAACTACAGTATTCGGTTTGATCGTTGCAATTATTCTTCAAATTTTTTACAATTACATCATTTCAAAAATAGATAGTATTGTAAATAATATGGAAGATGCTTCCATTAAATTGGTTGATTTATTGATCAGAAATAAAAAGAAATAAACATGAAAAGTAGTTTATCTAAAATATTATCCATAGTATCCGGAGTTATCGGCATTATTGCTGTGTATTTCCTGGTCAGGATAATTATGGAAGGAGATGATCCGATTACTGAATCGGTAGATCTGCAAAACAGTGTAGTTTCTCCATATATTACATTTGCTACATACGTATTGTACATTACTGCTATTCTGGCTGTTGTTTTTTCTGTAATCAATTTGATCAAACATCCAAAATTATTGGTACGATCTTTGATCTCTGTTGGTTTTCTTGCAGTTATTCTGGTTATAGCCTACATGATGGCATCAGATGAGGCAGTATTGGATGTGTCTGGAAATGTATTAAAAGATGGTGAAGCAGGACCTGTATCCAAATGGGTGAGTACCGGTATCTGGTATTCAGTTATTTTAGGAGGAATTGCAATAATTGCAATATTTGGAGGATTTTTAAAATCATTATTTTCAAAATAAAATTATGGCTAAAAGAGATGTACCTGAAATAAACGCAGGCTCAATGGCGGATATTGCTTTCCTGTTATTGATATTCTTCCTGGTAACCACCACGATGAATGTTGACACAGGGATATCCAGAAAATTGCCTGAGAAACAGGACCCTAACATAAAGCCTCCAAAATTAAAAGAAAAGAACGTTTTTGTGGTTACCGTTAACCGTAACAATGAAATCCTGGTAGAAGGTGAAAAATTTATCCAGGTAGATCAGTTACGTGAGGAAGCCAAAAAGTTTATCGATAACGGAGGTGGGTTAGGAAATCCTATTAAAGATCCTAGAACCGGTGAAATGTTACCGGCTGCAGAATGTACCTGGTGTGAAGGGGCTAAAGATCCCGCTTCATCAGACCATCCTAACAAGGCTGTAATATCACTGGAAAGTAACAGAGGTACCTCGTATGGTACATATATAGCAGTTCAGAATGAATTGGTTGGAGCATATACTGATCTTAGAAATCGTTTAGCTAACAAGTTGTATGGTAAAAGCTACGATCAGCTTGTAAAAGACCTTAACAATGACCCCAATAACGAAAGTTTAAAGGCTAAGGTAAAGGATATCAAAACTAAATATCCACAGATTATTTCTGAAGCAGAACCACTTAAATAATATACTATGTCTAAGTTTAAAAAGAAGAAAAAAGGATTGCCTGCAATTTCAACGGCGTCTCTGCCGGATATAGTTTTTATGCTTTTATTCTTTTTTATGGTTTCTACTACAATGCGTGAGACCGATTTGAAAGTAAAAGTAACGTTACCTTTTGCCACTGAGGTTAAAAAGTTAGAACGTAAAAGTTTGGTAAGCTATATTTATGTGGGTAAAATGAATGGAGTAGGAGGTGATAAGATTCAGTTGAACGACAGGATCTCTGATGTTAAAAATGTAAAGTATTTTATTTTTGCAGAAAGAGAGTCACATTCTGAAGATGAAATACCACTTTTAACAACTTCTATAAAAGCAGATATCAATTCAAATGTGGGTACTATTACCGATATTAAAGAAGAATTGAGAAATGTAAATGCCCTAAAGATCAATTATTCCACAAGGAAAGGAGATATTACAAAGAACATAAAATAATACTTTTTATTTTAATATAAAAGGTAATCTAACTATTTAAAGTTTGATTACCTTTTTTTATGGAATAGACTTATCTTTGATTTGATTAATCAATTAGTTTGATGAAAAGACTTTGGTTTTTTTTTATATTATTTTCTACCTTGATCTTTGCGCAGGATAAGCCTGTGAAGGATTCAATAGTAGATCACAAATATCTTGATGATCAGATCTATTTCAATGCCTCCTATCAGAAACTTCTGAAACTTCCTGTCAATTTTTCTAAAACCGGTTTTTCTTATAACCTCGGAATGGGCTTTATTAAAGATTTACCTGTTAATAAAGAGAGAAATATTGGCTTTGGTGTTGGATTAGGATATTCAATCAATGCTCATTATTTTAATATAAAAGAACCTACAGATGATCTTGAAGATACGCCTGAATCCATAGAATTAAAAAGTAACAAGATCGCTTTGTATATGGTGGAAATTCCTGTGCAATTCAGGTTTCGTACTTCTACTCCTCTTAAATACAGGTTTTTTCGCTTTTATCCCGGTTTATTATTCTCATATGCTTTTGCTCAAAACCATAATTTGCGCCAAAAAGAAGATTTTAATGTAAATGATGTGGTAGATATCAATAAGTTTCAATACGGTGTTAATCTTGCTGTGGGCTACAATCAATGGAATTTTTATCTATACTACGGATTCACTGATCTTTTTAATGAAACAGAAAATAATCCTTACCAAATTGAGGCAAGAGAATTAAAGCTGGGTATTGCTTTGTTTTTTTTATAAGAAATTATAGCTCAAAAACTGAGCAAGAATCCCTAAGATCAATCCAATATAAACTTCTGAAGGTTTATGGGCCTTTAAATACAATCTGGAAGTGGCCAGGAATCCAAAAAGAATAAAGAGAATAGAAATGAGTAATGTATAGTTGATCTTAAATTCAATACTTAAAACCATTACAAAGCCAATCAGGCTGCCAATTCCTAAAGTATGCAGACTAGTTTTAATATCTTTAAAAAAAAGTAAAAAGGTTACCAGTAAGGCAATACTTCCACCAAAAAAAGAATAGGCTAAAGGAGTTGCAATTCCTGTATTCAATAAGAGCCTGCCCATCATTAACGAAAGCACCAGCAGAAATATAATAGGGGATTTTCTTTCTTTTATCGATTTCAATTGGTAAGAATTGATCAGATCAAATCTTTTTAAGAATAATAACATCAGCAAGGGTAGAAAGTATGTGCTGATAAATACTAATAGAAGGATAATATTCTTCTGAGGTCCGGTAAAATACTGAGGAGTGAGTATAAAATAAAACAATGTGCCAATCGTTGGAAATATGATCGGATGTAAAGTATAGGATACTAATTTATTAAAAAAAGTCATTTTAAAATAATTGTTTCCTTAGTCGGGCCACCGGAACATCCAGCTGTTCACGGTATTTGGCAACTGTTCTTCTTGCAATCAGGTATCCCTTTTCTTTTAAAATAGCAGAAAGTTTTTCATCAGTAAGGGGATTCCTTTTATCTTCATTTTCTATAACAGTCTTTAGGATTTTTTTGATCTCGCGTGTAGAAATATCTTCTCCTTTATCATTTTTCATTGATTCAGAGAAGAACTCCTTTAAGAGTTTTGTACCATAGGGAGTATCTACATATTTACTGTTGGCAACCCTGGAAACGGTTGAAATATCCATATTGATTTTATCGGCTATATCTTTTAAAACCATAGGTTTGAGTTTGCGCTCATCTCCCGTTAGAAAGTATTCTTTCTGGTAATTCATAATGGCATCCATAGTGAGTAAAAGGGTTTGCTGACGCTGTTTGATAGCATCTATAAACCATTTTGCGGCATCAAGTTTCTGTTTGATAAACATGATGGCATCTTTTTGTCCTTTGGATTTATCTTTAGAATCAGCGTAGCCTTTCAGCATATCATTATAATCCCTGGAGATGTGTAATTCCGGGGCGTTCCGGGCATTTAAAGAAAGGTCGAGAATTCCTTCATTGATCCTTATGGTAAAGTCGGGAACAATATGTTCTATATTGGTAAGGTTACTGTTATAGGAGCTTCCCGGTTTTGGATTCAGTTTCTCAATTTCTTTGATAGCTCCTTTCAGTTCTTCTTTTGATATATCAAATTTTTGAATTATTTTCTGATAGTGTTTTTTTACAAAAGCATCAAAGGAATCTTTAAGGATCTCTATGGCAAGTTTCCTTTGCGGAGTTTCTTTTGCTTGTTTTAATTGAATGAGCAAACACTCTTTCAGATCTCTGGCTCCAACACCGGGCGGGTCAAGTTGCTGAACTACTTTGAGGATTTTTTCTACTTCCTCGGCACTGGTATAAATGTTTTCTGTAAAGGCTAGATCATCAACTATGTCGTCAACAGACCGCCGTATATATCCGTTTCCATCAATATTACCAACTAAAAACTCGGCAATCTGAATCTCGTGATCGGAAAGATTAAATGTTCTTAACTGGTTGAGTAAAAATTGATTGAATGATATTCCTGCAGAATAAGGTACCTTATTGTCATCGTCATCACTGCTGTAATTATTTGAGTTTAATTTATAACTTGGTGTTTCATCATCACTCAGATATTCATCAATATTGATGTCGGTTTCGATCTCTTTATTTCCCGGGTCATCAAATTCACTATTCTCAAATTCGTCCTGAAATTCATCCTTAAGTTTTCCACTTTCCAGGGCAGGATTTTCTTCTATTTCCTGAGCAATCTTTTGTTCAAATGCTTGTGTTGGCAACTGAATCATCTTCATCAACTGTATTTGCTGAGGAGATAATTTTTGTTGTAACTTCTGATTTAAACTTTGCTTTAGCATATAGAGCCCTTATTATTACAGTAAAAATACGAAAATTTAAGTTCTTTATTTAAAATTCAGCATTTTGAGGTGTTCTGGGGAAAGGGATCACATCTCTGATATTCCCCATACCTGTAGTAAACTGTACCAAACGTTCAAAACCTAATCCAAAACCTGAGTGTACCGCGGTACCAAATCTTCTGGTATCAAGATACCACCACAATTCTTTTTCATCAATTCCCAGTACATCAATTTTCTCTTTTAATACCTCAAATCGCTCTTCACGCTGACTTCCCCCAACAATTTCTCCTATTCCGGGAAATAACACATCCATAGCTCTTACGGTCTTGCCATCATCGTTTAAACGCATATAAAACGCTTTGATATTAGCAGGATAATCAAAAAGAATTACCGGTGATTTGAAATGTTTTTCAACAAGGAATCTTTCGTGTTCACTTTGCAGATCCACTCCCCACTCGTTTACTGGAAACTGGAATTTTTTCTTCTTGTTGGGTTTGCTGTTTTTAAGAATATCAATCGCTTCTGTGTAACTTACTCTTCTAAAATTGTTATCGATGATAAATTGTAATTTTTCTATTAAAGCCATATCACTTCTTTGGTTCATCGGCTTGCTTTTTTCTTCTTGTTGTAGCCTTTGATCTAAGAATTCCAGATCATTTTTGCAATTCTCAAGCACATAACCAATAACGTATTTGATAAAATCCTCAGCAAGATCCATATTTGCATCGAGATCATTAAAGGCTACTTCGGGTTCGATCATCCAGAATTCTGCCAGATGACGTGTTGTATTTGAATTCTCAGCCCTGAAAGTTGGTCCGAATGTATAAACTTTTCCCAACGCCATGGCATAGGTTTCAGCTTCTAATTGCCCGGATACGGTCAGATTGGTTTCTTTGCCAAAAAAGTCTTTACCGTAATCAATCTTTCCTTCTTCTGTTTTGGGTGTATTTTCAATATCAAGTGTGGTCACTTTGAACATTTCTCCCGCGCCTTCAGCATCACTTCCGGTAATGATAGGTGTATTCACGTAATAGAAACCATTGTGATTGAAATATTGATGAATAGCAAAAGACAGTGCTGATCTAACGCGCATTACAGCTCCAAATGTATTGGTTCTGATTCTGAGGTGTGCGTTTTCCCGAAGAAATTCAAAACTGTGTTTTTTTGGCTGAATAGGAAACTTTTCAGGATCTGATTCTCCAAGAATCACTATATTTTCTACCTGAATTTCAAGATTTTGTCCCTTGCCTAAACTTTTAACTAAATTTCCGGTAACAGCAATGGCAGCACCCGTATTGATCTTTTTAAGAGTAGATTCATTAGTATTTTCAAAATCGATTACACATTGTATGTTTTTAATGGTAGAACCGTCATTCAGGGCTATAAAACGCTTGCTTCTGAAAGTTCTAACCCATCCTTTTAATGTAATATCTTCAATTGTTTTCTCTGATTGTAATAATTCAATGACACTGTATCTTTTCATGATTTCAGATGATTATTTAGAATCGTTTATTTAAATGGAAAAACCTTTTAAAAAAGTTGAATAATTAAACTTTTTTAAAAGCTTTCGCAAAGATAAGGTTTGTTCTTAATTTAAGAATACAATTAAAAAAAATTGTAGTATTTAAATTAAATCTAAAAGGTATTTACCATAGCCACTTTTTAGTAAAGGTTCAGCAACCATTCTTAACTGATCTGCATCAATAAAGTTCTTCCGGTAAGCAATTTCTTCAATACATCCTATTTTGAGTCCCTGACGCTCTTCTATAACCTGAACAAATTGTTGAGCTTGAATCAAAGAGCTGAAAGTACCGGTATCGAGCCAGGCTGTACCACGGCCGAAAACACCCACTTTTAATTTTCCCTGTTCGAGATAATATTTATTGATATCGGTTATTTCGTATTCCCCTCTGGCCGAAGGCTTTATATTTTTAGCTATTTCTACAACATTATTGTCGTAAAAATACAGACCGGGTACAGCATAATTGGATTTAGGATTTTCCGGTTTTTCTTCAATAGAAATTGCTTTATTATCGTTGTTGAATTCAACCACACCATAACGTTCAGGGTCGCTTACATGGTAGGCAAAGACAACTCCACCATCAGGATTTACAGCCTCTCTTAGTCTTTTTTCCAGCTCGGCTCCATAAAAAATATTATCCCCTAAGATAAGAGCTACATCATCATCTCCAATAAATTCTTCACCAATTACAAATGCCTGTGCGAGTCCGTTTGGAATTTCCTGAACTGCATAATGAAATTCACAGCCCAAATTTTTCCCGTCTCCCAGTAGGCGTTCAAACATAGGTAAATCTGTTGGTGTTGAAATGATCAAAATTTCATTGATTCCGGCCAGCATCAATACCGATAAAGGATAATAGATCATGGGCTTATCATAAATAGGCATAAGCTGTTTACTAATGGCTAAGGTAATGGGATGGAGTCTGGTGCCGCTTCCGCCGGCAAGTATAATTCCTTTCATAGTATTAACTTATATTTTCTTCATCTTCCTCTTCTTTAGGTATGATGGTTATGGTTGGTTTTTTAATGGTTCTTTTGTTGGCAATCAGATCTTCAAGTGATAATAATAAAGAGGGCAGCAACAGCAAATTAGAGATCATGGCAAATAAAAGCGTAACTGATACAAGTCCACCCAGTGCTTTTGTACCTCCAAAACTGGAAACTGTAAATACGAGAAATCCGAAGAAGAGAACTACAGAGGTATAGAACATACTGATACCGGTCTCGTGCAAGGCAGCATAAACTGATTTACGTACGTTCCATTTATGAGCAACCAGTTCCTGCCTGTATTTGGCCAGGAAATGTATGGTATCATCAACCGATATACCAAAGGCGATACTAAAAACCAAAATGGTTGAGGGTTTTATAGGCACTCCGAGATATCCCATCAGACCTGCGGTAAAAAGCAAAGGTAAAATATTAGGGATCAATGAGATGATGATCATCCTGAAGGATCTGAACATCCAGGCCATAAACAAGGAGATCAGGACGATGGCCAAAGAGAGTGAGATCACAAGATTTTTTACCAGATAATTGGTTCCTTTGATAAATACTAGAGCCTTTCCGGTAATGGTAATATTATATTTATCTGCCGGAAATACTTTACGGATCTTATCTTCAAGCCGTTGTTCTATCTGTTCCATCTTATCCGTACCTATATCTCTCATAAAGGTGGTCATACGGGCATATTGCCCTGTGGAATCTACAAAATTCTTAAGCAGGTCACTGTTTGCATCAGAATTTTTCATGTAAGACAGGATAAAATTCTTTTCCTGTTGTGTAGGGAGCTGGTAATATTTCGGGTTACCGTTATAAAAGGCTTGTTTTGAATATTTGATCAGGTTAAGTACCGATAAAGGTCTGGATAATTCGGGAATTTCATCAATCTCTTCCTCAACTTTATCCATCCTTTTTAAGGTGCTCATATTCAGTACCCCTTTTTTACGTTTGGTGTCGATAAGGATCTCAAGAGGCATAATGCCTCCAAATTCATTCTCAAAGAACAGAATATCTTTATAAAAAGGTTTTCCTTCAGGCATATCCTCAATAAGACTTCCGGAAACTTTAATCAGGGAAACGCCTATTGTACTTATAATGATCACTATAACAGTAACTGCATAGATGGCAATCCGGTGATGTCTTACCATTTTTTCCATCCAGGTTACGATAGATTCCATACCTTTTCTTTCCAGATGCTTAAGATGTTTTTCTTTTGGCTTATGCATGAAACTGTAGATGATCGGTATGATTAATATTGAAAGGAGAAAAATTACCATAATATTAATCGAGGCGATGATACCAAATTCCCGAAGCAACTGACTGTTGGTAAAAATAAAAGTGGCAAAACCTGAAGCTGTCGTGATATTAGTCATCAGGGTTGCATTACCAATTTTAGAGATAACCCTTTGCAGGGATTTAGCCTGATTTCCGTGTTTTTTTACCTCTTGCTGATATTTATTGATAAGAAATACCGCATTCGGTACACCAATAACAATGATTAGTGGAGGGATAAGCGCCATAAGAATGGAGATCTCATAGCGGAATAATCCGATAAATCCCAATGCCCAGATCACGCCAATACTTACCACAAGCATGGTGATAAAAGTAGCCCGGTACGATTTAAAGAAAATAAAAAAGATAAGAGAGGTAACTAAAAGGGCAAGACCTACAAAAATCCCTATCTCATTGATGATATTTTCCGCATTCATGGTACGGATATAGGGCATCCCAGATACACGTACATCCAAACCTGTATCTTTTTCAAATTTATCTATGGCAGGATTCAGGATCTTTAGAACAAAATTTTCTCTTTCTTTAGAGTTAACTATCTTTTTATCGAGGTAGATGGCCGATTGAATGGTACCGGTCTTTTTATTGTATAGATAGTTATCGAAAAAAGGAAGATTCTCGAACAGTTCCTTACGGATCTCTTCAACTTCTTTATCATTCTTAGGGGGCTCTGTATAAAGTGGTTTTATGATAAACCTCTGATTTACTTTATCTTTCTCAAGTTTTTTAATATCTCCAACCGATACGGAGAAATCAACTTCAGGATATTTGTTCAGATCTTGTGTAAGTGCAACCCATTTATTAAAATTTTTAGCTTTGTATACTGCAGAATCAGGAACTGCCAGAATGATCATGTTTCCTTCTTCGCCAAAAATGCGTAGAAATTCATCGTATCTAAGATTTTCTATATGATCATTGGGTAACAGATTTGCCTCTGTATGCGAAAACTGGATATACTTTATCTGCGTAAGCATAAAGGCCGTTATAGCAGCCAAAACCAACAGAATAAATATTCGTTGTTTTAAAATAAACCGTGATACCTTTGCCCAAAATGTCATTGGAATAAAGTGATTTTAGTACCTTGTTTTTAATTTAAAACAAGAATAATAATTAATGTTAAAAAATATATCAGAAGTTACACCTTCATGATCTCATCTTCTTTAATGGCAAGATGCTCATCAATTTTTTTGATATATTTGTTTGTAAGATCCTGAATGTCCAGTTCTGTATTTTTAAGCAGATCTTCAGAAACACCTAAATTTTTAAGTTCTTTATTGGCTTCTTTCCGGTCATTTCTAATGCCAATTTTAGTGCTTTCAGCTTGATTTTTAGCTACTTTAACCAGTTCTATTCTTCGTTCTTCAGTTAAAATTGGCACATTTATTATGATGCTTTCTCCATTATTCATTGGGTTAAAACCTAAATTAGCACTTAAAATTCCTTTTTCGATCTCAGGAATAAGTGATTTTTCCCAGGGCTGAACAGTAAGGGTATGTGCATCAAGTGTATTAACGTTGGCTACCTGACTGAGCGGGGTTTTTGCTCCGTAATAATCTACCACTACACTTTTGAGCATGACCGGGGAGGCTTTGCCTGCACGTATGTTGGCAAACTCATGTTCAAGATGCTTAATGGCTTTATCCATCTGCTCTTTTGTGCTGTCGATAATAAATTGAATTTCTTCGTTCATATCTTAAAGGTTTTAATTTAAAATAGTTTCAAATATCTACTAAAGTACCAATATTTTCTCCGGAAATAATTTTATTCAGATTATCTTCTTTGTTCATATCAAAGATGATAATGGGTAATTTATTTTCTTCACTCAGTGTAAAGGCTGTCATATCCATGATTTTCAGTCCTTTTTTCATCACATCTTTAAAGGTAATTTCATCAAACTTAACGGCATTCTTATCTTTTTCAGGATCTGCAGTATAAACACCGTCAACCCGTGTTCCTTTAAGAATTACATCTGCCTGAATTTCAACTGCTCTTAATACTGCTGCAGTATCTGTAGTAAAATAAGGGTTTCCGGTACCGGCACCAAAGATCACTACTCTGCCTTTTTCAAGATGTCTTACAGCTCGTCTTTTGATAAAGGGCTCTGCGATCTCCTCCATTTTAATGGCAGTAAGTAAGCGGGTTTGCATTCCGGAATCTTCTAAAGCGCCCTGTAATGCCAAACCGTTGATTACTGTTGCCAGCATACCCATATGATCTCCCTGCACTCTGTCCATACCATTACTGGCTCCTGCAAGGCCTCTGAAGATATTTCCGCCACCAATTACAATGGCAACTTCCACACCTTTATCTACAATTTTTTTTATCTCAGCAGCGTAATCGGCAAGTCTTTTAGGATCAATGCCATATTGCCGGTCACCCATCAGGGCTTCACCACTCAGTTTGAGGAGAACTCTTTTAAATTTCATATTTTTCTTTTAAGCTGTACAAATATACTAAAATATGTTTTTAGTATTAGAAAATGAAAAAAGGAATGAAAATAAAAAATCCCCGACAGTTGTTATCGGGGATCTTAAGACTATTATAGTTAAAAAAGATTAACCTAAAGCTGAGCGTTTAAAACCAACAACTTCAACATCTCCAAATGATTTTAAGTATTCAGCAACTGTTTTTTTAGAATCTTTAATAAATTCCTGATCCAGTAAACAAAGTTCATTATCCAGAGTTGTATTATCAGAGATAAATCTTTCTATTTTTCCGGGGAGAATTCTATCCCAGATCTTTTCAGGTTTACCTTCAGCTTTTAATTCGGCTTTAGCAGCTTCTTCAGCCTCGGCAAGAATTTCATCAGTAAGCTGAGACATAGAAACATATTTAGGAACGTGCTTAAGAGTTTTACCTAAACGGCCCAATTCAATGTTTTCTTTCTCAATTGCTGCGATTCGTGCTTCGGTTTCTGATTCAACAAAAGCAGGGTCAAGATCTTTATATGATAAAGTCTTTGCTCCCATTGCAGCTACCTGCATGGCAATATCTTTGGCAACCTCTTCAACACCATCAACATTTTTCGACATACCTACGATGCTGGCAATTTTATTACCTGCATGAATATATGAACTTACATAAGGAGCTTCGATCTTTTCAAAGTCTGAAATTTCAATCTTTTCACCAATCACACCGGTTTGTTCGATCAGTTTTTCAGCAACAGTAATACCATCAATTTTGGCATTCATAAATTCTTCTTTAGTCTTAGAGTCTAAAGCCAATTCTGCTAATTTATGAGCTAGCTGAACGAAGCTGTCATTTTTACCAACAAAATCAGTTTCACAAGCCAAAACAATAACAGAACCAACGGTTTTGTCATTATTTACTTTTGCGATTGCAGCTCCTTCAGAAGATTCTCTGTCGGCTCTTTTTGCAGCTACTTTCTGACCTTTTTTACGCAGTATTTCAATTGCTTTGTCAAAATCACCTTCTGATTCAACCAATGCCTTTTTACAGTCCATCATCCCTGCACCGGTTGTTTTTCTTAATTTACTTACTTCTGCGGCGGTTATTTTTGCCATAACTTTTTACTTTATAATTGAATTATTAATTATTTTTCTTCTTTTGCTTCGGTTTTTACAGCTTCTTTAGCAGTTTCTTTAACAGCTTCCTTTTTGGTCTGTTCTTCTTTTGCAGCTTCTTTATTTGATTTTCTTTCAGATAAACCTTCTGCAATAGCCTCTGTTAAATAAGATAAAACCTTTTCAATAGATTTTGAAGCATCATCATTAGAAGGAATTACGTAATCAATTTTTCTTGGGTCAGAATTGGTGTCTACCATAGCAAAGATAGGAATGTTCAGTTTCTGAGCTTCTGCCACAGCAATGTGCTCACGCTTGATATCGATTACCAGAATTGCTCCCGGCAAACGGGTCATATCAGTAATTGAGCCTAAATTCTTTTCAAGTTTGGCTCTTTGACGATTGATCTGTAACTTTTCTCTTTTAGATAAAGCCTCAAATGATCCGTCTTTTTTCATACGGTCGATCTGCCCCATTTTTTTAACGGCTTTACGGATGGTAACAAAGTTTGTCAGCATTCCACCCGGCCATCTTTCTGTAATGTAAGGCATATTAACACTCTCAGCTTTTTCAGAAACAATATCTTTAGCTTGTTTTTTAGTAGCCACAAACAGGATCTTTCTACCTGAAGACGCAATTTTATGAAGTGCTTTTGAGGCTTCTTCAATTTTAGCTGCACTTTTGTAAAGATCGATGATGTGAATTCCTTTACGCTCTGTGTAAATGAACGGAGCCATGTTAGGATCCCATTTCCTGGTCAGGTGACCGAAATGAACTCCTGATTCGATTAATTCTTTAATTTTTATGTCTGCCATAATACTTTTAGTTTACGTTCCGTTTTCGTAGCAATAGACAAGTAGCGTTTTTTTTCGGTCTTATCTATTTGGATGCTAGACTTTTTGACGGCAACAATTTGTTTAATATTTAACACTGAACTCGTTCCAGTGCCTTTTTGTGATTATTATATTTATTTTCAGAAAAAACAGATACTGAAACAAGTTCAGTATCCATTGTTTTGTATTAACGTTTAGAGAACTGGAATTTCTTACGGGCTTTCTTCTGTCCGAATTTTTTACGTTCCACCATTCTCGGATCTCTTGTAAGTAAACCGTTAGGCTTAAGAATTGTTCTGTTTTCCTCGTCTATAGCTACAAGAGCTCTTGAAATTCCTAAACGGATCGCTTCCGCCTGACCAGTGATACCTCCTCCGAAAACATTAACTTTAATGTCAAAATTTTCTAAGTTCTCAGTTAACATCAATGGCTGGGTTACTTTATATTTTAATGTATCTGTAGTAAAGTAATTTTTAAGATCTCTGCCGTTAACAGTAATGTTACCTTTACCTTTACTAACATATACACGGGCTACTGCGGTTTTTCTTCTACCAATTTTATGAATCGTATCCATCTTATTTAATGTCGTTTAGGTTAATAGATTTAGGATTTTGTGCCTGTTGTTTGTGTTCAGTACCTTCATATACATAAAGATTTTTGTACAGTGCACTTCCCAGTCTGTTTTTGGGTAACATTCCTTTTACTGCTTTTTGGATCAGTCTTGCAGGTTCTTTGCTAAACATTTCTGAGGCAGAAAGAGTTCTTTGTCCGCCCGGATAACCTGTATGACGCACATATGTCTTGGCATCCCACTTGTTTCCGGTTAATTTGATTTTGTCTGCGTTGATAACCACTACGTTGTCTCCACAATCAACATGAGGAGTGTAATTGGTTTTGTGTTTACCTCTAATGAGCTTGGCTACCTTAGAGGCTAGACGACCCAACGTTTGACCGTCTGCATCAACTAACAACCATTCTTTGTTAACGGTATTCTTGTTAGCAGATACTGTTTTGTAACTTAATGTGTTCACAATTAAATTTTTTGTTAATGATTAAACTTTATTTTCTTCTCTTAAAAAGAGTTTGCAAAATTACAACAAAATATTTATTTAACAAACAGTGATTTGGATATATTTTTTCAAGAAGATTTATAAGGAAGGATTGAATACCAAAAAGGATTCAAAAAATTAGTGTTCAGGAAGTTAAATACTCTAAGATGTAAATACTTAAACGACGGAAAAAGATCAATGATCAGATCGTGAATTAATCCAATAAGTTCTTAGCATTTAAACAGATCAACAAATAAACATATTTTTAGTTAATGAGCTTCCAGCCAGTTGTTGCCTTCACCAAGGTCAACTACCAAAGGAATGGACAATTTATAAGCATTTTCCATTTCTTTTTTAATTAAGGGTTTTAAAATGTCGAGTTCTTCTTTGTGAACATCAAAAACCAGTTCATCATGTACCTGAAGCAGCATTCTTGACCTGAAATTATTTTCTTTAAAATACTGATGAATCCGGATCATGGCAATTTTTATAATATCGGCAGCACTGCCCTGAACCGGGGCATTTACCGCATTGCGCTCATCCATTGATCTTACCACATTATTTCTTGATTGGATATTTTTTAAATACCGGCGTCTGCCCAAAAGGGTTTCCACATAGCCGTGTTCTTTGGCAAATTCAATTTGTTTTTGAATATAGTCCCGCAAGGTTGGGTAAGTTGCGTAATAAGCATCGATCAGTTCTTTTGATTCTGTTCTGCTCAAATTGGTTTGCTGACTTAGGCCGAAGGCAGATACCCCATAGATAATTCCGAAATTCACTGTTTTTGCCTGGCTTCTCTGTTCACGGGTAACCACTTCAAGGGGAACACCAAAAACTTTTGCGGCTGTAGCCCGGTGAATATCTTCTCCCCTTATAAAAGAAGCTTTCATTTCTTTATCACCACTCATTTCGGCAATCAGCCGCAGTTCTATTTGCGAATAATCAGCGGCGAGCAGGATATAATCTTTATTTTTTGGGATAAAGGCCTTTCTGATCAGTTTTCCTCTTTCGGTTCTGATTGGGATATTTTGTAAATTAGGATTGTTGGAGCTGAGGCGTCCGGTAGCGGCAACTGCCTGACTGTAAGTGGTGTGTATGCGTCCGGTTTTGGCATTGATCTCATTGGGTAGGGCATCAACATACGTATTCTTTAATTTTACAAGTCCGCGCCATTCCAGAATATCAGCAACAATTTGATGTTTATCTGCCAGTTTCGACAAGATCTCTTCACCGGTAGCGTATTGCCCCGTTTTGGTCTTTTTAGGTTTTTCTAAAAGTTTAAGATGTTCAAAAAGTACTACCCCCAGTTGTTTTGGTGATGCCAGATTGAACTCTGTATCGGCTTCAGCATATATCTTATCTTCCAGAATTTTAATCTCTTTGGCAAACTGTTCGGAGAGGTTTTTAAGATAACCGGTATCAATATTAATTCCTTCGATCTCCATATGCGCTAAAACATCGATCAGAGGGATCTCAATTTCATCAAAGAGCTTGTATAACTGGTCTTTTTTAAGTTCTTTTTCAAAGATGTATTTTAACTGTAAAGTAATATCAGCGTCTTCCACGGCGTATTCTGTTTGTTTTTCCAGCGGAACATCTCGCATTGATTTCTGATTCTTCCCTTTTTTACCTATCAGATTTACAATGGGTACCGGCTGATAGTTGAGGTAAGATTCCGCCAGAAGATCCATATTATGCCGCATATCAGGATTGATCAGATAATGGGCCAGCATGGTATCAAAGTATTTACCTCTGACTTTCATTCCGTAATTTGCCAGAATCTTGATGTCGTATTTTAGATTTTGACCTATTTTTTCAATTTCTTCACTTTCGAAAAAGGGTCTGAATTTTTCTAATAATTCGATGGCTTTCTCCCTGTCATCCGGAAAAGGAAGATAATAACCTTTTCCTTTTTCATAGGAAAAAGCAATTCCCACAAGTTCAGCGGTCAGGGTGTTTAAACCTGTGGTTTCTGTATCAAAACAAACCGATTTTTGCCCTAAAAGTTTTTTTAATAACCATCTTTGTGCTGTGGCTGTGTCGATAAACTGATAAAAATGATCGGTGGTTTCCAGTGTTTTATAACCGGAAGTATAAGATTCATTTTTACTTGAATTGTTTGCAGGAACAGAGAACATATCCAGCTGCTCTCCTGTATTTTGAGAAGTATGGGTATCTTGTTCCTTAATGTCTTCTTTTTTAGATTCTTTCCCTGAAGCATTAACTGAATCGTAAGAAGATAGATCAAAAGTTTTATGCATATTCTCAAGTAATCTTTTGAATTCCAGTTCTTTAAAAATATCAGTTACCTTCTCAAAATCGGGGGTATTCAACTCAAAATCCTTTTCATGGAATTCAACCGGACAATCCAGCATGATCGTGGCCAGTTTTTTTGAAAGCATTCCAAGTTCAGCATTGGCTTCCACTTTTTCTTTCATCTTTCCTTTAAGTTCATCAGTATGTGCCAGAAGGTTTTCCATACTTCCGTATTCTTTCAGAAATTTTTTAGCGGTTTTATCACCTACTCCTGGTAATCCGGGGATATTATCGGCAGCATCACCCATCATTCCCAGATAATCGATCACCTGTAAAGGATCTTCGATTTCAAATCGTTCTTTTACCTTGTCCACATCCCAAATCTCTATGCCGTTACCCATACGAGCCGGTTTATACATCACAATATTATCCGAAACCAACTGAGCAAAATCTTTATCGGGAGTAACCATAAAAGTTTTATAACCTGCTTTTTCTGCTTGCTTAGAAAGTGTTCCGATAAGGTCATCGGCCTCAAATCCTTCTTTTTCTATAATAGGAATATGCATGGCTTTCAGAATCTTATGGATGTAAGGTATCGCAATTTTAATAGCTTCGGGGGTTTCCTGGCGATGTGATTTGTATTCCGGATAGGCTTCATTTCGCATCTTAGAGCCCCCCTTATCAAAAGCAACGGCCAGATGATTGGGTTTTTCTCTTTTGATCACATCCATCAATGAGTTCATAAAACCCAGAATGGCTGAAGTATCCATCCCTTTGGAATTGATTCTAGGATTTTTGATAAAAGCGTAATATCCTCTAAAGATCAGTGCAAAAGCATCGAGTAAAAAAAGTCGTTTCTTTTCGGCCATAAAAATGTAATTAAGAAGGTAAAATTAAACAATTGATTTGCTTTTTATCAATGAAATATAAAAAACATTGATTTTGAGTGTTTTTTTAACAGGTATAAAAAAAGCTAATTGATTAAAAATGTTATATTTGTATGTATTGTTGCTTAAAGATCAAACCCCATGACCAAATTTGGCGAACTCATAGATACCCGGATCCCAACACTTATCGATTTCTATTCCGATAAAACAAAATCTGAAATTACACACCGGGTATTACGTGATGTGGCTGCTTCACTTGGGGAAAAGGCAAGGGTGGTAAAGATCGATATGAATAAAAATTCTGAACTGGCCAATGTGTTGCGGGTAAAGAAGGATCCTACATTTATCATATATAAGAATGGCGAAGTAAAATGGAGACAATCCGGTCAGCAGGATGCTGGAACCCTGATCAATTTGATGCAGCAGTATATTTGAGTCGGAAGTCAAAAGTCAAAGGTCAAAAGTCGAAAATCAAAAATGTACGGATAACAGTGGAACGGATCTCACGGTTATTATTTATAGAACGACTAAAAAGAATTATTGGTATTTAGAAAAAAGTTGTAATTTTGTTAATATTATTCATATAAATGTCACAAATTAAGAACATAAGTCCGCTTACCAAAACATACAGACGCCTGTTTGAATGTTTGATGTTCTTTTCTCCAGTTTCCTGATATTTATCCACTTTTTTTTCACTTATTTTCTTCAGCTAAAAGCTGATCATCTCAACAATTTAATATTATGGAAACGATACATAAAAAAATCAATTTTAATAAACCCGAAAGAAAACCTTCCTCCGAAGGTAATTTTTATAAACCTCTTAACAACGAGATCGGGCCGGGTATGAATGAGAGAATTCAAAAGCTCAGAAGACAGAGTTTTGAAGCAGAACCTGCTTTATCCATAGAAAGGGCGCTGATAGAAACAGAATTCTATAAAAAGAATTACGGAAAGTATTCTATCCCTGTATTAAGATCACTGAATTTTATGGAGATCTGCAAAAAGAAATCTATTTATCTGGGGGATGGAGAGCTCATTGTGGGAGAGCGTGGTCCAAAACCCAAGGCAGTACCTACATTTCCCGAACTCACTTGCCACAGCGTGGAAGATCTGCATGTGTTGAATACACGAAATCTGCAACGATACACCATTAGTCAGGAAGATATCGATACTTATAAGAAAGAGGTCATTCCTTTTTGGAAAGGAAAAACTATTCGCGACAGGATCTTTGAACATGTTCCGGAAACCTGGAAAAGAGCCTATGAAGCCGGTATTTTTACCGAATTTATGGAACAGCGTGCTCCGGGACATACAGCACTCGATGGGAAGATCTATAAAAAAGGAATGCTCGATTTTAAAAAAGAGATCGAAGAACATATCAATAATCTCGATTTTTTAAATGATCCGGAAGCGACCGATAAAAAAGAGCAGCTTAGCGGAATGGCTATTGCTTGTGATGCAGCAATACTTTTTGCAGAACGACATGCTGATGAAGCTGAGCGGCAAGCTGAAAAGGAGACTGATCCGAAAAGAAAAGAGGAATTGAAAAAGATTGCAGAAGTCTGCCGTTGGGTACCTGCTCATGCACCCCGAAATTTCTGGGAAGCTATTCAGATGTACTGGTTTGTTCATTTAGGAACCATTACAGAGCTCAATGGCTGGGATGCTATGAATCCCGGACATTTTGATCAGCATCTGGAACCTTTTTACGAAAAGGAGATTGCTGAAGGAACTCTGACTCGAGAGGAAGCCAAAGAACTGCTCAGCTGCTTCTGGATCAAAGTAAATAACCATCCTGCGCCGCCCAAAGTGGGTATTACAGCCAAGGAAAGTGGTACTTATAACGATTTTACCAATATCAATATAGGCGGGGTAAAAAGTGATGGATCGGATGGGGTGAGTGAAGTTTCCTATATCATGCTGGAGATTATCGAAGAATTACATATACTACAACCCGGAAACTCGGTTCATATCAGTTCAAGAACTCCCGACAGGTTCTTAAAAGAAGCCTGTAAAGTAATTCGTCAGGGACATGGTTATCCTTCAGTTTTTAACCCGGATATTTATATTCCCGAAATGCTTCGCCAGGGAAAATCTGTTGAAGATGCCCGTGAAGGGGGCTGTAGCGGATGTATAGAGGTAGGAGCCTTTGGGAAAGAGGCTTATATCTTAACAGGATATCTTAATGTTCCAAAAATACTTGAGATCACTTTGAATAATGGAATAGATCCCGTTACCGGAAAACGCGCCGGAATAGAAAGCGGTGATCCGCGAACATTTAAAAATTTTGAGCAGCTATATAGTGCCTTTTTAAAGCAACTCAATTATATCATAGACCAAAAAATAAAGGTGAGTAATTATATCGACCGGATGTTTGCAAAAGAGAGTCCCGCAACATTCTTATCGGTTGTGATTGATGATTGTATTTCAAAAGGCAAAGATTATTACAACGGAGGACCACGTTACAACACCAATTATATTCAGTGTACGGGTCTGGGCACCGTTACCGACAGTTTATCTGTCTTAAAAAAGCATGTTTTTGAAGAAATGACCTTTCGTATGGATGATCTGCTTCACGCGACTGAAAAGAATTTTAAAGGAGAAGAGATCTTACGCCAAACGATCATTAACAATACTCCTTTTTACGGTAATGATGATGATTATGCTGATGCGATTGCTTTAAGAGTTTATGACGATCTGTTTGATGCTATTGACGGGAAGCCCAATATCAAAGGAGGTTCTTATCATTTAAATATGCTTTCCACAACCTGTCATGTGTATTTTGGAAAAGTGATGGGTGCTTCGCCCAACGGCAGGTTTGCCTTTAAATCTATTTCCGACGGCACATCACCTTCTCACGGATGTGATATCAACGGCCCTTCCTCAGTAATCAAATCACTCACAAAACTCGATCAGGTGAAATCGGGAGGAACTTTGCTGAACCAACGTTTTTTACCGAGCTTACTGAAGCGCGATGAGGATATTATGAAACTGGGTAAACTGATCAGAACCTATTTTGCTCTTGGCGGACATCATATTCAGTTTAATATTGTAGATACAGCAACTTTATATGCAGCTCAGGAAAATCCTGAAGAATATAAAGATCTGCTGGTAAGAATGGCAGGTTACAGTGATTATTTTAACGATATGAATAAAGACCTTCAGCAGGAAGTGATCGAACGAACTGAAAATGAATCCTTTTGATGAAACAGCAAAGTCTGATCTTTGACATCAAAAAATATGCGATCAATGATGGCCCGGGAATACGGCTGACCGTTTTTTTTAAAGGCTGTAATTTGTCGTGTGAATGGTGTCATAACCCGGAAAGTATTTCTCCGAAAGTTCAGAAAATGTATACAGCCTCGAAATGTATCGGGGCTGTTAAATGCATTGAAAACTGTCCGAATGATGCTTTAAAAATGACTTCCGAAGGAATAGTAACCGATTATAATGTTTGTAATTTCTGCGGGATCTGTGCTGAGGTTTGTCCTGCCAAGGCTTTTGAAATGCTTGGCAAATTTATGCCGGTAGAAGAATTGATGAAGGTGATTGATAATGAGGCGGCTTTCTTTGATCAGTCGGGTGGGGGTGTTAGCTTTTCAGGAGGTGAACCCTTGATGCATGCCGATTATTTGTTGCAAATTCTAAAAGCATGCGGGAAAAGATATTATCATCGTGTGGTGGATACAACAGCTTTTGCAAAAACAGAAACCCTTCTGGAAGTAGCAAAACACACTGAACTTTTTTTGATTGATTTGAAGGTGATGGACGATAAAAAACACAAGCGATACACTGGGGTTAGTAACAAGAAGATCCATAAAAATATTACAGAGCTTGCAAAAACGGATGTTGAAATTATTTTCAGAATACCCCTGATCAAAGGAGTAAATGATTCCAATGATAATATTATAGCAACTGCCGAATTTATGAATTCCCTGGATGGAAGCCGTAAAGTGATCAATTTATTGCCTTATCATAAAGTGGCTGAGAATAAACATAAAAAACTGGGAACTCCGGAAAATTTTATCTTATTTGAAGCACCTGAAGAAAACAGAATTGAGGAGATCATTCAACTTTTTGATCAGTATGGGATAAAGGCAAGTGTTGGTGGATAAGAATAATGATGTAATGTGTTCATTTTAAATTGAGATAATCATATTTATTGTTGACTTTGTGCCGGTCGATTAAAAATATGAGTTTGTACAAGAGAGAGCTATGACAAAGCCTTAAACTTATATCCATTCCGGCTAAAATATTCAAGGGTTTTTGGAAGTGAGTATTCTAATCTGTCAAAGGCTTTTTCACTGTCGTGGAATACGATAATACTCCCCATTTGAGTCCTGTTGATACTATTTTTATAACATTTTTCAGGACTTATTTTGGTGTCAAAATCGCCGCTAAGCACATCCCACATAATAATTTTGAATTTATTCTCTAAAAGATATTTGGCTTGTTTTTTGCGTATTTTTCCATAAGGCGGGCGAAAGAGTTTTGAATTTCGCACGATATTTTCTAATCTCTTTTCGCTCTTCCCTTTTTGCTCAACAAAAAAAGAATCAATCCTCTGTTCGGTTTTCTCAACATTCTCTAAATATTGGTTGGTTCGGGTAGTCCATCCGTTAAGGTGATTAAAAGTGTGATTTCCTATAGCATGACCGGCTTCGATGATTTTTTGAAAAGTTTCCGGATGTTTAAGGATGTTATCCCCTACACAAAAAAAACTGGCTTTTGCCTGAAATTGGTTTAAAAGATCAAGCACCCAAGGGGTGATCTTCGGGTGAGGGCCATCATCAAAAGTAAGATAGATCTCTTTGGAATAAGATCTCATATCCCACACATAACCGGGATAGATTTCTTTGATCAATGCCGGTGTTTTAGTAAGATAGGATTTCATGGTTTTTTAAGTAAAATACGAGTAGTACAAAGTGAAAAGGAGTATTTTAATTCCTGCCTTTTCACTTCGTCTCCTCACCCAATACACCCTCTAATAGAGAAACTGTAGACATAAAGTCATCTTTTAGTTTTTCTGTATATTCTTTAGTGTCAAATTCCTGTGCTGTGGCAATTATATATCTGTAAAGATCTAAAGTTCCTTCCAGATCGGAGAAATTTCTCGATAATTCCTGTTGATCCAGATAGCTGTAATACACAATTTTTTCATGGAAATTATTGGTAAGGAAATCGATTATATTTCTTGCCTTTTCAGGTTTTCCTACATTGTAATACGACTCGATATAACCTATTACAAGCCGGTAATAAGCATATTTCTCTATCGGCATTTTATCCATGGAAAGATCGAGGATCTCTTCGGCTTTAGCTGAATCTCCTTCTTTGATAAATTCATCGGCGAGTCGGCCTAAACTGTTTCTGAAAGAGATACCATTCTTTCTGGTTTCAGGATCAACATAAATGTCAGCATTTGAATTTTTCCAGCTGAATTTCTTTACATGGTCATACATAGATTTTGTGTTGATCATACCCATATCCATAAAATTTTTATTTTTAATAGGAGTTTTGATCGGAACAAATTTGTAGGCGAGTCCATCGAGTTGCAAATAATCTTTTAACCAGATGTATTCCTCTGCTGCCTGAGCTCCACCGGTAAAATACAACGGACGTTTCCAGTTGTTGTTGGCCAGTATATCGAGCATCAAAATGCGATTTTTTGTCAGTGCAGATTTGCTGATGGTTATATCGATATACGGTACAATAGAATCGGCATATTTAGGATCGACAATACCATTTTTTAATACCGCTTCTTTATCAACTTTTAATCGAATTTTATTGGTTGGATATACCTTTTCAGGATGCCCATTTTCCTCAAAATCGATATAGGTTCTGCTGTCCTTACTCTGAATCCATTTCATAAAGAATTTAATATCCACAATGGAATCTTTGAACTGAGGATAAGGATACGGATAGAAATAAGCTACATCAAGCGATCCCTCTTTGTAATCATCATGGGTTAATTGTGAGGGAATCGGATCGGCAAGGTAGGTCTTGCGCTTTTGTTGATCGATATACCAGTCTTTGGCAAATAAACTGGTATTGATCAGTTTGATATCAGTACGATAATTTTCTACTTCCTGCATATACCATAGCGGGAAGGTGTCATTATCACCAATGGTAAACATAATAGCATCCTCCTGACACGAGTCCAGATAGGCCTTTGCATTGTTATAGGTTGCATATTTACCGGACCGGTCATGATCATCCCAGTTTTCTTTGGCCATAATGGTGGGTACGGCCAGTAAACTGATCAAAGTTATTGCAATGGCCAGTGGTTTGGGTTTCATTTTATCTTTAAACTGTTCGAACAGAGCTAAAACACCAAACCCTATCCAGATGGCAAAAACATAGAATGATCCTACTACGGCATAATCCCGTTCACGGGGTTCAAAGGGTTTTGGGTTGGTATAGAAAATAATAGCCATACCTGTAAAAAGGAAGAACAGGAAGATGGTATAAAAATTATTTTTATCGTGTTTAAAATGAAAGAATAACCCGATTAAACCCAGAATCAGAGGCAGGAAATAATATGTATTTCGCCCTTTATTTTCAAGCACATCAGTAGGCAGATGATCCTGAGGGCCGAGGCGGTAACTATCGATAAAACTGATTCCGCTAAGCCAGTTACCATGGTTATCAAGGTTCCCCTGAATATCATCCTGTTTTCCAACGAAATTCCACATAAAATATCTTCCGTACATATAACCAAACTGATAGTTGATCATAAAGTAAATATTCTCACCAAATGTGGGGCGTCTTTTGGTACGTTGCGGAATTCCGGCAATAGCCTTATAATTTTGCACAACACTCGGGTTAGGATCTACCATACGTGGAATAAACCCTTTGTGTTTGTTGCTGTAATTCGGCAGGGCATTTTTGTAGTTGTTTACAATAATATATTTTCCGGTTTTTTCATCTTTTTCATATTTAGGCTTGGCATCTCTGAATGGATTTGCTTTATCTCTTTCGCCGGTTTCAGAATAATAAGAATCGTAAAAGATATTGGCATCGCCATATTGTTCACGATTGTAATAGGCCAGTAATTCTCTTGCACTGGAAGGGTTATTTTCGTTGATGGTGGTATCTGCGTTGGCACGAATAGGAAGCATCAGCCAGGAAGAAAAACCAATCATGATGAATAAAACCGATAAAAGAATAAGATTAGTTGTATAAAGTTTCTTTCTTCGTGTGTACTTTATTCCGAATATAAACAGGCCTATAAGAATCAGTGCAGCAATAATACTTCCTGAGTTAAATGGTAGTCCGATGGTATTAACAAAGAATAATTCAGAAGCACTGAAAAAACGCAGGGTAAAAGGAAATAAAAATTTAAATACCAGCGCCAGCACAAGGACAGAGATCAGATTTGCCCCAATAAACTGAACAAGTGACAGATCAGGTTTCTTTTTATAAATATACAGGAATACAATAGAAGGAATCACCAGAAGAGAAAGTATATGAACTCCAAATGATAAACCAACTACAAAACTGATTAATAATAACCAACGGTCTCCACGGGGATTATCCATTTCAGCCTCCCAGCGTAATCCCATCCAGAATAAGACTGCCATCAGGAATGATGACATGGCATAAACCTCTGCTTCAACAGCACTAAACCAGAAACTATCTGTAAAAGCATAGGCCAGAGCACCAACAAAACCACTACCTAAAATCGCATAAGCACTTGCGTCTGATAATTCTCCTGATATTTTAAGAGCCACTTTTTTTGCCAGAATAGTGATAGTCCAAAACAGGAAAAGAATGGTAAAAGCGCTGGCCAGAGCCGACATAAAATTTACCATCATGGCAATATGGGAATTGTCAGGGCTCAATGTAGCAAAGGCTGCTCCCATCATTTGAAACAACGGTGCTCCCGGCGGGTGGCCTACTTCCAGTTTTACCGAAGTAGCGATGTATTCACCGCAATCCCAGTAACTCACGGTTGGTTCCAGAGTTAAAGTGTAGGTAGTCAGTGCAATTGCAAAAGCAATCCAGCCGAGAATGTTATTATACTTTTTATAGTTGAATGACAGCATAACGTGGTTTTAAAACTGTGGCGAATTTACTAAATTTAATCAAAAAGTTTTTGAAAATAAGAAAGTATGTACGTTTAGGACTGATTTTAACTAAAAATCAATTTTTTTTTTGTGTAATAAAAACTTTGTTTTAAATTTGCACCCGCTTTGTAATGCAGGACCTGTTTAGCAGGTTTTGATAAAAAGCGAAATAAAACTGACCCATAGTGTAATGGTAGCACTCCGGTTTTTGGTACCGTCAGTCAAGGTTCGAATCCTTGTGGGTCAACAGAAAGCCCCGTAAACGTAAGCGTTACGGGGCTTTTATTTTGGAGTTACCATATCCGTTACCATTTTAGTTAATAATCTTTATATTTTCTGTGGTAAGATCATAAATCAATTGATACTCTAAAATTCATTCTGTATTTTTCTCAAATCAATTCTCAGAAAAAAAGCGGTATTAAAAATGTAAATAACTATACATCAGTACATAAGGTGTTTTGTTTTCTCAAATCGTTTCTTTGAAAAAGACACCAGAATAAAATATAATATTGCAAATTCTTACCGACTAACTATTGTTTATATGGGTCGGTAAGTTGTATAAAAAAAAGTCAAAGTAGAAATAAAAATAAGCAAAGTAGTTAAATCACAATTATTTT
>JANTGS010000023.1 GCA_024762795.1 Flavobacteriaceae bacterium | reverse complement strand
AAGCAAAAAAATACTCAGAATCTTTAAGGTGCCGGATTGGGCTGTAGCTCATTGATCCTGTCAATTTCATCTAAAATTTCTTTTGAAAGATTTATATCAATACTACTGATATTTTCTTTAAGTTGATCCATAGTTGTTGCTCCAATGATATTTGCAGTTACAAAAGGCTGTTGATTGATAAAGGCCAGTGCCATTTGAGCCAGGCTAAGCTTGTTTTTTGTGGCCAGTTCAAGATATTTCTCAGTAGCAAAAACAGCTTCTTTGCTAAGATATTTTCTCATGGTCAACAACTGAGGGAAGAGTTTTAACCGGCTGTTCTCCGGCTTTTCTTTAAGATATTTTCCGCTAAGGGCTCCAAAAGCTAATGGCGAATAGGCCAATAATCCTGTATTTTCACGCAAGCATATCTCTGCCATACTCATTTCAAAGGTTCTGTTTAACAGAGAATAAGGATTCTGTATGGTCTTACAGCGGGTAAGATGATATGTTTCACTGGTTTGCAGATGTTTCATCAGGCCCCAGGCGGTTTCGTTAGAAACACCGTAATGACGGATCTTCCCTTCTTTTACCAGAGAATCCAGTTTTTCAATTACCTGTTTAAAATTGTCCGTCCATGAATTGTCAGGATCATGTTTATAAAACCGCGTACCAAAGAAATTGGCATTTCTTTCAGGCCAGTGCAACTGATACAGATCTAAATAATCTGTTTTTAGGCGCTTTAAACTTTTATTCAAAGCCTCTTCAATTGATTCATCAGAAAAGTTCATTTTCTTTCTAATGTATTTCAATCCGCTACTGGGTCCGGCAATTTTAGAGGCAATAACCAGTTCTTCCCTTTTTTGATCTTTTAACCAGTTTCCGATATATTGTTCTGTAAGTCCCTGGGTTTCTTTCCTTGCAGGGACAGCATAAAGTTCGGCAGTATCAATAAAATTGATCCCTTTTTCAACTGCGTAGTTTAATTGCCGGTGAGCATCCGCCTCACTATTTTGCTCTCCAAAGGTCATGGTTCCCAGACAGATTTTACTTACTTTGATATGGGTATTTGGAATTGTTGTGTAGATCATGAGTTAATTTTTTAGTCAAGTGTCTAACCCACCGACGGCGAGGCAAGAGTCGAACTCGCCTGCCGGTAGGCAGGAGTCAAAGGTTAAAAGTCAAAAGTTAAAAGACCGAAATTAGGAAAAGAGAAAGACCGGTCTGATATGCTCAGAGCCGGTCTTTTTAAAATATTTATTCTTCCAGTGCGGCAATTCCTGGAAGAGTTTTCCCCTCCAGCATTTCCAGCATAGCACCGCCGCCTGTTGAAACATAACTTACTTTATCGGTCAGGCCGAATTTCTTAACGGCAGCAACTGAATCTCCTCCTCCTACTAATGAAAAAGCTCCGTCAGCAGTGGCATCTGCTATGGCATTACCTAGTTCGATAGTACCTTTGGCAAATTTTTCCATTTCAAAAACACCAACCGGTCCATTCCATAAAATGGTTTTGGAATCGGCAATAACATAAGAAAACCCAACATTGCTCTTTGGTCCTGCATCGAGTCCCATCCATCCGTCAGGAATATCATTGGCAGGGAAAACCTGTGTTTTGGCCTCTTCGCTAAAGCTGTCGGCTCCAATCACATCGATAGGTAAATGGATCTTGGTATTTTTTTGTTTGGCCATATTCAGAATATCCTGGGCTACATCGAGTTTATCATCTTCAACCAGTGAGTCTCCAATTTTTCCACCCTTTACCTTTATAAAAGTAAAAGCCATTCCGCCACCAATAATAATATGGTCAACTTTGTCTAAAATATTCATCATTACACCGATCTTTGAAGAAACCTTTGCACCGCCAATTACTGCAGTAACAGGTTTTTTACTGTTGTTCAATACCTGATTCAGGTTTTCAACTTCTTTTGAGAGTAAAAGCCCGGCACATTTGTTCTCTGGAAAGAACTGAGCGATGATAGCCGTTGAAGCATGGGCGCGGTGAGCTGTACCAAAAGCATCATTAACATAAACATCACCAAGTTTTGATAATTTTTCAGCAAAATCTTTATCACCGGCTTTCTCTTCAGGGTGAAAACGCAGGTTTTCGAGTAATAAAATTTCACCGTTCTTAAGTTCTGCTGCGGCTTTTTCGGCTTCTTCACCAATACAATTGTCAACAAATTTAACATGAACTCCTATAACATCAGATACAGCTTTTATAATGTGTTCAAGTGAGAATTTTTTATCAACTCCTTTCGGACGCCCAAGATGCGACATTAAAATAGCACTTCCGCCGTCTTCAAGCACTTTTATAATGGTTGGTTTTGCAGCCTCAATACGGGTTGGATCGGTTACTTCAAAATTTTCATTCAGAGGAACATTGAAATCAACTCGTATCAATGCTTTTTTATCTTTAAAATTAATGTCGTTTGCAGTTTTCATCATTTTGTATGTTTTATTGAGTGAGATACTCAAAGGGTTAAAAATTAAGAGAACAAAGATAACAATTACCTACATTATATTTTAGCTGAACTCTTAAAAATTAAAAAAGAGAGGCCCTGATAACATTGTTTTGAATAACAGCGTGGAAGCTTTTTTGTTCTTATGACCTAAAATTCTGTATATTTGATTTTTACAGTTAAGATTATTATGACAAAGGTACAATGGATAACTATTATCCTTATTATTGCATATATTATATGGGAATTTATTGTGCAAAGATGGGCAGCATCAACCCATGAAGATAATATGATCCGGGTTGATCTGGTTATTATCTATCCGGTATTAATTATTATGATCATTATATCAGTTTATCAGTATTTTAAAACTAAATTATAACTATTTATGAAAAAATCAGTTTTATTATTCCTGTTTACTTTTATTTTTCTAACCGGTTGTAAAAAGGAACAAGTTCAACCTGTCGAAACACCTCAAAAAATAGAATCAACTGATCAAAAACAAACAGATTCGGTGGTAATTAAAAAGACAGAAGTGCAAAAGCCTGTAGTTACAACGGAAGTGAAAAAAAAGAAAGCAAAACAAGGTTTGTTCTTTCTGGAAGATCTGGAAGGAAAATACCCTACGGAAGAAAAAATATTTGAGAATAAAGTACTGAAATCCAGGTTAAAAAAATTAAAAAGGCTTAATTATGATCTATTGGTTCAAAACTGGAATACAGAAACTCCTATTACTATAGAGAATCATATTGTTCACTCCAGTGGATGTAAGAGCCACAGTTGTCCTGAAAGTGCTTTTGAACTATTTGTAGATCTTAAACATGACAATATCAACGTTTATCATTTTAGCAACAATACTTTAAGGGTGTATACAGAAAAAGGTTTTATAGAGCTTCCGCCGGATTTTTCTGAGGAGATGGAGATCAAAAAAAATAATGCCAAAATTGGAAGCACCTCTGATGATATTGAATCAAAATATGATGTGAATTTAAAACCCTCAAAAAATTAAAGAAATAACTATATTAGAAGTATTTTGAAATCAATAATAAAGCTAAAATATAATGTATAAATACTTAAAGTTTCCCATATTTATATTTTTGATCGTTCTGTCTCAATCAATTTTTGCTCAGCAAAAAAAGCCAAAAGTAGCTTTGGTATTAAGTGGTGGAGGGGCCAAAGGAGTTGCACACATTCCAACACTTCAGATCCTGGATTCTTTGGGGATTGTTCCCGATCTTATTGTGGGTACAAGTATGGGAGGGCTGGTTGGAGGTTTCTATGCGATTGGATATTCTGGAGATAGTATAGCTTCCATTACAAAACATGCAGACTGGGATGAATTGCTGGGAGGAAAAACCAGTCTGGATGATGTTGGTGTGGAAGAAAAAAGTGAATATAAAAGATATCTGATCGATTTTGATCTTGAGAATGGTAAACCAAAAAGGAAATCCTCTATTCTTAATGATCAGAATTTACGGGAATTTTTTGCCACTTATGCTTATCCTGTCTATAGAATCAATGATTTTGATCAACTTAGTATTCCCTACAGGGCTATGGCCACCGATATTGTTAATGGAAAAGAAGTTGTTATGGGTAGTGGTTCTATCTCAAAGGCCATGCGCGCTACCATGTCAATTCCCAGTATATTTGCTCCTGTTGAATATAAAGATGTTTTATTGATAGACGGTGGTGTGCTCAATAATTTTCCAACAGATGTTGCCAAGAGAATGGGAGCAGATATTATTATTGGAAGCGATGTTGGGGGTGGCCTGGAACCTAAGGAGAAACTTGATAACATCACCGGTATTCTGGTTCAGACCAGTATGATGATCAGTTTATTAAAAGATCCTAAAAACAGAGCTCTTTGCGATATTATTATTGATCATGTACCTAATCTTACATATTCAACTGCTGATTTTGATAAATCTGATGTAATCTATGAAGAAGGGAAGATAGCAGCTTATAAAAATATGGAGGCTTTGGTTGCATTGGCTGATAAGTTAAAAAAATATGATCAGCGCGAGCACAAATTGCCGGTGGTAAAACATAAAGTTGAAATAGATAGTTTTATCTATAAAGGAATCAGTAAGGGTAATATCAATCTTGTTCGTTCCAGAGCAAATCTGATTCCTCATAAAACCTATACCACCTCAGAACTTAAAGAAGGTATTTCCAGAACCATGGGTACAGAAGTATTTAATTCGATTAGTTTTAATCCCGTTTTCGATGGTGATAAGATTATGCTCGATATTGTTGGTCATGAGAAATCACAACATCAGGTAAAAGGTTCTATACATTATGACAGTTACAGGGGTATAGGACTTTTACTGAATTATACCGGAAGAAATCTTTTTAATGAAGCCTCACGTATATTATTGAGTATTGATATCGCAGAACAGCCCGGATTCAGAGTTCAATATCAAGATAATTTTGGTAAAAATGAGAACCTATGGTGGAGATCTGATGTACTTTGGCAAAATCTGAATCAAACTTTTTTCTACAATGGTGAAAAAGCGGATGATATTAGAAATAAATTCTTTCTTTTAGACCTTCAGTTGAATAAAAATATAAATTCTTTACGTAGTTATACCGGTCTGGGTTTAAATTATGGGAGCACTAAACTAAAGCCTTCAACGAATCCGGATCTATTTGATAATGTTTTCAATCTGGAAAAATATCATTTTAAAAATCTTGAATTGAATGCCCATTTCCATTACAATTCGCTGGATAAAGTTTTTTATGCAACAGAAGGCAGATCTTTGCATGCCGAACTCGGCCGGTCATTGTATCATACGGTGGATGTAGATTATATAGATATATCAAACCCAGATATTAGCGGGAAGACCAATGGGTTTACAAAATTTAATTTTTTATTTGAGCAAAGACTGAATTTCCAAAAAAAATATACTGCAATTTTGGGTGCTTCTGCTGGTTTTACTTTTTTAGATCACCTGCAACCTGATCAGAATTCTTTTATTGAATATGGTATAGGAGGAAAATACTTTTTAGGAGGAAATCTGACCAGACCAAGAAAAGATAATTATGTTTTTAAAGGATTGCATGAAACTGAATTATTTGTTACTCAGTTTATGATGCTAAACCTGGGATTACAGGTAAATCCTTTTGGAAGTGTTTATATTACACCACATTTTAATATTGCTTCAGTGGGTTATGAAGGTTTTAATGATTATATAAAAACCGCTTTCACTCCCAAAGGAGAATGGCAGCAACTTTATGAGACCAGCCTGTTGATGTCGGGTGGTATCACTGCTTCATACGATTCTTTTCTGGGGCCGGTAGATTTTGATGTTTCCTGGGTAAATAATATTAGTAAAGTGAGAGTTTTCTTTTCGGTAGGAATTCCTTTGAATCGTTCAAATTAAGTCCTCAAATTTCAAATAAATATTCCTCAAAACAATATTTAACGTACTTTTGCAGCATGGCAAGAAAAAAGAAGAATCTTATTTTTGAAAATATAGAAATTATAGATACAGCAGCAAAAGGGAAAGCAGTTGGTAAAACTCCTGACGGCAGAGTTGTGTTTGTTAGTAATGTTGTGCCGGGCGATGTTGTAGATGTTCAAACTTTCAGAAAAAGAAAGTCCTATTATGAAGGAAAAGCAATTCGTTTTGAAAAATATTCTGATAAAAGAGCAGAACCCGAATGTGAACATTTTGGTGTTTGTGGCGGCTGCAAATGGCAGAATATGAAATATAAAGAGCAATTGTTTTTTAAACAAAAAGAGGTAACCAATAATTTGCTCCGTATCGGTCATTTGGATCTTCCGGAGATCACCCCGATATTAGGTTGTAAAAAGATCTATTTTTACCGCAATAAGATGGAATTCTCTTTTTCCGATTCACGTTGGTTAACGCCTGAAGAGATCGAGAGTAACAAAGATATAGACAGCAGGTTTGCTTGTGGATTTCATATTCCAAAGATGTGGGATAAGATCCTCGATATTGAAAAATGTTTTCTGCAGGAAGATCCTTCAAACGATATCAGGAATTCGATAAGGGATTTTGCTGTAAAGAATAATATCAGTTTTTACAATCCGAGGCATCAGCATGGAATGCTGCGTACCTTGATGATCAGAACCTCTTCAACCGGAGAGATCATGGTGGTTGTTCAGTTTTTTGAAGAAGATATTGAAAAAAGAGAGGCTTTGCTCCAATTTATAGCTGAAAAATTTCCTGAGATCACATCGTTGCAATACATCATTAACAATAAAGGAAATGATACGATCTATGATCAGGAAGTAATTCTTTTTAAAGGAAGAGATCATATTTTTGAAGAAATGGAAGGTCTGCAGTTTAAGATCAATGCCAAATCTTTTTATCAGACCAATTCTGAGCAGGCCCATGAATTGTATAAGATAGCAAGAGATTTTGCTGGTCTTACCGGAGATGAATTGGTCTATGATCTTTATACTGGTACAGGAACCATAGCTCAGTTTATTGCAAAAAAGGCTAAAAAAGTTGTGGGGGTAGAATCGGTACCTGAAGCCATTTCTGATGCAAAGGAAAATGCTACAAGGAATAACATGGATAATGTTGAATTCTTTGTAGGGGATCTGGCAAAGGTCTTTACAGAAGAATTTATCCTTAAAAACGGTAAACCAGATGTGATCATTACCGATCCGCCAAGAGACGGAATGCATAAGAATGTGGTGGATCAAATTATGAATATTGCTCCGGAAAAAGTGGTTTATGTAAGTTGTAATTCTGCTACACAAGCAAGGGATCTGGCCTTGATGAAAGAGGCGTATACAATTGAAAAAACACAGTCTGTAGATATGTTTCCGCAAACGCATCATGTTGAAAATGTAGTATTGCTGAAAAAGAAAGAAGGATTTAAATCCAAGTTGACATGAAGAGGATAACAGGTTATATTGTTATGGTATTTTTATCTTTGCTAACTTCCTGTGAGAAGGATGAGATCTGTTTAAAGGAAAATACTCCGAATCTGATCATTAGATTTTACGATTTTGATAATCCTGATGAATTTAAGAAAGTACCAAAACTCAAAGTAATTGTACAAGGCGTTGAAGGAGATTTTAAAAATGAAACGATCTCTGTTTTAACCGATTCGATTGCAATTCCGATAAAAGCAGGAGAGGATTTTACTAAATATACTCTGGTTTTAAATGGTGCAGATGATGATGAAACCGATGATAATCCGGATGATTTCCAGATGGTTTATACCCGTGAAGATGTTTATGTATCGAGATCCTGTGGTTTTAAAACCATTTTTCATGATGCAGTTTTACACCTAGAACCCGATGCAGATAACTGGATCAAGTCGATAAAAGCTATGACGGAACCATTAAATATTGAAAATGAACAATCAAAACATGTTAAAATATTTCATTAGTCTGATGCTCCTTTTTTCTTTTCTTACAGGATCTTCTCAGGAAAGGGAAAAAGATACATTAAAGTATAAAGACCGTTACGGACTAAGGTTTGGGGCTGATGTTTTCACTCCAATCTATTCAATTTTTAACAGCGACCGGAAAGGATTTGAGATCGTGGCCGATTATCGTATTTCTAAACGTTTTTGGGCTGCAGCTGAAGGTGGATATACCTATAACTACAGCGAAGAGGATTTTTTTAAGTTTACTTCCAGTGGATCTTTTATTAAGGCCGGAGCCGATTTCAACGCCTATAAAAACTGGATAGGAATGGAAAACATGATCGTAGTGGGATTGCGCTATGGTTTTAGTGTTTTTGATCAAACCCTGAATGAATATACCATCAATACCGATCCTTTTTTACCTTCGGTTACTAAAACCACACCGGTAACCCACAATGGATTGACTGCACAGTGGATAGAGGCGAATATCGGCCTGAAAGTGGAAGTGATGCACAATCTTTTTCTGGGAATGATCTTTAGCGGAAAACATATGCTCACGGTAAACGATCCGGAAAATTTTAAAAGTCTTTTTGTACCCGGGTTTAACCGGGTTTATATAAATGATTTTGGTTTCGGTTTTTCTTATACCGTATCTTACCTGATTCCTTTTTACAGGAAATGATTATCTTTATCGGCAACAATAGGAAAATGATTACCAGATATGTTTGAAATTGATCAGAAAATCATTTCGGTATTTACATTTGGATTTTTACTGATAGTAATAGGTGTTATTGGCAGATTTGTAAACTGGGGACAGTCGCAGATCATTCTGGCTATCGGACTTGTTTTTGAAACCGTGGCAGTATTGATATTCGCCTGGAAAAAGATCAAAAACAAATGAACAGTTCAAGTCCGTTAAATTATATTTTTGGTTCACTTTTACTGGCATTGGCTGCAATAAAAATAAGAGACCGGTGTTATTATTGTTTTTTGGGATTGCTTATAATAGGAATTATATTTCTTATTTTTGGGATCGTAAAGTATATAAAACAAAGAAATGGCTAAAAAGAAATTGAATAGTTTGTCAGATCTTGGAGGATTTGTTTTTTCAACCAATGATAACGAGGATTTTTCATCTTTTAATGAGGAGGAACAGGAAACACCAGCCCCCGGTGAACAATATCTTGAAGCCCATTTTTCCAATAAAGGAAGAGGCGGAAAGATCGTTACCATTGTTAAAGGTTTTGAGGGGAGTGAGTCAGATCTGAAAGCTCTGGGAAAACTTTTAAAGACAAAATGCAGTGTGGGAGGAACAGTTAAAGACGGAGAGATCATTATTCAGGGAAATCTTAGAGATAAGATCATTCAGATTCTGAAAAAAGAAGGATATCATGTAAAAAGAGTTGGGGGTTGAAATAAGTTTTTTTTACTGTCCTTTTTTTATCTGCAAATGAAGAAACTGGCCCAAAAAATTTTTGATCATTTTCGGTCTTGATAGTGCCTCTGTTTTTATAGCCGGGTATTAAGTTAGGAGATTTTGAGATTCAGGTAAAAACGTAAAACGGACATTATTGACAGTCATTAACTAATTGAATTAAAAATTAAAATTATGAATAAAATAGGAGCATCAGAACTGATACTAAATCCCGACGGAAGTATCTATCATATCAATCTGAAACCAGAACACGTAGCTGAAAATATTATTTTTGTTGGTGACCAGGATCGCGTACCCAAGGTAGCAAAACATTTTGACAGCATTGAGTTTGAAACCCAAAAAAGAGAATTCAGGACGATAACCGGCACCCTTAACAAAAAACGTTTTATGGTAATCTCAACCGGAATTGGCCCGGATAATATCGATATTGTAGTCAATGAACTGGATGCTCTGGTCAATATAGATCTTAAAACAAGAACCCCAAAAAAAGAACATACAGCCTTGAATATTGTACGTATAGGTACCTCAGGATCTTTACAGGAAGATATTCCTGTAGACGGATTTGTACTGGCAAAATACGGAATAGGATTTGACGGATTACTTCATGCATACGATTGTAAGGATATTCTGGAGGCTGAGATGGAAGATCATTTTATCAGGCACACTCAGTATTCTGACAGAAAATCGAGACCTTATATTGTAAAAAACAGCAGTGAACTGGAAAAGAAACTAATATCAGAAGAGATCTATACGGGTATCACAGCTACAGCAGGAGGTTTTTACGGTCCGCAGGGGAGGGTATTGCGACTTGCTGTTCAGGATCCGGACTTGAACAATAAGATCGACAATTTTGATTATAACGGGATCAGAATTACAAACCTCGAGATGGAAACAGCAGCTATTTATGGTTTGTCTAAATTGCTCGGGCATCATGCGGTTTCCATGAATGCGATCATCGCCAACAGGGCAAATCTTAGCTTTAGTAAAGATTATAAAAAAGCAGTTGAGAACCTGATACAATATACACTCAAAAAACTTACCGAATAATAAATAAGTCATAAGTTTGTAAAATAATTTTATGAGAAAGATAATTTTAGCAGGGGTATTCCTATTATTAAATTTTACAGTTTTCTCCCAGATTAGATATGAGAAAGGATTTATTACCGATAATGAGGGTAAAGAGTTCTCTTGTCTGATTCTGAATGAAGGCTGGTTGAATAACCCTGTAAAATTCATCTACAAGTTATCAGAAAATAGCACTCCCAAAACAGGAATGATCAGTAATGTTGGTAAATTTTCTTTTGAGAACGGATTAAAATATGAAAGACTTACCGTTGATATTGACAGATCCTATCCGAACTCGAACGGATACAGTTATTCAAGAGCTCCAAAATGGAGTAAGGAAAACCTGTTTCTGGAGGTTTTGGTCGAAGGAAACAATACTTTATATCTTTATCGTAATGGAAATGATTTAAAATTCTTTTATAAAACAGGCCTGGGAAAAGTAAAGCAGCTTTTGTATAAGGAATATAAAACCATGGATGACAGGATTACAAAAAATCTTACTTATATCGATCAATTATACAAAGAAGTGAATTGTTCTGAAAAGAGTATTTTAGATTTTAAAACCGTAAAATATAATGAAACGGACATGTCAAAGTATTTTATTTCTGAAAACAAGTGTTCAGACCCTGATTTTAAAGTTGAAAACAAAACTTATCAGAAAGCTAATGGGGATTTCAATATAAAACCTTATGTAGGAATGGCCTTTTCCTCCTTGTCTATATACAACTTAGAGGGAAGTGATGATTATAATATAAGTTTCAATAATCAAATCGGAGTTAAACTGGGACTAGAGTTTGAATATGTATTACCCGTTAATAAAAACAAGTGGAGTTTTTTCTTAGACATGAATTATATCTCTTATAAGGCTACTTTTACAAAAAAAATTGAAAATGGAAATGAAATCGTAGATCTTGAATCACAAGCTGATCTGAAAGCACTCCAACTTCCTTTAGGAATAAGATACTATGTTTTTCTTAATGATAATTCAAAAATTTATTTTGATGCAGGATTTAACTATGCGATCTTTATGGATTCTAAGATTTTTATTTCAGAAACCGGTGATCTGAATATCGAAAGTTCAAAAGGAATGTTTGGGAGTATAGGTTATACTTACAAAAATAAATACACCATAGACTTTTCTTATCAGAATGGAGATATTTTAAATAGATATCTATACAGAGATTCAGATTTTAACATGCTTTCCCTCAATTTTAAATACACAGTCTTTTAGAATCATATTAGAATATAAAACTTTTTCATTTTAAAACAATATAGCGAATTTTAAATCGTTTAATATATAAAATTGCTTGTTGCGTTATATTAATTTAAAACTTACAAAATGAAAAAGTTTATTTACTTACTAGTTTTTGTGCTTGCTTCAGTATCGCTTGGTTCATGTACCAGCTCCGGCAGCGTAACCTCCTCTGAAAAATACCAAATTAAAAATATTAAATTCCAGAATCAAACCGTTGTTCTTTCTCCTGAATACATGGAAGCGGATGACGTACATTAATGAATTGATGAGTTAAAAAAAGGCTGTTAAATAATTTTAACGGCCTTTTTTTGTGAATTATAAATAAAAAATAGAAAAATCTTGCCTAAGTAATCAGACTTTGTAATTTTGCACAAACCTAATTGCAATGCCTAAAGCCAAATATATTTTTGTTACCGGCGGTGTGAGTTCTTCACTTGGAAAAGGAATCATAGCTGCCTCACTTGCCAAATTATTACAAGCCAGTGGATTTTCTGTGACCATTCAAAAACTTGATCCGTATATCAACATTGATCCGGGTACCCTCAACCCTTACGAACACGGGGAGTGCTTTGTAACCAATGATGGAGCAGAGACTGATCTGGACCTTGGGCATTATGAAAGGTTTTTAAATATTCCTACTTCTCAGGCCAACAATGTTACTACAGGAAGAATTTATCAAACAGTGATCAACAAAGAGCGCCGTGGAGATTATCTTGGTAAAACAGTTCAGGTTATTCCTCATATTACTGATGAGATCAAAAGAAGAATACAGATACTTGGACAATCAGGCGATTATGATATTATAATTACCGAGATTGGTGGTACTGTAGGAGATATTGAATCTTTACCTTATGTGGAGGCTGTCCGTCAGTTGCAATGGGATCTGGGTAAAGAAAATGCGCTGGTCATTCATCTGACATTGATTCCATATCTGGCTGCCGCAGGAGAATTAAAAACAAAACCCACACAGCATTCTGTAAAAGAACTGATGCAAAGCGGAGTGAGTCCGGATATATTGGTTTGCCGTACCGAACGTCATATCAATGAAGGGATCAGAAGAAAGCTGGCCCTGTTCTGTAATGTTGAAAAAGAAGCTATCATAGAATCTATTGATGCAAATACCATCTATGATGTGCCTAATTTGATGTATAAAGAGGGGCTGGATAAAGTGGTTTTGAAAAAACTGAAATTAAAAGCAGAACGGGAACCAACCCTGACCAAGTGGAACAAATTTTTGCATAAATATAAAAATCCGAAAAATTCAGTTGAGATTGGATTGATTGGTAAATACGTAGAACTTCAGGATGCTTATAAATCAATTCTGGAGTCTATCGGACATGCCGGAGCTCAAAATGAGATCAAGGTAAATATCCATTCAATACATTCCGAAGAAATTACAAAAGAAAATGTTTCGGATCAGTTAAAAGGCCTTAACGGAATTATTGTAGCTCCCGGTTTTGGAGAACGTGGTATTGAAGGAAAAATTGAGACTGTTCGATTTGCCAGAGAAAATAATATTCCTTTTTTAGGAATCTGTCTGGGGATGCAAATGGCAGTTATCGAATATGCCAGAAATATATTAAAACTGAAAGATGCTAATTCAACTGAAATGAATCCAAAAACCCCTTTCCCGGTAATCGATATCATGGAAGAGCAAAAGGAAGTTACTCAAAAAGGAGGTACCATGCGTTTGGGAGCCTGGGAATGTAAACTCGATACAAATTCAAAAGTTTTTCAGGCCTATCAAAAGGATTTGATCAGTGAGAGGCATCGACATCGTTATGAATACAATAACGAGTATTATAAGCAATTATCCGCGGCCGGACTAAAAGCAACAGGTGTAAATCCGGAGACCGGGCTGGTTGAAATTGTAGAGATACCTACCCACCCGTGGTTTGTAGGAGTACAATATCATCCTGAATATAAGAGCACAGTTTTAAATCCGCATCCGTTGTTTGTAAGTTTTATTAAAGCAAGCCTTAAATTTAAGAAATAATACGGCTTAAAGCTTTATTTCTTCAGTGTCAAAGAGTTCAGGGATATGGCAATCCCAGGAGAATTTCTTTTCGATTTCTTTTTTAAGGGCTGTTGCAGCTTCTCTTTCTCCGTGAACCAGATAGACCATTTTTGGTTTTTGCCGGATCTTTTTCATCCAGTGGATCAGTTCTGCATTATCAGCATGGGCCGAAAGTCCTTCAACTTCTTTAACCTGCATTTTAAATGCTACGGTTTTTCCGTAGACTTTTAGTTGTTTTTCGCCATCTAGCAAGCGTCTTCCACGGGTTCCGGGAGCCTGATATCCTACAAAAAGCAGGGTATTATTCTGATTTCCGGCCTGTTTTTCGAGATAGTTCAGTATTCTTCCTCCGGTAAGCATTCCGCTTCCTGCAATAACAATCTTAGGCCGGTTGTCATCGCGTAAGCTCATGGTTTCTCCATAACTTTTTACAATTCTGAAATGAGCACACATTTCTTTACACTCCCATTTTTCAAGCTTGTGCCAATCTCTCGTATTTTTAAAGAGTTTAAGAATATCAGCTCCTTCAGGGCTGTCCAGGATCATAGGAATATCGGGGATTCTTTTCTTCTTTTTTAATTGCCAGAAGATATACATCATAAGTTGAGCTCTTTCAACGGAAAAACTGGGAACGAAAAGTATTCCGTTTCTACTAAAGGTTTGATTTGCAATATCTTCAATCTTTGGAATCATATCTTTTTCATCGGGATGTGATCTTCCTCCATACGTGGATTCCATTAATAAAATATCAGCTCTCTTAGGTCTTGCCGGATCGTAAAGTAATAGGTCATTAAGTCTTCCTATATCTCCCGAAAAAACAATTCTTTTTCCATTCAGATCTATTTCAATATTCGTAGCTCCTAAAATATGTCCGTTATACTGAAAACGCACTTTAAAACCTTTGAACATAGTGATCCACTGATTCTGAGGCATTCCCCTGAACAAACGGATTGTTTTCTTAACATCATGACGGTTGTAAAAGGCCAGAGCGGGATGGTGTTTGGAGAATTTTTCCCGGTTGGCTCTCTCGGCTTCTTTTTCCTGAATTTCTGCAGTATCCTTTAAAATGATCCTGGCAATATCAAGTGTTGGATAAGTACCATAGATCTTACCCCGAAACCCCTTTTTTACCATTCGTGGTAGGTATCCTGTATGATCGAGGTGGCCATGGGTAAGCAAAACAAAATCTATTTCATTGGGATGGAATTTTGGATCTTCCCAATTCATCAGTCGTAAAGCTTTTTCCCCCTGGAATAAACCACAATCAACCATAATTTTTTTATCACCAATCGTTAACAGATATTTAGATCCTGTAACGGTTCCTGCGGCTCCGAGAAATTGTATTTTAAAAGAAACTGTGCTCATATTAATAAGATGTGTTAATTTCTTAAAAATACAAATTTTGCTGAACAATCAGAAGATTGAAAATTTTTAGATAAAAAAAGGGGTTGTTTTTTCATCAACCCCTTTCTGTATTTTTTAAGAAAGTTTAATTCTTTTCAACCTTTTTCAGATCCATACCGCATTTAGGGCATTTGCCGGGTTTGTGATAAACCTTATCGCCTTCACATTTCATCGGACACTGATAATCGTTCATTGCAAGATCGGTTTTAACCTTTTCAACTTCTTTGCTTACAGCTTCTTCAGTTTTTTTAGTGTCTTTTTTCACTTCCTTTTCAAGCTTTTTGGATTCCTTTTTAATCTCCTTTTCTACTTTTTTAACGTCTTTCTTTTGGCCGTCATTGCAGGAAGTAAAGGCTAAACTAAGAGTCAGTAAAAAAGCAAAAGCTAATGTAAATCTTTTCATAATGTTTGTGATTTTAAAATTTATTTTTTTTGGTTTATGTGTGTTTGTTAAATTAATAGACGTTTGAATTATGAATTGCTTACAAATATTACAAAACTATTTTAAACATTATTGTATTTTAGTCAAAAACAGCTCTAAATATAAAGAGAAAAAGAATAAAATAAGGATTAAGAATGATTTAAGATCTTGTCTTTAACATCTTTGATATATGTTCTTCCTATCACATATCTTACGCCCCCAACCTCGATGCTGTTTCCTTCAAGGGTATCAATTTTATCCAGAGAAACCGTAAAAGACCGGTGTATTCGTATAAATTTATCAGGAGGTAACTGTTCGGTAAAACTGGCAAGGGTTTGATGAATAATATATTTGTTTGAAGTAGTGATGATCTTTAAATAATCTTTTAAACATTCTATAACCAGCAATTCGTCAAGATAAATCTTTTTCATTTTTTTCTTGTTGATCTTGATAAAGAGAAAGGGCCTTTCATTTTGATCATAGAGCATAAAATTTTGTGTTGAGATCTTTTTTTCAACCTTATTCAGAGCTTTAATAAACCTGGGCAAATCGATAGGTTTTAAGAGATAATCGAGTACATCGAGTTCGTAGGTATCCAGGGCAAATTCTTTATGGGCACTGGTTATAATGATCATGGGTTTTACTTTCAGGCTCTTAATAAAGCTTAAGCCATCGAGAACCGGCATATTTATATCGAGAAAGATTAGATCTACTGTATTGTTTCTCAGGTAATTCAGTGCATCAATGGCATTGTCAAAGCTCGAGGCAAACTTGTAGTTCTCAAATGGCTGCAAATAATGCTTTATCACGTTGATGGCCAAAGGTTCATCATCAATAATCAGGTATCTAATCTTCATCTTTATTTTTGGTTTTACGCAACCTTTAACTTTAAACTCACTTTGTAAAGTTCATCCTTATCAGAAATATCTAATTGATAGTCTTCTTTTTTATATCCTAAATTAAGTCTCTTTTTAACATTCATTAATCCAATTCCTCCAAAAGAATTTTCTTTTTTCTCGTAGAGATTCTTTGCCGGCTTTGGATTTGAGATACTAAAATAAAGAAAATCATCTGATACGTTAAAGTTGATTTTAATTTTTATTTTCCCAATATTTTTATTGGCTCCGTGTTTAAATGCATTTTCAATAAAGGGCAATAATAAAAGAGGCGCAATGGTTTTATTTTTAGTACTTCCGGAAATGGCCATTTCGATTTCAAGATTTTCGCTGTGGCGGAGTTCCTCAAGATCCAAATAATTTTTGATACATTTCAATTCACTTTCCAGACTTTTTCGCTTATTTTTGGTTTCATAAAGCAAATACCGCATTACTTCTGATAATTTTAAAATCACATCGGGTGTTTTTTTTGATTGTTCCAGAGCCAGAGAATAAATATTATTTAAAGTATTGAAAAAGAAATGTGGTGAAACCTGATTCCTTAAAAAAAGAAGCTGTGTTTCCATTTGCTCTTTTTCCAGATCGGTCAGGCGTTTGTGTTCCGACAACCAGTCCATTGTAGTTTTTATGGCTGTAACAAATGCAATTACATAAAGTTCACCGATCATCATATTTACAGAATAATTAAGCGTCAGATGATCAATACGTTCGGGTCCTTCGGGCCATACTTCGTGTTCAAAAAGAAGGTAAGTAACGTTAAATTTAATCAGTACAGCTGTAAAAAGAGAGAGTAAAAGAATGAGGATATACAAAAGATATTTCTTTTTAAAAACGAACTTTGGCATCAAAACATAAATATTCAGATAACACAGAGACATATGTATGGCAAACCCTAGTATATTCGTAATAAGGGAGTAGGAATAATCATCAAAATAACTCCCCCAGCGAAGGGTGTTCAATATAAAATAGATCACCCAAAAAATGATATGATGTTTTAAGGTAATCCGGTTATTCGGATTGTAATTATTTTGGACCGTAATTTCATTTTGTTCCAAATTCTTAACTTTTTTTGATGTTTAACTACGAATATAGGTTGTACGTCTAATTTTATTTTCTAAAAGTTCAAAATTATAAATATTTAATCTAAAATTGAGAATTTAAGCATTATTAAAGATCAAATAATAAAATGAGATATTTTAGTTTACTATTTTTTATGAGTATTTTTCTGATTCTTTCCTGTTCAGAACAGGAAAAAGAACAGAAAACACAAAAAGAAAATCTTACAAAATTTGTAGATCCTTTTATAGGAACAGGAGGGCATGGACATACTTATCCGGGAGCTACAGTTCCCTTTGGGATGATCCAGATTAGCCCTGATAACGGAATTTCAAAATGGGACTGGTGTTCGGGATATCATTATTCTGATTCCATCATGATCGGATTTAGCCATCTGCACCTCAGTGGAACAGGAATAGGTGATCTGCTGGATATCAGGATGATGCCGGTAAATAAAAAATTAGATCTGACAAAAGAGGTTAAAAACAGGGATGACCTGCCTTATAAATCTCATTATTCTCATGACGAAGAGGTAGCTGAGGCGGGATATTACAGTGTTTTTTTAAAGGATTTTAATGTAAAAGCCGAATTGACCTCAGATCAGAGAACTGCTTTTCACAGATATACTTTTAAGGACAATGTTCAGGAATCGGTGGTGCTTGATCTGGGTTTTACCATCAACTGGGACAGGGTATTAAAAAGTTCTGTTACAGTAGAAGATGAATTTACCGTATCAGGGTATCGTTTTAGTTCGGGATGGGCTAAAAATCAGAAAGTATTCTTTGTAGCCCGGTTCTCTAAGCCCATAACAAATTTTGATCTGATAAAAGATGGAAAATATATAAAAGAGACAAAAACTATAACAGGAATTAAATCCGCAACCCAGTTGTTTTTTGATAAAGATAAAAAAGGTCAGCTGGAGGTTAAAGTAAGTGTTTCTTCTGTAAGCATTAAAAATGCAAAAGAAAATATGACCGGAACTAAAAGTGATTTTACATTTGATCAGGCTAAAACTAATGCGAAAAGGATATGGAATAAAGATCTTTCAAAAATTGTAGTTGAAACTCCGGCAGATTCCTTAAAATCAATATTTTATACTGCTTTATATCATACGCAAATAGCTCCTGTTACTTTTAGCGATGCCAATGGGGAATTTCGACTGGAGAACGACACCATTGTTTCCTCAAAAGGCATAACTGCATACTCTACCTTGTCGCTTTGGGATACTTTCAGGGCAGAGCATCCACTATTAACAATTATAGATCCTGAGAAAGTTTCCGATATGATCAACTCGATGTTAATGTATTTTGACGAAAGAGGATCTTTGCCTGTATGGACACTCTATGCTAATGAGACCAATACCATGACAGGCTACCATTCTATTCCCGTCATAGCGGAAGCATATCTTAAAGGGATCAAGGGTTTTGATATTAAGAAAGCCTATAAAGCCATGAAAAATACCCTGATGGGAGAGGAAAGAGGTTTAAAGTTTTATAAAGAATACGGCTATATTCCTTTTGATAAACTGGATGAATCCGTAACTATTACACTGGAATATGCTTATGACGACTGGTGTGTGGCGCAGATCGCCAAAGAACTGGGCGAAGAAGAAGATTATAAATATTTTTTAAACAGGTCAAAAGCCTATCAGCATTTGTATGATCCCAAATCAGGATTTATGAGAGGGCTTTCATCAGATGGAAAGAGCTGGCATGAGCCTTTTGATCCAAAATTCTCTGCTCACAGAGTTCATGCCGATTATACAGAGGGAAATGCCTGGCAACACAGCTGGTTTGTTTTACAGGATACGCCAAAACTGATAGAAATGCATGGTGGAAATGCTTCATTTTCTAAAATGCTCGAGCAGCTGTTTGCCGAATCATCCGAACTGAAAGGAGATAATGTTTCTCCTGATATTTCAGGTTTGATCGGGCAATATGCCCATGGGAATGAACCGAGTCATCATATTGCTTATATGTTTAATTTTTCAGGGCAGCCCTGGAGAACACAATATTGGGTAAGAGAGATCTTGAAAACACAATATTTTAGCACTCCGGACGGATTAAGTGGTAATGAAGATTGTGGACAAATGTCGGCCTGGTATGTTTTTAGTGCCATGGGATTATATCCTTACAATCCTGCTTCGGGAGAATATCAGATCGGAAGTCCTGTTTTTGAAAAGACAACAATAAAAATATCCGATAAAGTAAGCTTTTCAATTATTGCTGAAAATGCTTCACCGGAGAATATTTATATTCAATCGGCCAAACTGAATGGAAAAGAGTTTAACAGAACATTTATAACTCATAAGGAAATAAAACAGGGAGGAGAACTTCATTTCATTATGGGAGATAAACCGAACAAAAATTGGGGAATTAAAAACTAAAGAAAAATTAAAATGGATCTCATTGATATTTCAATCATAATATTATATATCTTAATTACCCTTTTTGTTGGTATTTGGGTATCAAAAAAAGCATCAAAAGGTTTAAAATCATATTTTCTGGGGGGAAATGATATCAAATGGTATTTCCTCGGGTTGAGTAACGGATCCGGGATGTTTGATGTCTCGGGTACAGCATGGATGGTGGGAATATTGTTTCTGTACGGTGTAAAAAGTTTTATGTTTATGTGGATGTGGCCCATCTGGAATCAGATTTTTGTGATGATGTTTCTCGCCATATGGATACGAAGATCGAACACATTAACAGGATCTGAATGGATATTAACCCGCTTTGGTGATGGAAAAGCAGGAAGAGCCTCACATATTATTGTGGCCATTTTTGCTATTGTGTCGGCTATTGGATTTATAGCTTATTTTTTTGAAGGGGTTGGAAAATTTATGACGGTAATTTTACCCTGGGATATGACCTTTATGGTTGGTAATCATCAGGTTTTTACCTCGGCACAAAGCTATGCAATGATCATTATTTTCTTAACAACGGTTTATACCATTAAAGGGGGTATGTTCTCGGTAGTGGCTACTGAAGTTTTACAGTATCTTATTATGGTTATTGCCAGTGTGATAGTTGCCGGATATACTTTTTTTATCATAACTGATGTAGAGATCAACAGTATCATCACTCCCGAATGGAAAAATGTTTTCTTTGGCTGGGAATTTGGAGATCAATGGACCGGAAAATTTGCAGAGTTTAATAACCTGATCAATTCTGAAGGATATAAAATGTTTGGGGCATTTATTGGTATGACACTCTTTAAAGGTTTCTTTGCCAGTATCGCCGGCCCTACGCCAAGTTTTGACTTTCAACGAATTTTGTCATCAAAAACGGTTAAAGAAGCTGCATATATGGCCGGGTTTACCAATCTGATTCTTTTTATTCCTAGATATCTGCTTATTGCAGGTATTGTTGTTATTGCCATTGTAGCTCTTGGTCCAGGTTATGCTGCCAATGGAAACTTAACCGGAAGTGAACTAGAACTTTTATTGCCCAAGGTTATCAATTTTCATATTCCTGTGGGGCTAAAAGGATTGTTGCTTGCGGGATTGCTGGCAGCATTCATGTCGACTTTCTCAGCTTTTGTTAATGCGGGTCCAGCTTATATTGTAAACGATATCTATAAAAAATATTTTAAACGAAATGCTACGCCGCAACATTATATCAAGGCAAGTTATATTGCTTCATTTTTAGTGGTTGGACTTGGTGTTTTTATGGGATTTTATGCAGAGTCAATCAATTCACTAACCTTATGGATCACCAGCGCTTTATTTGGGGGTTATGTTGCTGCTAACTTTTTAAAATGGATCTGGTGGCGATTTAATGGCTGGGGATATTTCTGGGGAATGTTATCCGGTTTGGTCATAGCTTCTGCCCAATTCTTTTTAGAGCAGAATAAAGCGAACTTCGATCACGGGTCCTTTTTATATCAGTTGATCAGTATTCCGGCGATCTATCTTTTCCCGATCATATTTGGTTTCTCATTATTGGGTTCCTTACTGGGTACTTATTTAACAGAACCAACCGATATGAAAACCTTGAAATCATTTTATAAAAATGTAAAACCCTGGGGCTGGTGGGATCCTGTTTATCAGGAGGTTAAAAAAGAAGATCCCGATTTTACTAAAAATAACGACTTCTGGCTGGATATGTTCAATGTGACCATTGGAATTATCTGGCAATCCTCTATGATATTGTTACCAATATATTTTATTTTTAGAGATTATCGTAAAACAGGAATTGTTTTTGGAGTATTTTTAATAACCAGTTTTATAATTAAAAAAACCTGGCTGGACCGGGTCAGAAAAATTCCAAATTAAAAAATATAAAAATGATGAATAATAAAAAGATACCATGGGAAAACAGGCCTGAAGGATGTAGTGATATACTTTGGAGATATTCTAAAAATCCAATCATCGATCGTTATGCCATTCCTACTTCAAACAGTGTTTTTAACAGTGCTGTTGTACCTTATAAAGATGGTTTTGCCGGAGTTTTCCGTTGCGATAATAAAGCGGTTCAAATGAATATTTTTGCAGGTAAAAGCGATAATGGTATCGATTGGAAGATCGAGTATGACCCGATCGAAATGAAGCCTGGTAATACCCATATGATCGATTCAGATTATAAATATGATCCGAGAGTAGTTTTTATTGAAGATCGTTACTGGATCACCTGGTGTAATGGTTATAATGGTCCGACAATTGGTATTGGTTATACCTATGATTTTAAGGATTTTTATCAATGTGAAAATGCGTTTCTACCGTTTAACAGAAACGGGGTATTGTTTCCAAAAAAGATCAACGGAAGATATGCTATGCTGAGCCGGCCAAGTGATAACGGTCATACTCCTTTTGGTGATATTTTTATCAGTTACAGCCCGGATATGAAATACTGGGGAGAACATCGCAGTGTAATGAAAGCAACAGCTTTTGAAGAAAGTGGCTGGCAAAGTACGAAGATCGGCGCAGGCCCTATACCTATCTTGGTTGATGAAGGCTGGCTGATGATCTATCACGGGGTGATCACATCCTGTAATGGTTTCCGATATGCTATGGGTGCTGCAATTCTCGATAAAGAACAACCTGAAATTGTAAAATACCGAACCCGTGATTATTTGTTGGGGCCGGCAGTAGATTACGAAATGATTGGGGATGTTCAAAATGTGGTTTTTCCTTGTGCTGCATTGCATGATACGGAAGAAGATAAAATTGCAATTTATTACGGTGCAGCCGATACGGTGGTGGCTTTATCTTTCGGACATATCAGTGAGATTGTAAAGTTTACCATCGAAAACTCATTATAAATACAGTAAATGAAAGGTGATTTATCAAAAATACGTGTGTTTCGAACAAACTTCGTGATGGTTCTTTTAATAATAAGCTTCTCTTTAAATGCCCAAGGTCAACTGCCCCATAATTATATTGCCTATCATACTGATGAGCCCATGAAGATTGATGGAAAAGCTACCGAGGAGTCATGGAGTAACGTTTCCTGGACAGATGATTTTATTGATATTGAAGGGATAAAAACACCCACTTACCGAACCCGTATGAAGATGATGTGGGATGATGTGTTCTTTTATTTTTATGCTGAACTTGAAGAACCTCATATATGGGCCGATATTACCACAAGAGATGCCGTGGTTTTTTATAACAATGATTTTGAGTTTTTTATAGATCCTGATGGTGATACACATAATTATTATGAATTTGAGATGAATGCCCTGAATACCATTTGGGATTTGTTTCTTTCCAAACCTTACCGGGATCACGGAGTTGTTTTGAATAACTGGGATTATAAAGGGATAAAAACAGCTGTTCATATTGATGGTACCCTAAATGATCCGCGTGATACAGATGAAAGATGGACTGTGGAAATTGCCATTCCGTGGAAATCTATCAACGAAACCTATGATGATCAGATCATTGCTCCGCGGGGAAAAACCTGGCGGGTGAATTTCTCAAGAGTGAACTGGGATTTTGAGCTGATCGAGGGTAAATATCAAAGAAAGAAAGATAAGTTAGGAAAATATCTTCCCGAACACAACTGGGTATGGTCTCCGCAGGGTGTGATCAATATGCATGAACCGGAACATTGGGGATTTGTAAAATTCTCAGAAAAAAAAGTAGGCGAAAAAGATGTTTTTCAATATGATCCAGATGTAGAGATTAAAATGAAACTATATAAGATTTATCGAAAAATGAGAGCAAATTACAGTGCCGGCAATAGGTGGAATAAATCTTTGATACCCGATTCAATTCAGGTCAGGGGTGAGAAAATCCCGCTAAAGGCTGAAACACATCTTTTGGGATATTCCCTCACTCTTAAGAGCCCGTTTACCGGAAAGATCTGGTATATCCTGCAGGATGGAAAATCAGGAATATTATCAAAATAAATCATTATGAGAATACTAAAGATATTTGCAGTTTTAACACTGATGTTATTGGCCTCCTGTGCCGATAGCCGGAAAGTAACAGAAAAAACAGGAAAACACAATTCTAAATTTACCTATGGTGTATGGATTACAGCCAGAAAGGATAAATCAGAGGCAGAGTATGTAAAAGAATTTAAAAAATACAGCAATGCAGGTATTGACGAGGTACTGATCAATACCAATACAGATCCTGTTTTGTTAAAAAGACTTGTTCCTGTCGCCAAAAAGGAAGGTTTAAAAGTGCATGCCTGGATCATGGCCATGAACAGACCCGGAGATAAAGTTGCCCTGCAACATCCTGAATGGTATGCGGTAAGCAAAGAGGGGAAATCCTGTTATGATACACGACCTTATGTTGATTATTATCAGTGGTTGTGTCCGACAAGAAAAGAATCGAGAGCACATGTATTGCACCTGGTGGAAGAACTGGCCAGGGTTGACGGTATAGAAAGTGTGCATTTGGATTATATCCGTTTTCCTGATATTTTCTTACCCATAGGCTTGTTGCCCAAATACAATCTGGTTCAGGATGTAGAATTACCTGAATATGATTTTTGTTATTGCGATGTATGTATTGCCGAATTTGAAAAGATGCATCATAAGAATCCTTTAAAAAGTCATAACACATCCATTGATATGGAGTGGAAACAGTTTCGTTTGAACGCCATTAAAAAAGTTGTTGATGAGGCCTATGATATCGTTCATAAACACGGGAAAAAACTTACGGCAGCTGTTTTTCCTTATCCGGAAATGGCCGATCATATGGTGCGTCAGCGATGGGATAAGTGGAATATTGATAAGGTATATCCGATGATCTATCACGGTTTTTACAATGAAGAGATCGACTGGATCGGATATGCCACAGCTCAGGGCGTAAAAGATCTGAAAGGAATGAATACCGAATTAAGTACCGGTATCTATATCCCTCCCTTCAAATCGGGAGTCGAGTTAAAAGAAGCAATTCTGTATGCAAAGAAAAATGGAGCTATAGGAGTTACCTTTTTTGACGGACCCGCATTGACCCCGGAATATTTAAAAACCATTAAAGAGACCAAAACAGGCCTGAAATAATTATTTATGGTTCGTAATTTCTTGATATCCGTTCTGTTATTAGCACTGCTGACAGGCTGCAAGAAGGAAAGTATTGACCAGAGCCGTTTAACCGATTTTGTAAATCCTTTTATAGGAACTGACGGTCCCGGAAATACTTACCCGGGTGCAACTGTCCCTTTCGGTATGGTACAACTGAGTCCCGATATAGGCATTTCCGGCTGGGACAGGATTGCCGGATATTATTATCCTGATTCGATCATCAGTGGATTTAGCCATATGCATTTAACCGGAACCGGTGCCGGTGATCTTTATGATATTCTGGTAATGCCCACCAACAGCAGCTCCTCAAAAAAGATTAAAGAAAACGGTTTCAGACCTTATTCACGGTATTCACATGACGAGGAAGAAGCTTCTCCGGGATATTATTCCGTTGAACTTCTTGATTTTAGTATCAAAGCAGAGTTAACCGCAACCAGAAGGACCGGTGTTCAGCGTTATACTTTTCCTGAGGATAAACATTCTGCAATTACAATTGATCTGGGCTATGCCTTAAACTGGGATGCTCCAACGGATACTTATATCAAGATTGTTGATAAAAAAACTTTAGAAGGATACCGGAAATCAACAGGTTGGGCAAAGGATCAGCGAGTATATTTTGTAATGAAATTCTCAAAAGATTTTACAAGATATAACCTCTATTCAAATGATACTTTACAAAAAACAAATCAGGTTAAAAGTAAGAATACCAGGATAAAATTGTGGTTTAATACGGCTGATCAGGAACAGATCACTATTAAAACCGGGTTGTCAACCTCAAATATTGAGGGAGCAAGAAAATCTTTTGAATCTGAAGTAAAAGATAAAAGCTTTGATCAGATCAGAAAAGAAGCTTCAGAGGTATGGGAGAAACACCTACAAAAGATTGTAATAGAAACTCCCGATAAGGAATCAAAATCGATTTTTTATTCCATGATGTATCAGAGTATGTTGGCCCCGAACTTGCTCAGCGATACAGAAGGTTTTTATAAAGGAGCCAACGGTAAAATCGAAAAGGCAGCAGGATTTGAAAGATATGATACCTTTTCCCTTTGGGATACATACAGGGCTGCCCATCCACTGTACACCATCCTGCAACAGGAAAGAGTTTCTGATTTGATACAATCATTACTGGCTCATTATAAAGAAACCGGTTTGTTGCCGGTTTGGTCTCTGCAGGGCAATGAATCCAATATGATGATTGGTTACCATGCGGTTCCTGTAATTACAGATGCTTATTTTAAGGGAGTGAAAGGATTCGATGCAAATCAGGCTTACGAGGCTTGTGTAAAAAGTGCAAATGATTCATCAAGGCAGATATCGGAATACATAAAACTGGGTTATGTTCCTATTGATAAGGAACACGAGAACTGGTCGGTTTCCAAAACCCTGGAATATGCTTATGATGACTGGTGTATTGCTCAGTTTGCAAAAGATCTGGGTAAAGAAGAAGATTACCGGTATTATCTTAAAAGATCGGAGAACTGGAGTAATGTTTACGATTCAGTCAGTACCTTTATGAGGCCCAGATATAAAAATGGAAAATTCATAGAACATTTTATTGCTAAGGAATACACTCCTTATTTCTGCGAAAGCAATGCCTGGCAATATTTTTGGTATGTGCCGCAAAATGTGGAAGGACTGATCGCTTCGGTTGGAGGTAAAATTCCGTTTGAACAGAAATTAGATTCGATGTTCAGTTTTGATCCGTTACCGGAGGATAAATTACCAATTTTCAGTACAGGCATGATTGGACAATATGCGCACGGTAATGAGCCAGGCCATCATGTGGGGTATTTGTATAATTTTGTTGGAAAACCCTGGAAAACTCAAACAATAATTCGTGAGATACTGGAAACTCAGTATAAAAATACACCCAATGGGCATTGTGGTAATGAGGATTGCGGACAAATGTCATCTTGGTATGTTTTTAGTAGTTTGGGTTTTTATCCGGTAAATCCGGCTCAGGGAATTTACAATATTGGTTCTCCTTATTTTAATAAAGCAACTTTATATCTGGAGAATGATAAGTTCTTTAGCATCGAAGCAAAAAATAATTCAAAAGAAAATAAATATATTCAATCCATCAAACTGAATGGTAAGGATTTAAGAAGAACCTATTTAAAACATTCTGAAATTATGGCCGGAGGGAAACTCATTTTTGTGATGGGGCCTCAGCCTAACAAAGAACTTAAGGGTTCTGATAATAATTATTTGTCAAGTAAAATATATAAGTGATGAAAAGTAAGAGTTTATTAGTATTAGCGGTTTTTTTAATAACATTTTGGGTTTCGTGTACTTCACCGGCACAAAAAAACTTTACAAAAGAAGAAATATCGATTATTCCCAAACCTGCCGAAATGAATTTAAAAAGAGGTAGTTTTGAGATTACCAAAGATATAAAGATAGTTTTATCAAGACAGGATCAGAAGCCTGTAGCTGAGATCTTTACAGATAGATTTAAAAGGGCAGCCGGATGGTCTCCTGAGATGGTCAATGCAGATAAAGCACCTAAAAAAGGAATTGTGGAATTTGTAAAAGGAGATTTGCCAAAAGATGCTTATAAACTTAATGTAGATAAAGATAAGATAAGTATTGTATCAGGAAGTTACGGTGGATTTCTTTACGGAATTGAGACCTTGATCCAGTTATTGCCTGATGAGATTGAAAAGAATAAAGTAACTGAAAATATTGCCTGGCTGGTGCCTAAAATAGAGATCAAAGACCAGCCCCGTTTTCAGTGGAGAGGATTGATGTTAGATCTTTCACGTCATTTCTTCGGGAAAGAATATATCAAAAAAACCATTGACCGGCTTGCGATACATAAAATGAATGTTTTGCATTTGCATCTGGTTGATGATCAGGGCTGGAGAATAGAGATTAAAAAATATCCGAAGCTTACTGAAGTAGGAGCATGGAGGGTAGACCAGGAAGATCAGGTATGGAATGCACGAAAAAAGACTAAACCCGGAGAAAAAGCAACTTATGGTGGTTTTTTAAGTCAGGAAGATCTAAAAGAGATCGTTGCTTATGCGCAAAGCAGAAATATTGAGGTAATACCCGAAATTGAGATGCCGGCACATGTAATGAGTGCTATTGCAGCATATCCTGAATTGTCTTGTTCCGGAAATCCTATCGGTGTTCCTTCCGGAGGGGTATGGCCCATTACAGAGATCTATTGTGCAGGAAAAGAAAGTACTTTTAAATTTATAGAGAATGTTTTATTGGAAGTAATGGAGATCTTCCCATCAAAATATATACATATCGGTGGTGATGAAGCTACTAAAACCAACTGGAAAAAATGTCCGCATTGTCAGGCACGTATGAGATCAGAAAAGCTAAAAAGTGTTGAGGAATTACAGAGCTATTTTGTCAAGAGGATGGAGAAATTTATCAATGCCCATGGAAAAAGACTTATCGGATGGGATGAAATTCTCGAAGGAGGTCTGGCACCTGAAGCAACAGTAATGAGCTGGAGAGGTGTAAAAGGCGGACTGAAAGCAGCTGAAAAAGGCCATGATGTGGTAATGACTCCGAGAATTCCTTGTTATTTCGATTATTATCAGGGGCCGCAAAATGAAGAACCTCTGGCTATCGGCGGATACCTTCCTTTAAGCAAAGTTTATCAGTTTGATCCAGTTGTTGAATCAATGACTCCGGAAGAAGCTAAGCATGTGTTGGGAGGTCAGGCCAATTTATGGTCGGAATATATTCCTACAGAATCCCATTCAGAATATATGATCTTTCCACGAATAGCTGCTCTGGCAGAAACCGTATGGAGTCCAAAAGAATTGAGAAACTGGAAGGATTTCTCCGTAAGGATCAAAAAAATGATGCATCGATATGATCAGATGGGAATTAATAATGCGAAAAGTGCGTATCTTGTAACGGCCTCATCAAAAGTTAATTTAGAGAATAAAGTGGTAAGTATAAGTTTACAAAATGAATTTCCGGGTTCTGATATTCGTTATATCTTGGGAGATAAAGATCTGAATAAAGAAGCGATAAAATACTCTAAACCCATTGAGATCAATAAGACTACGATCATAAAGGCTTCTTTATTTGAAGGAGATAAACCCATTGGAAAGCTTTTTACAGATACGATCAGGTTCCACAAAGCGGTTGCTCATAAGGTAGATTATCTGGTTCCCTACAGTGATAGTTATAAGGGTTCAGGTAAATCTGCGCTGGTCAATACTCTTAGGGGAAGCAAAAATTTTCATGATGGTCAGTGGCAGGCATGGATCGGGAATGATATGAAAGTGGTGGTAGACCTTGCTAAAGAAGAAGAAATAAGCAGGGTTACGGTTGGATCTTTGGAAAACCAAGGCTCGGGGATCTATTTTCCTGCAAAGATCGAAGTGTTGTTATCTTCTGATGGAAAGAACTTTAAAAAAGCAGGGGAGATCAAAAGGTCTTATGCTAAAAATGGTGACTCAGAACTTAAAGATTTTGTCATATCTTTTAAAAAACAAAAGGTAAGATATGTTAAAGTAATTACAGAACATATGAAGACCCCAAAAAATGGAGGAGTATGGACCTTTGTTGATGAGATTCTTGTTGAATAATATATAAAATAATGATGAAAAACAGTTTAAAAATTGTACTGGTATTATTAGTATTGTTCCTTGTATCCTGTAAATGGGAAGAATTAAAAGAACAAAAGGTTCAAAAAGAAATGGTAAGTCTTGTGGATTATGTAAATTCTTTGATGGGTACCGATTCTGAGTTCAGCCTGTCTAACGGGAATACTTATCCGGCCATTGCATTGCCGTGGGGGATGAATTTCTGGACACCCATGACCTCAAAAATGGGAGACGGATGGACCTACAAATACAGAGAACATAAGATCAGAGGGATTAAACAAACCCATCAGCCAAGTCCGTGGCTAAATGATTATGCAGCTTTTTCTTTAATGGCTGTTACCGGAGATCTGAAATATCAAGAGGAGGAACGGGCCTCCTGGTTCTCACATAAGGCAGAAACAGTTAAACCTTATTTTTATCATGTATATTTAGCTGATTATGATGTGGTTGCTGAGGTGGCTCCTACTGAGCGTGCTGCACATTTTAAATTTACCTTTCCGGAAGCTGAAAAATCTTATATCCTGCTTGATGCCTTTTTTAAGGGATCTATGGTGAAAATCTTACCCAAAGAAAGAAAGATTATTGGTTATTGCAGAAATAATAATGGAGGGGTACCTGATAATTTTCATAACTATTTTGTTGCCGAATTCGATAAGGATTTTGAAGTAAATCATACCTGGGGAGATCAGTGGAAACTCAAAAAGAATTCTGTTGAGAATAAGGGGGGTCATGTAGGGGCTGTTATCGGTTTTAAAACCAAAAGGGGAGAAGTGGTTCATGTAAAAGTAGCTTCCTCTTTTATCAGTCAGGAACAGGCAAAGATCAATCTGGAAAGGGAGATCGGTAATGATACTTTTAAACAAACCAAAGAAAAAGCCAAACAGGCCTGGGAAAAAGAACTCAGCAGGATCAGGGTTGAAGATGATAATATAAGTCATATACGTACTTTTTACTCAAGTCTGTACCGGGTTTTACTTTTCCCAAGGAAATTCTATGAACTGGATCAGGACAATAAAGTTGTTCATTACAGTCCCTACAACGGTAAGATCCTTTCCGGATATATGTTTACCGATAATGGTTTTTGGGATACTTTTCGTGCAGTATTTCCCTTTTTCAATATGATGTATCCTGATCTGAACAGTGAAATTATGAGAGGGCTGGAGAATACCTATAAAGAATCAGGCTGGCTTCCCGAATGGGCAAGTCCGGGACACAGAGATGTGATGATCGGATCCAATTCGGCTACGATCATAGCTGATGCTTATCTTAAAGGGGTAAAAAATATGGATACAGAATTGCTCATGGAAGCCATGCTGAAAAATGCAGATGTCGAAGAGGGCAGGCCTGTAAATTCAGTGGGAAGAGCAGGACTTGAATATTATAATTCACTGGGTTATGTACCTTATGATGTAGGAATCAATGAAAATGCTGCCAGAACACTTGAATATGCTTTCGCAGATTTTACCATCGCTCAAATGGCGGAAAAACTTGGAAAGAAGGAAATTGCCAAAAGGTTTTATAAACAATCGCTGAATTATAAAAATCTGTTCGATCCGGAGACCAAATGGATGCGGGGGAAAAACAAGGATGGTAGTTTTCAAACCCCTTTTAATCCCTTAAAATGGGGAGATGCCTTTACAGAAGGAAACAGTTTACATTATACCTGGTCGGTTTTTCATGATGTTCAGGGATTGGTCGATTTGATGGATGGAAGAAAAGAATTTGTGGCTAAACTGGATGAGGTTTTTGATATGCCACCACATTTTGACGATTCCTATTATGGTTTTACCATTCATGAGATCAGGGAAATGCAAATTGTAAATATGGGAAATTATGCACATGGAAATCAGCCGGTACAGCATATGATCTATTTGTATAATTATGCCGGAGCAGCCTATAAGGCACAGTTGCATATTCGAGATGTACTGACAAAACTTTACAGTGCCACGCCTGATGGTTATTGCGGAGATGAAGATAACGGACAAACCTCAGCCTGGTATGTGTTTAGTAGTTTAGGTTTTTATCCGGTTACTCCCGGCGTTGATCAGTATGTTATAGGAGGACCTTTGTTTAAAAAGGCAGAGTTACATCTGGAAAACGGAAATACTTTTACCATAAAGGCAAAGAACAATTCTGCAAAGAACTTTTATATTCAATCGGCCAAACTAAATGGAAAAGATTATAAGAATACCTTTATTCGTTTTGAGGAAATTCAAAAGGGTGGAGAATTAGAATTTAATATGGGGGATCAGCCTGATAAAGAATGGGGAAGTAAACCGGAGAATGCTCCATTTTCACTAAGTAAAAGAACACATAAACAATAAAAAAACGATAATGATAAATTTTAAACACATGAAAAAAGCGATTTTATTTTTTGTTACAATATTTAGCTTGCAAATAAATGCTCAGGCTATCTACGAAGAAGATCGATATGTACCTGAAACAGATCCTTTGGTACTTCAAAACCTTAATCAATGGCAGGATATGAAGTTCGGATTATTAATGCATTGGGGTACTTACAGTCAGTGGGGAATTGTAGAATCGTGGTCGCTTTGTCCGGAGGATTACGGTTGGTGTGAACGTAAAAAAGGAGCCAATCCACAGAATTATTTTGAGTATAAAAAAGAATACGAAGGTTTAAAGAAGACCTTTAATCCTGTTAAGTTCAACCCGGATAAATGGGCAGAAGCTGCAAAATATGCCGGAATGAAATATATGATCTTTACAACCAAACATCATGATGGGTTTAGTATGTTCGATTCAAAATATACCGATTATAAGGTGACCAGTAAAGAGTGTGCTTTCAGCAGTAATCCTAAGGCAAATATTACCAAAGAAGTGTTTAATTCATTTAGAAAAGATGGTTTTTGGGTAGGAGCCTATTTTTCAAAACCCGACTGGCATAGTGAATATTACTGGGATCCATATTTCCCACCCATAGACAGGAATGTAAACTATGACCCTGCACTATATCCGGAAAAGTGGAAAAAATTTATAGATTTTACTCATAATCAGATCTTAGAATTACTAACTGATTACGGTAAGGTTAATATTTTATGGCTTGATGGAGGTTGGGTTTCTAAGGCCTCTAAAGAGGAGTTGAAACATTTTTTCGATAAGAAATTAAAAGAAACCAAAACAGGATTCATCAAGCACAAGCAGGTAAGTCAGGATATTAAAATGGATGAACTGGTGGTTAAAGCACGTAAGAAACAACCCGGACTTATTGTGGTTGATCGAGCTGTTCACGGGAAGAATCAGAACTATCTTACTCCGGAGAACAGAGTCCCCGAGAAAACTTTGCCTTACCCATGGGAATCCTGTATCATTTCAGGCGGTGGATGGTCATATACTCCGGATGCCAAATATATGTCGGGAAGAGAAGGAATCCATACTTTGGTAGATGTAGTAGCCAAAGGGGGAAACCTTTTACTAAATATTGCTCCCGGTCCTGACGGAACCTGGCAACAGGGAGCTTATGATCTGTTAAAAGAATTTGGCGACTGGATGAAGGTGAATAGCCGGGCGATTTACGCTACCAAACCTATAGAACCTTTTAAAGAAGATAAGATTTGTTTAACTCAGGGAAATGAAGGAGAAGTTTACATGATCTATCTGGCAGAAAAAGGGGAAAATGTAATTCCGGCAGAGATCGTTTTAAAATCAATCTCTCCGGCAAAAGGAGCAAAGATCCGTATGCCCGGAACAAAAACTAATTTAAAATGGAAGCGTGAGGGTAACGGCTTAAAAGTAATGATTCCGGAAAAATTGAGAAAGAATCCTCCTTCAAAATATGCCTGGGTGTTTAGAATTTCTAAGGTCAATAAATAGATAACCATGATAAATAATATTAGAACATTAATAGTACTGCTTTTTATCCCTTTTCTTTTTAATGCACAAACTAAAGAGAATAAAGATTCTGAGTTTCAGGAACAGAAAATGGAATGGTTTAAAGATGCCAAACTCGGTATTTTTATCCACTGGGGAATTTATGCTGTTAATGGTATTAGCGAATCTTGGTCGTTTTATAATAATTATATCTCACATGAGGATTATCTGAAACAATTAAAAGGATTTACCGCAAAAAAATACAATCCCGAATATTGGGCTAAACTGATTGCGGAAAGCGGGGCAAAATATGCAGTGATCACCTCTAAACATCACGATGGTTTTGCCTTATGGGATACAAAATACGGCAATCTGAATGCAGTTAAAAGTTCAGCTGCCAAAAGGGATGTATTGACTCCCTTTATAAAAGAGCTGAGAAAGAATAATCTGAAAGTTGGAATTTATTTTTCATTACCCGACTGGTCTTCTGATCTTTATACCGATTTTACCAGAGATATAAAACGTTATAAAATAGCAGAGGAGCCCAAAAGATGGGAAAAGTTTAAAAAATATTATCAGGGACAGTTAAAAGAACTGGCAACTAAATACAATCCGGATGTCTGGTGGTTTGACGGTGACTGGGAGCATAATGACAAAGAATGGGATGTGCCGAAGGTAAAAGCGATGTTGCTTAAAAACAATCCTTATACCATTATCAATTCAAGACTGCGACAGAAGGGGGATTACGATACTCCTGAACAAGGATTACCCATCATCAAACCCAAATCAAAATACTGGGAACTGTGTATGACGATGAATGAATCCTGGGGATATCAGCCTGCTGATAAACATTACAAATCCTCACAGCAAATCATTGATATTTTTGTGGATTGTATTTCCAAAGGAGGGAATCTGTTGCTCGATATCGGGCCTAAAGCCGATGGAACCATTCCTGAAGAGCAGGTAAAGATATTAAAAGACCTGGGCAGATGGACCAAAAAGCACAGCAAGGCTATTTACGGAACAGAAGCCGGAATACCTTACGAATATTATTACGGGCCAACGGCTCTTTCAAAAGACAGCACTACTTTATATCTTTATGTTCGCGATATTCCTAAAGATGGAAAAGTGGCCATCCGTGGCATTAAAAATAAGATCAACAGGATCTTTGTGGTGGGTAATGGAGCGATCCTGGATCATGAGGTCTTTAGTAAAGTTTATTGGAGCACTTACCCCGGACTCACCTATATCGATCTGCCAAAACAGGTAATTGATGAGAATTATACCGTGATCGCCGTAATGCTGGAGGGCAAGATAGATCTTTATGATAAAGTACATGGGGCAAATGAGAGTAATTAATTGATCATTAAAATGACAGATATTAAAATTTATAATAAACCCTTAAAATTAATTCTGCTTTTTGTTTTAGGCATAGCCTTTGGGTGGAATAGTTTTGCTCAGGAAGCAGCTTCTTATGTAAATCCATTTATCGGAACCTCAAATTATGGAACAACCAATCCGGGTCCGATCGCACCAAGAGGAATGGTAAGTGTTACCCCCTTTAATGTTTCGGGAAAACAAAATAAATTTGATAAGGACAGTCAGTGGTTTTCTACGCCTTATGAATATTACAATACTTTTTTAACAGGCTTCAGTCATGTCAACCTGAGTGGCGTAGGTTGTCCTGATCTCGGTGTACTTTTACTTATGCCCACTACAGGTAAAGTGGAAACCGATCATTTAAAATATGGTACAACCTATACTGATGAAGTAGCCAAAGCGGGTTATTACAGTAATATTCTGGTTAAATACGGTATTAAAGCCGAAATGACCGCATCAAAAAGAGTAGGGGTAAGTCGCTATACTTTTCCTGCCGGGGAGGCTAATATTTTGCTGAATTTAGGTTTAGGTCTTACAAACGAGCAGGGAGCCATGGTTAAAATAAATTCTTCAACAGAGATAGAAGGTATGCGCACTGTAGGCTCTTTTTGTTATAACAATCCGGAATCTGCTTATCCGGTTTATTTTGTTGCCCGTTTCTCAAAGCCCGCTGATCATTTCGGGGTGTGGAAAAAGACTAAAAGATACACGGGGGTTGAGGCTCAGTGGATGGGATATAACGGCAAAACCCTGATGATGGATAATGCAACGAGAATGGTGGTTGGAGATAGTATAGGCACTTATTTTACGTATCAGTTAAAGAAAAAGGAGACTATTGAAGTAAAGATTGGGGTATCGTATGTAAGTATAGAAAATGCCCGGGAAAATCTGCTGAAAGAAACCCGGGATAAATCCTTTGATGATCTCTACAGGGAAACTTATACCGAATGGAATAATATATTATCGGGAATACAGGTAGCGGGCGGAACAAAAGATGATAAAACTATTTTTTATACAGCATTGTATCATACTCAGATTCATCCCAATACTTTAAATGATTTTAATGGGGAATATCCGGAGATCAAAACAGGAATGATCGGAAAAACCTCAGAAAGCCGTTATACGGTTTTTTCCTTATGGGATACTTATCGCAATCTTCACCAGCTTTTAACTTTAGCTTATCCGGGGCAGCAACACGATATGATCAATTCCATGCTGGAAATGTATGATGAGAATGGCTGGCTGCCCAAATGGGAGTTGAATTCTACCGAAACTTTTACCATGGTGGGTGATCCTGCCAGTATTGTGATTACCGATAGCTATTTAAAAGGAATCCGTGATTTTGATGTACAAAAGGCTTATAAAGCCATGTTGAAAGGCGCTGATCAGATTGAGAATAATCCGGTAAGAACCGGTTTAAAAGAATATCTGCAAAAGGGATATGTTACTGAAGCATCTGTAAACAGTGGCGCGGTTTCAATTACTCAGGAATTTAATATTGCCGATTTTGCCATTGCACAAATGGCAAA